>NZ_JBSHIO010000003.1:0-504063 GCF_053618995.1 Allobosea sp. NPDC055594
AGCAATTCGCGCAGGAAGACGGTCTCGCGCTTGGTGTTGGGCAATTCGATGCCGATCGCGTTCTTGCCCTGCACCACCGCGACGCGCGCCGAGATCGCGCTCATCGAACGCGCGATGTCGTCCGCCAGCGAAATCACCCGCGACGACTTCGTCCCAGGTGCAGGCTCCAATTCGTAAAGCGTCACAACAGGGCCGGGGCAGGCCTGGACGACCTCGCCGCGGACATTGAAGTCCTCCAGCACGCCTTCGAGGAAGCCCGCATTCTGCTGCAAGATCTCGACCGGGATCGCGCTCTCGATCTGCGGCGGCTCGGCCAGGAAATCGATCGGCGGCAGCTCGAAACCCGGGATCACCACCGAAACCGCCGGCGCGATCTCGACGCCGCGGCGCTTCGCGCGCTGCGCCGAGGCGTCGGGCTCGGGCGCGCGTTGCGGGCGCTCGGCCTTGAGAATCGGGACGGCGTTTTTCGTCGCCTGTGCCGGCGGCGGGCTTTCCTGCACCGGCGGCTCGACCGGTGCGGTTGCCGGCGGAGCGGAGGGCATGGCGGGGGCGGTGAAGCTCACATCGAGCCGATAGCTCTGCGTCCAGCCCATGCCGCTCCAGGGCGTCGCGGTCGCCGCGGCACCCATGAAGCCGTCGGCCTGCGGAACGACCCGCCGCTCTTCGGCCAGAGCCGGCGGCAGCGGCGGGGCGGGCAGCAGGGCCGGCTCGGGGAGCGTCTCGGCCAGGGTCTCGATCGCGGTCTCGTCGGCCCGCTCGGCATCCGGGATGAACTCCCAGAAGGCGTCGTCGGACAGGAAGGCGAAAGGCGTCGACGGCATCGTCTCGACGCCCGGTTCCGCATCCTCGCACGCCATGGCAGGCGCGTGCGCGGAGCCCTCGCTGTCGAGCGCGGCGACCATCGCTTCCGACGTGCCTTCGGCGGCGGCGATCTCGGCGAGCTGCGCCTCGCCCCAGACCTGCTGCATCAGATGCCGCGGCGTCCGCCAGAAGCGGACGCGGTCGAGTTCGGCCGGGGCAAGCGGCACTGGCTCGGGCTCGGGTTCGGGAAGGCTGATCTCGACGACCTCCGCCTCGACGACTTCCGGCTCGACACGCGGCTTCGCGGTCTTCCTCGGCGTCCGCCAGTAACGGACCGCGGCCGGCTCGGAAGCCGACTGGCCGGTCTGGGGCTGAAGGGAGGAATCGGCGCCTTCCGCCTGGAGATTCCAATTCACTCGACGCATGGACATCAGCAAGCACGGCACATTGGTTAACGACTGCTTTGAGGCGTACCCCGGCAGGGTTAAGAGGGGATGAAGCTTTGCCCGCCGCGCACCGCGACAGCGGGTTGTCCCCAGGCCGATCGGCTGGCCGCGGCGTCGCCTAAACGGCGGGCAGTCGGTACTCCCGAAACATCTCGCGCAGCGCCGTCTTCTGGATCTTGCCGGTCGCGGTGTGCGGGATCGCCTCGACCAGCACGACATCGTCGGGCAGCCACCATTTCGCGACCTTGCCGGTCATGAAGGCGATCATCTCCTCCTTGCCGGGCGCCCGACCGGGCTTGGGCACGATCACCAGGAGCGGCCGCTCATCCCATTTCGGATGGGCGACGCCGATCACCGCCGCTTCCGCCACATCGGGATGGCCGATGGCGAGGTTTTCGAGCTCGATCGAGGAGATCCATTCGCCGCCGGACTTGATCACGTCCTTGGAGCGATCGGTGACCTGCATGTAGCCATGCGGATCGATGGTCGCGACGTCGCCGGTGTCGAAGAAGCCATGCTCGTCGAGGATCGGCTGGTCGTGCCGGTAATAGGCGCCGGCGACGGCCGGGCCGCGCACTTTCAGCCGCCCGAAGGTCTTGCCGTCCCAGGGCAGCTCCCTGCCCTCATCGTCGGTCAGCCGGAATTCGACCGTGAACTGCGGATGGCCCTGCTTGACCTTGAGGTCATAGAGCGCCTCGCCCTCGAGATCGGCATAATCGGGCTTGATCGTGCAGAAGGAGCCGATCGGGCTGGTCTCGGTCATGCCCCAGGCATGGTCGACGGTGACGCCGTATTTTGTCTCGAAGGCTTCGGTCATCGCCCGCGGGCAGGCCGAGCCGCCGATCACGACCCGCTTCAGGCTGGTGAGCTTTTCGCCGGTCGCCTCGAGATGCTGCAGCAGGCCGAGCCAGACCGTCGGCACGGCGGCGGTCAGCGTCACGCCCTCGCCGTTCAGGAGTTCGAGCAGCGAGGCGCCGTCGAGCTTCATGCCCGGCAGGACGAGCTTCGCCCCGGTCATCGGCGCCGAATAGGCCAGCGACCAGCTATTGGCGTGGAACAGCGGCACCACCGGCATCACGACGCTGCGCGAGGACAGGCCCATATAGTCGGGCATGGCGCAGGCCATGGCGTGCAGCACGTTCGAGCGGTGCGAATAGAGCACACCCTTGGGCCCGCCCGTGGTGCCCGAGGTGTAGCAGAGCCCGGCGGCGGTGTTCTCGTCGAGCTTCGCCCAGGCGAAATCGGCATCGCCCTCCGCGAGCCAGTCCTCGTAAGCGACGGCACCCTTCAGCGAGGTTTCCGGCATGTGCTCGCGATCGGTCAGGACGATGTAGCGCTCGATCGTCGGCAGCCTGTCCTGGATGCCTTCGACCAGCTTGACGAAGGTCAGGTCGAGGAAGAGCAACCGGTCCTCGGCATGATCGATGATCCAGGCGATCTGCTCGGGAAACAGCCGTGGATTGACGGTATGGGTGATCGCCCCGATGCCGGTGATGCCGTACCAGAGCTCGAGATGGCGGTCGGTGTTCCAGGCCAGCGTCGCGACGCGGTCGCCGACCTTGATCCCGCTGCCCGAGAGCTTCTTCGCCAGCTTCAGCGCCTTCTCGCGCACCTGCGCATAGCTCGTACGCCGGATCGGCCCCTCGACGCTGCGGCTGACGACCTCGCGGTTGCCATGCTGGATCGCGGCATGGTCGATGATCCGGTGGATCAGCAGGGGCCAGTCCTGCATCAAGCCCAGCATGCGCCTTCTCCCCATTGGTAGTACTTGTTTTGCGCAGCATAGCCAGGGGAGGCGCGGACGCGAAAGCCCTCGCGCAGCGGCCGAAGATAAGCTAGTTCAGGGATGAACCATCCGGGGGAAAGAGCCATTGCCAGCATCCCGCCCAGTTCCTGCGCCTGAGCCGGTCGAACCAGACCGCGTCTGGTTCCGCTTCATGCGGCTGCACCAGCGCATGCTCGGCCAGATGACGGCGCGCATCCGCGAGCTCGGCCTCTCCATCCCGCAATTCGACCTGCTCTCGACCCTGACCGAGCGGGAAGGCATCAGCCAGAGCGAGCTCGCCGAGCGGCTCTACGTCACCAAGGGCAATGTTTCGGGCCTGGTCGACAGGCTGGTCCAGGCGGGACTGGTCGAGCGCCGCGCCATCGCCGGCGACCGGCGCTCCTACGCCATGCACCTGACGCCGGAGGGCCGGCGCCTGGCGGAGGCCGGCATGGCGACGCAGCGCGATTTCGTCGCCTCGACTCTCGGCAAGCTGCCGACCGGCGATCTCGTCGAGCTCGACCGGCTGGTGCTGGCCTGGCGCGACCTCGCCCGCGCCGTCGACGAGACATAGGCGGAGCGCGTGTTCGCGGGGCTGGCCTATGCCGGCGGCGGCAATCGTTGCTACTGGCAGGGCGGCTTCTACGAGACCGTGGCGCCGCGCATCGGCCTGAAGCCGCGCCGCGTCGTCGGCGCCAGCGCCGGCGCCTTCGCCATGCTCTATACCGCGCTCGGTCTCGGCCCCACCGTGCGCGAATTGGTCCGCGAGGCCTGCCTCGGTCGGACCTCCGAGGTGGACTGGCCGGCCTTTCGCCGCGGCGGCCGCCTCTTCCCGGTCGGCGAGCTCTATGAGCAGATGCTGGCCCAGCTCTTCACTGCCGATCGGCTCGCCGCACTCCAGGCTCGTGCTGATTTCCTGGTGGCGGTGTCGCGGCCCCCACGCTTCTGGCCGCTGCCCGTCGCCGCCGCGCTCGGCATCGGCGCCTATCAGCTCGAAAAGCGCCTGCATCGCCCGGTGCATCCGACCGCTGGCCGCAGGCTCGGCTTCGTGCCCGATCTGGTCCGCATCGCCGACTGCGCAACGCCGGCCGAGCTGGTCGCCGCGCTGATGGCGAGCGCCTCGGTACCGCCCTTCATGCCGGGCGGCCTGGTCGCGGGCCGCGCCGCGCTCGATGGCGGCCTCGTCGACAGCGCCCCGGCCTGGGCGCTCGCCGAGCTGGAGCAGCAAGGCGAGCCGACGCTCGTGCTGCTCACGCGCCCGTTCGCACAGGTGCCCGAGGTCGCGAACCGGACCTACACCGGCCCCTCCGAAACGATCCCGGTCAGCCAGTTCACCATCCGCAACTGGGACGGCATCCGCTTCGCCTATGAGCTCGGCATCCGCGATGGCGAGGCATTTCTCCGGAGTTTGGAAAGCAGGCAGGTCCGCAAGGCCTCGACAGCGCCGTGACCCCATAAGGCGCGATGCCGATCCGCATCGTGCGGCAAGACCCGTTTTCATCGCCCTTCAGGACAGGCTACGATTCGGTATTCGGCCGCCGGAATCAGCCATGCCTTCGATCGATCTCACCGCCTCCGCCACCAGCCTGCGCGCCGGCCTCATCGCCCGCCGCTTCAGCGCCAGCGAGCTGCTCGAAGCGACCCTTGCCCGCATCGATGCGCTGAATCCCGCGCTCAACGCCATCGTCGCGCAGGATCGCGAGGCGGCGCGCGCCATGGCGGCGGAATCCGACCGACGCATCGCGGCGGGGCAGGCGCGCCCGCTGGAAGGCCTGCCGATCACCATCAAGGACGCCTTCGACGTCGCCGGCCTGCCCTCCTCCGGCGGCCTGCCGGCCTACAAGGACCGGATTCCGGCAGAGGATGCGGCAGCCGTCGCCCGCCTGCGCGCCGCCGGCGTGGTGATCATCGGCAAGACCATCGTTCCGGTCTTCTCCGGCGATTTCCAAAGCTACAACCCTGCCCATGGCATCGCCAACAATCCCTGGAACCCCGAATACTCGCCCGGCGGCTCCTCCGGCGGCGCCGCTATCGCCGTCGCGACCGGCATGGCTGCCTTCGAGCTCGGCTCCGATCTCGGCTCCTCGATCCGCTGGCCGGCCCAGGCCTGCGGCGTGCTCGGCCTGAAGACCAGCTGGGGGCTGGTCTCGACCTGGGGGGCCGTGCCGCCGCCGCCCGAGCGGCGCACCGCGCGCAATGTCGACCTGATGGTCGCCGGCCCGATCGCCCGCCACGCCGAGGATCTCGACCTCGTCCTCGCAGTGCTCGCCGGCCCGCGCGACGCCCATGTCGCCGGCCCGCCCCTGCCCGCTCCCCGTCACGCCGACGCCAAAGGGCTGCGCGTCGCGGTCTGGGCGAGCGAGTCCTTCGCGCCCGTGACCCGCGAGGTTTCCGAGGCGGTACGCGAGGCCGGCCGGCGCCTCGCCGCGGCCGGCGCGCTGGTCGACGAGGCGGCCCGCCCCGGCTTCCGCTTCAGCGAAGCCTATGAGGTCTATGCGCTCTTGAACCACGCCGTCGTCGCCTATGGCCTGCCGCCGAAGGTACGCGCCCGCATCCAGGCGCAGGCCGGCAAGTTCAGCCCGAGCGATCTCTCGCATCAGTCACTGCAGGCCCGCGGCGCCCGCATGACGCCCGGCCTCTACCAGCAGGTCCAGCAGCGCCGCCTCGCGCTGAAGCGGCAATGGACCCGCTTCTTCCAGAATTACGACGTGCTGCTCTGCCCGCCCGCCCCGGTCGGCGCGCTGAAGCACGACCATCTGCCGGACTTCCATGCCCGCAGGCTCGATATCGACGGTGTGGAGCGGCCCTATCTCGACTTCCTGTGCTGGGCGAGCCTTGCGACCGGCGCCGACCTGCCGGCGCTCTCCGTACCGGTCGGCCCGTCGCAGGCCGGGATGCCGCTCGGCGTGCAGGTCGTCGCGCCGATGGGTGAGGACCGAAGCGCCATCGCGGTCGGGGCCATGCTGGAGAAACTCGGCGGCGGCTATCGCGTTCCGCCGATTGCCGCGGCGTAAAAGCCTACAAGTAATCCGCCAGCGAAGCCCTGCGGTTTCCGTCGCGACCGACCGTCTCCGGCGCCGCCAGCATGGCGTTCAGCACCGCCTCCTGCGTCGCCTCGGCGGCGGCCCGGAAGGGCAGGTCGATGCGGTTCTCGTTGAGCGCGGCGAGCGGCACGATATCGGCCTTCTCGTGATGCGCGACCCTGTTCGCTGTCGAGAAGGCGATGGCGATGTCGCCGCTGCCATTGCCCCAGAAGGCGCCGAGCCGGGCGAGGCCCGCGCCGCAGCGCTGGGCGACGCGCGTCAATTGCCGGCTCTCCAGCGGCAGGTCGGTGGCCAGGATGATGATCACCGAGCCGCGCTCGGGCGGCTGGGCCGTCCGCTTCGCCGATGGCACCGGGCGACGGCCATCGGGCAATACGAGATCGCCGGCATTGCCGAAATTCGCCTGCACCAGCACGCCGAGCGTGAAGCTGCGGCCATCCAGTTCCACCAGCCGCGACGCCGTTCCGATGCCCCCCTTGAAGCCGAAAGCGCTCATGCCGGTACCGGCGCCGACCGCACCCTCCTCGACCGGTCCGCCAGTGGCGGCATCGAGCGCGGCTTCCGCATCCGCGAGCGTCAGGCGCCGTGCCCGGATGTCCGAGAGGAAACCGTCATTGCATTCCAGCACCAGCGAGTTGACCGTGCCGGTGCTGCGCCCGATCTGCGGATTGGCGGCGAGCGCCCGTCCGACCAGGGCCTCGATCCCGGTCGCGACCGAAAACGTGTTGCCGAGCAGGATCGGCGTCTCGATCTGGCCGAGCTCGGCGAGCTGCATCAGCCCGGCGCTCTTGCCGAAGCCGTTGATGATCTCGACACCGGCGCGGACCTTCTCGCGGAAGAGATCCCCGTCATGCGGCAGCACCGCCGTGAAACCCGTGTTGACACCGCCTTCCCGGATTGTCCGGTGGCCTACGATGACACCGGCCACATCCGTGATCGCGTTGAGCGGGCCGGTCGTCAGCGAGCCGCAGATCAGACCATGGTCGCGTGCCCTCTTGTGCAAGGTGCCCTCCTCCTCCGGCGACGATCAGACGGCTGCGTTGAACACGGCTTCGAGATGATGCCCGTCGGGGTCGACGACGAAGGCCGCATAGTAATTCGGGCCGTAATGCACCCGCAGGCCGGGCGCGCCATTGTCGCGGCCGCCATGCTCCAGAGCCGCACGGTGAAAATCCGCGACCGCCTGACGACCCGGCGCCGCCAAGGCGAGATGGAAACCAGGCCTCGGCGGCCTTTGCCCGTCAGGGCAATGCTTCAGAGCCAATTGATCGCCGCTGCCCGGCACCCCGTAGCCGATGGCCTGTCCGGCTTCGCCCGGCCGCAGATCCTGCCAGACACGGACATAGCCGAGCGGGGCCAGCGCCGCGTCGTAGAAGGCTGCGGCGCGCATAATATCGGCGACGCCGAAGGAGAGATGATGCAGCATGGGCCGGCCCGATGCGCTCACGCCGCGACCGTCACCTTGGCGACCGTCGGCCGCGAGCGCCCGCCGACCAGCTCCTCGCGCAGCACCAGGCGCTCATGCGGCCCGATCGCGCCGATCGCGACCTCGCGATCCGGCAGGATCGCGGTGGCGAGCTTGCCGACGAAGACGATCACCGGCCGCTGGCCGGCGCTCGCCCAGCGGCGGAACTGGCCGAGATAGGGTTCCTTGCGCCAGGCCTGCGCCGCGCCGGGATCGACCTGGGCGAACAGCCATTTGGTCGCCGGGTCCATTGTCAGCACGAAACGCGCCTGATCCGGCTTCCATTCCGGGCCGAGGAAGCCCTGCGTCATCCACAGGCAGAAGAAGTCGCGGCATTGCTGCGGCCTCTGCGCGTAGATCTTGCAGGATCGCCCGGGAAGGCAATGCTGGCACCACGCGCCGGCGACGCTGTCGACCTCCGGATTGTCATAGACCTTGCAGCACAATGTGCAGCTGCCGCAATCGCGGCCCGGCGCCGGCCGGTTCGCCAGGGTGGCGGGATCGATCATGCGGACCTCTCGTGAACCGGCCGCACCATGAGCATCGCCGCTGCTGCTGGCAAGCCATGATTGGAACCGTTCCAGACGCGATTTCCCGGCATCGGCCCTCGTGCCGCGGGAGCCGCGCAGCGGCGTCTCGAAGCATGGCGGCTCCATCGGGAAAAAGCCGCCTCAAGTTTCCGACGCCGCGGCACTGCCCTGCGCCAGACTCTGCTTCGATCTGCAAGAAAATCGCTCAGCGCTTGCGCGGCTGCGGAGCTATGCTCGCATAAACGTCCCATAAGGAAGCGGAGCCGGGCATGCTGACCAACCTCGCCGTGCGCGATATCGAAACGCTGATTCACCCCTATACCAATCTCGCCACCCATCGCGAGGTCGGCCCGCTGGTGCTGGAGCGCGGCAAGGGCGTCTTCGTCTACGACACCACCGGCAAGGACTATATCGAGGGCATGGCCGGGCTCTGGTGCACCTCGCTCGGCTATTCCAACGACGAGCTGGCCGAAACCGCCTATGAGCAGCTCAAGAAACTGCCCTTCACCCATATCTTCTCGGGCCGCAGCCACGACCCGGCGATCGAGCTCGCCGAGAAGCTGAAGGAGATCGCGCCCGTACCGATCTCCAAGGTCTTCTACGGATCGGCCGGCTCCGATGCCAACGACACCCAGGTCAAGCTGGTCTGGTACATGAACAATGCGCTCGGTCGCCCCAAGAAGAAGAAGATCATCTCGCGGCTGAAGGGTTATCACGGCGTCACCGTCGCTTCGGCCTCGCTGACCGGCCTGCCGGCCAACCATACCGATTTCGACCTGCCGCTCCCCGGCATTCTCCACACCTCCTGCCCGCATCACTACCGTTTCGCCCATTCCGGCGAGAGCGAGCTCGATTTCTCGGCGAGGCTGGCAGCCGAGCTCGACGAGATGATCCAGCGCGAGGGCCCGGACACGGTCGCCGCCTTCATCGCCGAGCCGGTGATGGGCGCCGGCGGCGCGGTGACCCCGCCCGAGGGCTATTTCGAGGCGATCAACGCCGTCCTCGCCAAATACGACATCCTGTTCATCGCCGACGAGGTCATCACCGGCTTCGGCCGCACCGGCGAGATGTTCGGCACCACCACCTACAAGATGAATGCCGACACGCTGTCCTGCGCCAAGGCGCTGACCTCGGCCTATTTCCCGCTCAGCGCCGTGATGGTCAACGAAGCCGTCTATGAGGTTCTCGTCGACCAGAGCCGCAAGATCGGCACCTTCGGCCACGGCAACACCTATGCCGGCCACCCGGTCGGCTGCGCTGTCGCGGTCAAGACGCTGGAGATCTACCAGCGTGACAAGATCATCGAGCGCGTCCGGCAGGTCTCGCCGAAATTCCTCGCCCGCCTCGGCAAGCTGGCCGAGCATCCGCTGGTCGGCGAAGCCCGCGGCGTCGGCCTGATCGGCGGCATCGAGCTCGTCAAGGACAAGGCGAGCAAGGCGCAGTTCGAGGCCAAGAAGGCCGTCGCCGCCAAATCGGTTTCCTTCGCCCAGGAGGAGGGCGTGATCCTACGCGCCATGGGCGGCGACCGCGTCGCCTTCTGCCCGCCGCTGGTGATCAGCGAGGCCGAGATCGACGAGATGTTCGACCGCTATGAGCGGGCGCTCGGCAAGACGCTCGACTGGGTCAAGGCCGAAGGTCTGCTCGCCGCCTGACAGCAGCCTGCGCATTCATGATCTCGATGCCCGCCCTCGTGGCGGGCATTTTCATTTGAGGTCCAATCTTGATCTGACGAGCGCACAGATGGCGGGGACGGGGCGCACGGCGATAGCGGGAACGTGACCGCAGCGGATTATCGGCAGCCGCCAGCGAAACCACGCCAAAGCCGGCCAAGACCTCGTTGTGACGCAGAAAACGTCATGATGTTTTCACGATGCCGCCGCCGGCCCGACCCGATCGGCTGCGACATTGCCTCTGTCGACGGCCAGGAACCGTCGGCAAGCCTAGATGGAACCCGAGAGTCATGTCTTCGCAAAAGCCCCAACAGACGGCACCGCGCAGCGCCAGCTTTCACGACGCCACGGCGCGCGAGGCCTATGCATCCCGCTTTCGCCCAATCGCAATTCCTGCCATTCTCGCTGGAACTCGCTGGGCACCCGCCGCGTTGACACCGCAGCGCAGGGACGTCCCGGCGATCCTGCGCAGCGGTTCTGAAGATTGACCACGGCACGACCTTCTACCGAGACCCTCCATGCTTGACCGGCGCAGAGTTCTTCAGACTCTCGCCGGTCTTTTTCTGTCTGCCATCGGCCTGGGCAGCTACGCCTATGCCTGGGAGCCGACCCGTCAGGGCGTGACGCGCTACCGGTTGAAGCCAGCGCGCTGGCCGCAAGGCGAGACTCTGCGCCTCGCCGTGATCTCCGATCTGCATGTCGGCGGCCCGCATATGCCGGTGTCGCGGGTGCGCGCGATCGTCGACCAGACCAATCTCCTCCAGCCCGATCTCACCCTGCTGCTCGGCGACTTCATCGCCAGCAGGCCGAAGCGGCCGGACGACCCGCCCGAGGCGGCGTGGGCAGCCGAACTCGCCCGCTTGCGCGCCACTCATGGCCGCTTCGCCATACTCGGCAATCACGACTGGTGGCATGACGCCCGGGCGCAGCGCGACTATCGCGGCCCCACCGAGGTCAGGCTCGCCCTCGAAGCGGTCGGCATTCCGGTGCTAGAGAACGATGCGCGGCGACTGGACACCAAAGCCGGGCCGCTCTGGCTAGCCGGCCTCGGCGACCAGCTCGCCTTTCTGCGGCCGCGCCGTGGCCAGCGACGCGGCATCCACGATCTCGCGGCAACGCTAGCCGGGATCGACGACGACGCACCCGTGATCCTGATGGCGCATGAGCCGGACGTCTTCGCGCGCATGCCGGCCCGCGTCTCGCTGACACTCTCGGGGCACACCCATGGCGGGCAGGTCCGAATTCTCGGCTGGTCGCCGATCGTGCCCTCGCACTATGGCAACCGTTATGCCTACGGCCATGTCGTCGAGAATGACCGTGATCTCATCGTCTCGGCCGGGCTGGGGACGAGCAAATTACCGCTGAGGTTCGGCGCCCCGCCGGAGATCCTGCTGATCGAACTGGGTTGAAGCAGTTTCGCGCGAAACCGGGCCCGGCTCACCCGAGGACGAGGCGAAGGGGCGACCGAGATGCGGCACCAACCGGCGCCGCTCCAGCCTCAGCGGACGATGACCTTGCCGCCGACCTCGGAGCGATTATAGAGGTCGATCGCATCGATGTTGCGCATCCGGATACAGCCCGACGAGGCCGAACGGCCAATCGTCTCGGGCTCGTTGGTGCCGTGGATGCGGTACAGCGTGTCCTTGCCGTCCTGGTAGAGATAGAGAGCTCGGGCCCCGAGCGGATTGTCCGGTCCGCCTTCCATGCCGCCGGCGCGCGGCGCCAGATGCGGCCAGCGCTTGATCATCTCCGCCGGTGGCGTCCAGCGCGGCCATTCCGCCTTGCGCTGCATCACCGCCGTGCCGGTCCAGCCGAAGGCCTCGTCGCCGGTCGCGACGCCGTAGCGAATCGCCTTCTTGTTGGGCAGCACGAAGTAGAGGAACTTCTCTGTCGTATCGACCACGATCGTGCCCGGCGCTTCACCGGTGGGATCATTGATCTCGTAGGGAAGATGCGTGATCTGCGTCTCGAATTTCGGAACCAGCGCCATGTATTCGGCATCGCGTGCCGAAAGCGAGGGTGCATTCACGGTCTTGTATTGGCACGCCCCGAGAAGGACGGACACGCCGAGCGCAGCAACCAGAGACCGCTTCATGACTTCCACCGACGACGCCAGGACAGCGTCTGTTATGATGAATGGATCGTTAAGATTCTGTGACCCGACAGACGCAAGCCAGGGCCGGAACGGAGCCCAGATTTACGGCTCCAACGTCAGCCGTGCAACGAGGTTCCGGGATTTCGATGCGATTTGGCTTCTTGCTGCGCTGCAGTGACAATATGGTCACGCTTGCCGGCGCCGATTGACCCAAAGATACCCTTGGAGAGCCTTCCGCGTGACCACGCTCCTGATCAGCCACCCTTCCAGCCTCCAGCATGCCACGCCGACCGGCCACCCCGAACGCCCCGACCGGATTCGCGCCGTCGAGCGCGCGCTCGAGGACGAGCGCTTCGCGACCCTGCAGCGTGTCACCGCCCCAGAGGGCGAGCTGGCGCAGGTCGAACTCTGCCATCCCGCCCCGTTCGTGCAGGGCGTGGTCGCCGCTGCGCCGCGGGACGGCCTCGTCGAGCTCGATGCCGACACGACGATGTCGCCGGGCACGCCCTCGGCTGCACTGCACGGGGTCGGCGCCGCCGTGCTCGCCGTCGACGAGATCATGACCCGGCGCGCCGCCAATGCCTTCTGCGCCATGCGTCCGCCCGGTCACCATGCCGAGAGCAAGCGCGCCATGGGCTTCTGCTTCTTCAACAATGCCGCGATCGCCGCCCGGCATGCGCAGCAGGCTCACGGCGCCGAACGGGTCGCGATTCTCGACTGGGATGTCCATCACGGCAACGGCACGCAAGAGATCTTCTGGAACGATGCCAGCGTGCTCTACGCCTCGATCCACGAGATGCCGCTGTTTCCCGGCACCGGCGCAGCCTCCGAGCGCGGCGAGCACGGCACCATCGTCAACGCCCCCTTGCGCGCCGGGGACGGCAGCGATGCTTTCCGCGATGCCTATGAGAGCGCGATCCTGCCGTCGATCGCAGCCTTCCAGCCGGATCTCGTGATCGTTTCGGCCGGGTTCGACGCGCATTGGCGCGACCCGCTCGCCAATATCAACCTGAAGGAACAGGACTTCGCCTGGGCGACGCAGAAGCTGATGGAACTCGCCGACCGCCATGCCGGCGGCCGGCTCGTCTCGATCCTGGAAGGCGGCTACGATCTCGAGGGCCTGTCGAAATCGGTGGCTGCGCATGTCATGGCGCTGATGCGGGGGTGACGTTCCCGTCATACGGAGATCACACCGCAGAGCCTCATCCTGAGGAGCCGCGAAGCGGCGTCTCGAAGGATGCTCCAGGAGGCTCCGACACCAGCTGGATCATCCTTCGAGACGCGGCCTGCGGCCGCTCCTCAGGATGAGGGCCCAACCTCTTGGATTTCCGGCAGCGCGAAGCCCTACTCCAGCGGCTCGGTCTCGGCGATCTCGATGCCGAAGCCGGAGAGACCGACGAAGGAGCGCGAGGTCGAGGCGAGGTTGACGATCGAGGCGACGCCGAGATCGCGCAGGATCTGGGCGCCGAGGCCGATCTCGCGCCATTGCTGGAAGCGCACCGCATCCGAGCCTTCCTCGACGCTCTTGATCGGCACGCCGGCCGAACCGTCGCGCAGATAGACCAGCACGCCGCGCCCCTCCTTCTGGAACCGGCGCAGCGCGCACTGGATCGAGGAGGCGCCACCGAGCACGTCGGCGACGACATTGGCGCGATGCAGCCGGGCCGGCACCTTCTCGCCATCGCCGAGCTTGCCCATCACGAAGGCGAAGTGCTGGGTGTCGTCGAAGCGCGTGACATAGACATGGCCGGTCATCTCGCCGAACTCGGTCTTGACCGGGAAGGAGTGCACGCGCTCGACGAGCTTCTCGCGCGCCTGGCGATAGGCGATCAGGTCGGCGACGGTGATCTGCTTCAGCTTGTGCTTCTCGGCGAAGGCGGCGATCTGCGGCCCCTTCATCACCGTGCCGTCATCGTTGGCGAGTTCGCAGATCACGCCGACAGGCGGCAGATTGGCGAGCTTGCAGAGATCGACGGCCGCCTCCGTATGGCCGGAGCGCATCAGCACACCGCCTTCCTTGGCGATCAGCGGGAAGACATGGCCCGGGCGGACGAAATCGGCGGCGCCCATATTGCCGTTGGCGAGCGCGCGCACCGTGTTGTTGCGCTGCTCGGCCGAGATGCCGGTGGTCAGCCCGTGCTTGACGTCGACCGTGATGGTGAAGGCGGTGCCGAGCGGGGCGTCGTTGGAGGAGACCATCGGGTCGAGCCGCAAACGGCGGGCTTCGTCGCCGGTCAGGGGCGCGCAGACGATGCCGCAGGTGTTGCGGATGATGAAGGCCATCTTCTCCTGCGTGCAGAGCGAGGCTGCGACGATGAGGTCGCCCTCGTTCTCGCGGTCGTCGTCATCGGTGACGATCACGATCTCGCCGCGCGCGAAGGCTTCGATGGTCTCGGCGACATTGCTCTGGGTCATGGCGGCCTCGCGGGGGCCCTGCAGGCCCAGGAAATCATTGGGGGTGACGGCACCGCCGGTGGCGGCGGCGATGCGCTCGGCGCTCTCGCGTGAGATCCAGGCATCGGGGTCGTTGCAGAGCGCGGTCACGCTCGCGGGCGACAGGCCCGCCTGGCGCGCAAAGGCGCTGCGGCCGATCTTCTGCTGTTGGAGCCAGGCGTCGAGTTTCATGGCGTCAATCTAATACGCCAGCGCTTCGCCCGCAATGAACCGTTACACAAATTTCAGTGATACTGAAATTTGTGTCGCTACCGCCAGGATCGGGCCTCGCCCGACCATCTCAAAAGACCAGCCGGCCGATCGTGTGTTTCCCGGGTCTGCGCTGCGCTTCGCCCGGGAAACACAGCAATCCTCAGCGCCCGAACGGCCAGCGCGGCTCCACCACCCCGACCTGGCCGCGATGGCGCAGATAATGGTCGGCGAGCGCGCAGGCGACCATCGCCTCCCCGACCGGCACGGCCCGGATACCGACGCAGGGGTCGTGGCGCCCCTTGGTGAACATCTCGGCCTCGCCACCGCTGCGCGTCACGGTGGCGCGCGGCGACAGGATCGAGGAGGTCGGCTTCACCGCGAAGCGCGCGACAATCGGCTGGCCGGTCGAGATGCCGCCCAGGATGCCGCCGGCATGATTGGTCAGGAACAAGGGCTTGCCGTCATTGCCGGCGCGCATCTCGTCGGCATTGTCCTCGCCGGAGAGTTCGGCGGCGCCGAAACCTTCGCCGATCTCGACGCCCTTGACCGCGTTGATGCTCATCAGCGCCGCGGCGATATCGGCATCGAGCTTGCCGTAGATCGGCGCGCCCAGCCCCTCCGGCACGCCCTCGGCGACAATCTCCAGCACCGCGCCGATCGAGGAACCGGATTTGCGGATGCCGTCGAGATAATCGGCGTAGAAGGCGGCGGCCTTGGCGTCGGGGCAGAAGAACGGGTTGCGCGAAACCTCCTCCCAGTCCCAATTGCCGCGGTCGATCTTGTGCGGGCCCATCTGCACCAGCGCACCACGGACCTTGAGGCCGGGCACGACCTTGCGGGCGATTGCCCCGGCCGCGACCCGCATCGCCGTCTCGCGCGCCGAGGAGCGCCCGCCGCCGCGATAGTCGCGGATGCCGTATTTCACGTCATAGGTGAAATCGGCATGGCCCGGCCGGTACTTGTCCTTGATCTCGGAATAATCCTTCGAGCGCTGGTCGACATTGTCGATCATCAGCCCGATCGCGGTGCCGGTGGTGACCTGCGCGCCGCTCGCCTCGTCGGTGAAGACGCCGGAGACGATGCGGACCTCGTCCGGCTCCTGGCGCTGGGTCGTATAGCGCGACTGGCCGGGACGGCGCCGGTCGAGCTCGAGCTGGATCTCCGCCTCGGTGATCGGGATCAGCGGCGGGCAGCCATCGACGACGCAGCCTATGGCTGGCCCATGGCTTTCGCCGAAGGTGGTGACGCGGAAGAGATGGCCGAAACTGTTGTGGGACATGGTAGCCTGACACGATAACGCATCAGGCTCTTAGCCGCATTTCGGCGCAGGCGGAACCCGCAGCGCTCCGGCTCACTTCACGTCGATGACGACGTCCTTGCTGGTGACGAAGCGTCCACCACCATCATTGCGTATGCCGTCATACAACAATGTGAGACGGTCCTGGCCACGAAAGCCAGGATTGGGCTTATAGAGCGACACGCGGGCGTCGACGACCTGCCCGTCGCATTTGCTGCCGGGCATCTGGAGCGGAGCCTTCACGAGCGCATGCGCCACCCGCCCATTTGCAGGCGGCGTCGCCACCGAGACTTCGGGTGGCTCCCAGGACCAGCATGAGCCATCCGTGTACATGGCCATCGCATAGGCGAGCACGGGCTTTCCGGCAGTGGTCGTGCGGGTAATGGTTTCATTGCAGCCGCCAAGCAGGGTGGCTGTCGCTGCAAGCGCGGCAAGAACTCTGGTCGTCATAATGTCCCCCAGCCCAAAATGGGCCGGGGCAGCAGATGCAATCCAGGGCTGCAATGCAAGGGCGAGGCTTGCGCGATTGTGAACGGTCGCCGCCGGCTCGCCGGTGATCCCAGGATTGACAGCCTCGGCGTCAGCCGTTTTCTAGGCGCGATGAAGCGCAATATCTGCACTCTGTCGCGCTCCTGGCGCCCCGGGAGCGTTATCATCGCGGGCACCTAGCCCCGGACCCTGCGGGCAGCCGCAGGTTCGGGGAATGTGGCCTTGCGGTCGGCCACGGCGCCTGCGCGGTGCCATTCAGAACAGCACCGCTCCCCCGCGACGATAAGGCCGGCAACGCGCTCCCGCGCGGCACGGCCGCTCCATGAGGGCCTTGGTGCTTCGCAAGGGAACGCCATGGCGCAAAGCCGGCCCTCCCTTTGGAATCTCCGACCATGACCAGACGATCTGACCCCGGCCCGGCCGGTCTCGTCAGCCTCGCGCGCGCCCTTTCCAAGCTCGGCTATTGCTCGCGCACCGAGGCGGAGCGCCTGGTCCTCGACGGCCGCGTCCGGGTCGATGGCCGGCCCGCCCGAAACCCTTCGCTGCGCCTCGACATGGGCCGCGCCAGGATCGCCGTCGATGGCGAGACGGTCTCGGCCGAGCAGCGCATCTATCTGATGGTGAACAAGCCGCGCGGCATGGTGACGACGCGCCATGATCCGGAAGGACGGGAAACCGTCTATGCCTGCCTCGATGGGCTCGACCTGCCCTTCCTCGCCCCGGTCGGCCGGCTCGACAAGGCGAGCGAGGGCCTGCTGCTGATGAGCAACGACACGCGCTGGGCGCAGAGCATTCTCGACCCCGCCTCCGGCGTCGAGAAGACCTATCACGTCCAGATCGACACCGTGCCCAACGAGGCGATGCTGGCCAGGCTCCGTGCCGGCGCCGTCGACGGCGAGGAGCGCCTCACGACCCGGGCCGCGACGCTGCTGCGCCATGGCCGGCGCAATGCCTGGATCGAGATGGTGATCGACGAAGGCCGCAACCGGCAGATCCGGCGCATCGTCGAGGCGGCCGGGGCCAAGGTGCAGCGCCTCGTCAGGGTCGGCATCGGCGCCCTGCCGCTCGGCGACCTCGCCAAGGGCGCGGTGCGGCCCTTGCGGCCCGAGGAGATCACATTGCCGCTCGGCAATCCCTGAACTGCCCTTCCCTGGCTTCAGCTCCGTTGCGGCGGCTTCACCGCGTTGCACTGGTTGGCCCGAAAAGTGGATTTCGCTTCTCGGTCCGGTGTCCTGGAGGGCTACGCCGCCCGCAATGGCGTCTTGTGCAGCACGAAGCGATCGCGACCATTGCGCTTGGCCTCGTAGAGCGCCGCATCCGCTCGCGCGGCGGCATCGGACAGGCTCTCATCCTGGCCGACCAGCACCGCGCCGATGCTGGCCGTCACCGCGACCATCCGGCCATCCGCGAGCGGGACCGGCGCATCGCGCAGATTGGCCCCGAGCTTGGCCGCGATCGCCGACAGCGCCGGCACATCGCAGCCACTGATCAAAAGGATGAACTCGTCTCCGCCCCAGCGGGCGCAAGCATCGTAATTGCGCAGCACCGACGACATGCGCTGCACGCAGGCGACCAGCACCGCATCGCCGCCCTGGTGGCCGTGCTCGTCATTGACGCGCTTGAAGCGATCGAGATCGACGATCAGCAGGCCACAGGGCTTGCCCTCGCGCCGGGCCCGGTTCTGCTCGCGCGCGAAGGCGTGGTCGAAGCCGCGCCGGTTCAGGATCGAGGTCAGCGGGTCGTATTGCGCCAGGCGTTCCAGCTGCTCGGTGCGCTCGCGCACCATCGCTTCGAGCCGCCCGGTATTGTTGCCGACCGCCTGCGCCATCTCGTTGAAGGCGTGCGCCAGGCGGGCGATCTCGTCATGACCGTCCTCGCGCGCAGTCGCCTTGAAATCACCGCCGCGCAGCCGCGCCAGTCCCTGCTCGACCCAGGCGAGCCGGTCGAGCACCTTGCGCTTGAACAGAAGGGTCATCAGCGTCGCGGCCGCGAGCAGGATCGCGGCGATCAGGGCCGCCAGCGGCATGAACAGCTTGCGATCGATGATCGCGTCGACATCCATCACGGTGACGTTGAACCAGCCGAGCCGGTCGAGAAAGCCGACGCCGACCAGCACTTCGCGCCCCTCCATCTGCATGAAGCGCGAGAGCACGAGCACGTCGCCACGCGAGACCTGTTTCATCATCTCTGCCAGCGCCACGCGATCCGTCTCGCGGTCGAGCA
The DNA here is from genome assembly GCF_053618995.1 of Allobosea sp. NPDC055594. NCBI lineage: Bacteria > Pseudomonadati > Pseudomonadota > Alphaproteobacteria > Hyphomicrobiales > Alloboseaceae > Allobosea > Allobosea sp. NPDC055594. Next base: position 18,472 of record NZ_JBSHIO010000003.1, read on the forward strand.
GGTTGAAAATCGTCTTCTTCGCCGAGATGTCCTTGGTCAGGCTGTGGAAGTCGACGACGCGCGGGTCGCGATGCGCCTGGATCGCCCCTTGCAGGTCGACGAACATGCTCTGCACGCCAGTCTGCGGGAACTCGACGACCTCCCTGATGAACTGGGTGAGGTCGACGCCGGTGCCGATAAGCCCGAGCACCTGCCCGTCCTTCTGGATGATGCAGTTGATCCAGACCTTGGTGACACCGAGCGTCTCGTCGCGATTGACGTTGAGATGGCAGCCTTTGCCGAGTGCGCGCGTCTTAAAATACCAGGCGTCCTGCGGCGCGTCCGGCGAGACGGCGTAGCGCAGCCGGTTGTGCTCGTAGCTGTTGTCCTTGTCGTTGAAGTAGTAGTTGCCGCTCTTGTCGACGACCGCGAAATAGCTGCGATCATTGAAGGACAGCCGGTAATGCTCGAGCTCGGCAAGGCCGCGCCTGGCCTTTTCCGGGTCACGCTCATCCTGCGCCCATTCGACGATCACCGGCGCGCGCGCCACGGTCTCGGCCAGCGAAACCTCGCGCATCAGGGCCTCAAGCCCGCGGAAACGGTCGAACAGGATCTGCTTCTCGGCGAAGAGGGTGCCGAGCTTCACCACCGTGCCGTTGACGATCCAGAGGAAGATGCCCGAGGCCGGCAGGGCGATCGCGACCATCGTCGCCAGCACGAGGGCCAGAACGCGCCCCTTCAGACCGGAGCTGCGCCAGGCATCGAGCAAGCGCATAGGGCAAAGACCTCCGACCACGCGCCTTTCCGGGGATTCGGAAGGAGCGGAATAGGATCATTGCGACGATATGGTTTATGTTTTGTTGACGCAGCGTCCGCCGCCAGGTCGCCGGCGAGCTAGAACAGCCCCTCGATCTGCCCGTTCGCATCGATATGGATGCGCTCGGCCGCCGGCTGCCGCGGCAGGCCCGGCATGGTCATGATGTCCCCGCAGATCGCCACCACGAAGCCGGCGCCCGCCGCCAGCCTGAGTTCGCGCACCGGCACGGTATGACCGGACGGCGCTCCGCGCAGCGTCGGATCGGCGGAGAAGGAGTACTGGGTCTTGGCGACGCAGACCGGCAGGTCGCCATGCCCGGCCGCTTCGAGCTCGGCGAAGCGCGCGCTCACCCGGGCATCGGCCGAGATGCCGGCGGCACCATAGATTTCGCGCGCCACCTTCTCGAGCTTCTCGCGCAGCGGCAGCGCGTCCGGATAGAGCGGCGCGAAATCGGCCTCGCCGCTCTCGACCAGCGCCGCGACCTTGGCGGCGAGCTCTTCCGTGCCGGCGCCACCTTGCGCCCAGTGCCGGCAGATCACCGCCTCGACGCCGAGATGGTTGCGGCAGAAATTCTGGATCAGCGCGTGCTCGGCCGGCGTATCGCTGACGAAATGGTTGATCGCGACGATCGGCGGCACACCGAACTTGCGGAGGTTGTCGACATGCCGCGCCAGATTGGAGAGACCTGCCTCGAGCGCCGGCAGGTTCTCGGCCGAGAGCGCGTCGCGGGCGACGCCGCCATGCATCTTCAGCGCCCTGACGGTCGCGACCACCACGGCGACATCGGGCTTCAGCCCGGCCTTGCGGCATTTGATGTCGAAGAACTTCTCGGCCCCGAGATCGGCCCCGAAGCCGGCTTCGGTCACGACATAGTCGGCGAGCTTGAGCGCGGCGCGCGTCGCGATCACGGAATTGCAGCCATGGGCGATATTGGCGAAGGGCCCGCCATGGACGAAGGCCGGCGTGCCCTCCAGTGTCTGCACCAGGTTCGGCATCAGCGCGTCCTTGAGCAGCACGGTCATCGCGCCCGCCGCCTTGAGATCGGCTGCGGTGATCGGGCTCTTGTCGCGCCGGCGGCCGACGACGATACGCCCGAGCCGCGCCTCGAGATCGGCCAGGTCGGTCGCGAGGCAGAAGATCGCCATCACCTCGGAGGCGACGGTGATGTCGAAGCCGTCCTCGCGTGGGAAGCCGTTGCTCGCCCCGCCGAGCGAGGAGACCACGCTACGCAGCGCCCGGTCGTTCATGTCCATGACGCGGCGCCAGGCGACATGACGGGCATCGAAGCCTAGCTCGTTGCTCCAGTAGACATGATTGTCGAGCATCGCCGCGAGCAGATTATGTGCGCTGGTGATGGCGTGGAAATCGCCGGTGAAATGCAGATTGATCTGCTCCATCGGCACGACCTGGGCATGGCCGCCGCCGGCAGCGCCGCCCTTCTGGCCGAAGCAGGGACCGAGCGAGGGCTCGCGCAGGGCGATCATGGTGCGCTTGCCAAGCCGAGACAGCCCGTCGCCGAGACCGACCGTGGTCGTCGTCTTGCCCTCGCCGGCCGGCGTCGGACTGATCGCCGTGACCAGGATCAGCTTGCCGTCCGGCCGCGCGGTGAACTCGGCGATCGCGCCGGTATCGACCTTGGCGATGTATTTTCCATAGGGCTGCAATGCCGCGTCCGGGATACCGGCCTTGGCGGCGATCGCCCCGATCGGCTGCAGCTTCGCCTTGCGGGCGATCTCGATATCGGTCGGCATGTCGTCCCCTTGATACTGTCTCGAATGGGACGCCTTGCCGGCCGATTCCCCTTGGCGCGACTGTGCCGAAAAAGCGCGGCCGCCGCCAGCGCTCGCGTCCGCGACCCGACCCGCGTGGTGGGCAGATGCCGAGCGGCACCGCGCATCACAGTTCGGCGAGCCAGATGCGCTCTGCCTGAAATCTGCCCGAAGCTGCCCGGCAAGAACGGCGTGGACCAGCGAATGGGAGATAGCAGACCATGACCGCAGCACCGAGCCGCCGCGACCTCATCATCGCGAGCCTGTCGGCCGCGGGCTTCGCCAGCCTCGCCCTGCCGCCCGAAGCGCTGGCGCAAGGCGCCGAGCTGCCGGCGACACCCGCCTGCGACGGCCAGGCTGCCGCGACCCCGCGCCAGACCGAAGGCCCCTATTTCACGCCGTCATCGCCGCAGCGCTCCGATCTGCGCGAGGATGGGACAGGCCAGCTGCTCGCCCTGAGCGGCTTCGTGCTGACGCGGCAATGCCGGCCAGTCCCTGGCGCACTGCTCGATTTCTGGCAGGCCGATCCGTCCGGCCAATACGATAATCGCAGCTTCCGCTTTCGCGGCCATCTCTTCGCCGATCAGCAGGGCCGCTACCAGTTCATCACCCGGGCGCCCGGGCTCTATCCCGGCCGCACCCGCCATCTCCACGTCAAGCTGCGCGGCGGCGCGCAGAGCCCGGTGCTGACGACGCAGCTCTATTTCCCGGACGAGCCCGGCAATCGCCGCGACGGACTGTTCGATTCAAGGCTGCTGATGAAGCTGCGTCCGGCCGAGGGCGGCCAGCTCGGCCGCTTCGACTTTGTATTGGCGGGTTAGCGTTTGGCGGTTTTCTGCAGAGGGTTTCGTCATCCCGGACAAGCCGCGATAGCGGCGCCGCTCCGGGATCCATCGTAGGGCTCCGGAGCTCCAGGATGGATCCCGGGGCCAGCCCGGGATGACGCTGCGGTTCCGAGTGAAATGCAGCAATCTCTAGCCACGCTTTCCAGAGCGCGCCTTGCGGGCGATCGCCTCGAACTCCCCGCGGATCGTCTCGATCTTGTCTTCGTCGAGTTCCTCGAGATCGAGCAGCTCCTCGCGCGCGCCCTCGATCCTGGCGATCAGCTCATCGAGCTTGATCTGCATCGCGGCGGTGTCGCGGTTCTGGCTGTTCTGGATGATGAAGACCATCAGGAAGGTGACGATCGTCGTCGAGGTGTTGATGACGAGCTGCCAGGTGTCGTTGAAGCCGAAGAACGGCCCCGACGCCGCCCAGACCAGGATGACCGCGAGCGCGACGAAGAAGGTCTGCGGCTTGCCGGCCCAATGCGCCGTCGCCTGCGAAAGCCGCGTGAACAGGGAGCGCTTGCCTCTGCCGGACGAGATCGCCGATGCCATGGCCATTCCCCAATGCGGAGCTGCCAGCTCAACGCCGCAGCGGGGAAGGCGTTCCTCAGCCAGCCGTCAGCCGCTCGGCATGCCAGGCGATGTGCTGGGCCATGAAGGTCGAGACGAAATTATAGGAGTGGTCGTAGCCCTCCCGCATCGTCAACGTCAGCGGAATGCCGGCCGTGGTGCAGGCGAGTTCGAGCAGCTGCGGCCGCAACCCTTCCTGCAGGAAGCCGTCGGCGGTGCCCTGGTCGACGAGCAGTTCCTTGACGCGATGCCCGTCGGCGATCAGCAGGGTCGCGTCATAGCCGCGCCAGGCCGCCTCGTCCGGGCCGAGATATTTCTCGAAGGCCGGCCGCGACCACCCGGCGGTGGAAGGCTGGCTGATCGGCGCGAAGGCCGAGACCGAGGCGTAGCGCCCGGGATTCTTCAGCGCCAGCGTGATCGCCCCGTGCCCGCCCATGGAATGGCCGAAAATGCCCTGGCGGGACATGTCGAGCGGCAATTCGCGGGCGACGAGCTCCGGCAATTCGTCCCGGATATAGCTCTCCATCCGGTAGTTCGTCGCATAGGGCGCCTGCGTCGCGTCGAGATAGAAGCCGGCGCCCGAGCCGAACTGCCAGTTCTCCGGCTCGTCCGGCACACCCTCGCCGCGCGGCGAGGTGTCGGGGCAGATGATGGCGATGCCGTTGGCGGCCGCCGCCGCCCGGTACTCGCCCTTGTCCATCACGTTCTGATGGCTGCAGGTCAGTCCGGAGAGATACCAGAGCACCGGAACCGGGCCCGCCTCCGCTTGCGGCGGCAGGAAGACCGCGAAGGTCATCGGGCAGGCGCAGGCCGCGCTGTCATGGCGATAGACGCGCTGCTGGCCGCCAAAAGCCTTCGAGGAGGAGACGAGTTCCATCGCAATTCCTTTCGGTCGTTCATCGCCGGCCGGACCACCGGCGGCACACTCGCGTCATGCTCGGGCTTGTCCCGAGCATCCACGTCCTGACCACCGCCTGTGGCGACCGAAGACGTGGATGGTCGCCACGAGGGCGACCATGACGGGCAGCACCGTTCTGTACGATGGTCGGCTCAAGACCGACCCTACCGCCTTGCTGCCCGCTCGATGCGGCGGAAGAACGACCGCCTCAGTAGACCACCACCGAGCGGATCGACTTGCCCTCATGCATCAGGTCGAAGCCATGGTTGATCTCGTCCAGGCTCAGCTTGTGGGTGATCAGATCATCGATGTTGATCTTCCCCTCCATGTACCAGTCGACGATCTTCGGCACGTCGGTGCGCCCGCGCGCGCCGCCGAAGGCAGTGCCCTTCCAGACCCGGCCGGTGACCAGCTGGAACGGACGCGTCGCGATCTCCTTGCCAGCCTCGGCGACGCCGATGACGATCGACTCGCCCCAACCACGATGGCAGCACTCCAGCGCCTGGCGCATCACATCGGTGTTGCCGGTCGCATCGAAGGAGAAGTCGGCGCCACCGCCGGTCAGGTCGACGATCGCCTGCACCACCTTGTCGTTGCCGATCTCGCGCGGGTTGACGAAGTCGGTCATGCCGAACTTCTCGGCCATGGCGCGCTTGGCCGGGTTGATGTCGACGCCGATGATCTTGTCGGCGCCGACCATGCGGGCGCCCTGGATCACGTTGAGGCCGATGCCGCCGAGGCCGAAGACCACGACATTGGCGCCGGGCCAGACCTTGGCGGTGTAGATCACCGCGCCGATGCCGGTCGTCACCCCGCAGCCGATATAGCAGATCTTGTCGAAGGGCGCGTCCTCGCGGACCTTGGCCAGCGCGATCTCCGGCAAGACCGTGAAGTTCGCGAAGGTCGAGCAGCCCATATAATGGAACACGGTGCCGCTATCGCAGGAGAAGCGCGAGGTGCCGTCCGGCATCAGGCCCTGCCCCTGGGTGGCGCGGATCGAGGTGCAGAGATTGGTCCGGCGCGACAGGCAGGACTTACAGCTGCGGCATTCCGGCGTGTAGAGCGGGATGACATGGTCGCCTGGCTTCAGCGTGGTGACGCCCGCGCCGACCTCGCGTACGATACCCGCGCCCTCATGGCCGAGGATCGCCGGGAACTTGCCCTCGGAATCCAGCCCCGACAGCGTATAGGCGTCGGTATGGCAGATGCCGGTCGCCATCACCTCGACCAGCACCTCGCCGGCCTTCGGGCCGCCGATCTCGATGGTCTCGATGGTCAGCGGCTTTCCGGCCTCCCAGGCGACGGCGGCGCGTGTCTTCATCTTGATGTCCTCCTTGAACTGGTCCCGGCGCGCCTATTTCAGATAGGTGCGCAATGTCCTGATGATGCCGTCGATCTCGGCATCGGCGTCGAAGTCCGCCGCCCCCTGCCCGCCCAGCGAGCCGCCGCGCGCTTGGCCGAAGGTCTCGCGCAGATGGCCTTCGAGCACTTCCGCCATCAGCCCGTTGGCCGCGCCGCGCAACGCGGCGATCTGCTGCAAGAGCGTGCTGCAATCCGTGCCGGCCTCGACGGCGCGCTCCAGCGCCTCGGCCTGCCCCCGGATGCGGCGCAGGCGCGCGACAGCACGCTTCTTCTCTTCCGGGCTATGCGGCATGGCATTTCATTCTCTAGGCCTAGAATACTCTAGGGGAGTATGTCAATCATAGGCCTCTCCCCGGCCAGCGGACCTGCGCGCCGGGTGCTAGGCTGGAGGCCGGGATGACCAATGATTGCCTGTTCTGCCGGATCGCACGCGGCGAGATCGCCTGCCACGCGGTTCATGAGGACGAGGATGTCCTCGCCTTTCTCGACATCCATCCGGTCCGGCCGGGCCATACGCTGGTGATCCCGCGCGCCCATTATCCCTGGTTCGAGGACATCCCGCCCGAGCTCGCCGGCAAGATCATGACGGTGTCGCAACGCCTCGCCCGCGAGATGAAGGCGCTCTACCCGGTCGAGCGGGTCGCCATGCTATACACCGGCATCCATGTGAACCACGCCCATGCCCATATCGTGCCGATGCATCACCGGCACGACATCACCTCGGCAGTCTATCTCAAGCAGGGCATCGAGGCTTTCACGCTGCCGGCGCAGCCGCCCGCGCAGGAGCTGGAGGAGGTCGCTGCGGCCTTGCGCAGCCGGCTCGCCCCATAGCGAGCAAGAACCCGACATTCCAACGCAAGCCTCCCCGAAACGCCGAGGCGATGGCTGGTTGAAAAGAAAAGGCCGCGCGAACCGGGTTCGCGCGGCCTCGTGATGCAAGGCGGAGACGGATCAGTACTTGCGGACGACGTGGGTGGCCGGCGCGTAGATCGGCTGCTCCTTCGGGCCGCAGCAATCCGGGTCGCCGAAATTCCAGCGCATGCCGATGCGGATGTCGTGGCTGTCGATGTCCTTGACCTTCAGCGGGCCCTGGATCTGCCCGGTGAAGGCATTGACCAGACGACCCGAATGGGCGTCGCCGAGATTGAGATAGCGGTAGCCGAGCTCGAGGGTCAGGTTCTTGTTCACCTCGTAGCCGACACCGGCCATCAGCGCCCAGGCCATGTTGGTGTTCGAGCCGCTGCCGGCCGTGCCGAGCGTCGGCTGGATGATCGCGGCGTACTGGCCGGTGGGATCGATCCAGTTGGCGCCCTGGTCGGTGAGGCCGGTCACGCGGTTCTGCGCCACGCCGATACCAGCGCCGAGATAGGGCGTCAGGCAGTTCCAGGTGCCGAGATCGACATAGGCGTTAAACAACGCCACCATCGAGCTGACATTGCCCTTATAGGTGTTGGTCAGGATGCCGGGCCGGCCGTATTGGTTGGTGTAGTCCCACCTGTCCGTGGCGCTGGCCTCGCCGCCGCCACGAAATTCGAGCGTGCCGTCGACGCGGAACCAGTTGTTGAAGCGATAGCCGAGGCCAAGCCCGGCGAAGAAGGTCGTCGTGCGATCGCCCTCGCTGATGAAGACTCCGCCTCCATTGCGCAGATCGTCCTGCTCGTACTTGCCGATGCTGGTGATGCCGACGCCGACATCGCCGCGCAGATAGATGCCAGAGGAAAGCGTGCCGCGCAGCGCGACGGGCTCCGGCGGGGGCGGCGGAGGCGCGACCGGGAAATCAGCAGCCTTGGCGACGGCGGAAGCGCCCAGAGCCATGGCGCCGGCGAGCGCTAGGGTTTTAAGGCTGCCCATGGCAGGGTTCCTTCGTGTTTGCGCAGGCGGAACGCAGCTCGCGCGAGTTACCGATGGGAAGACCTTGCCATTGATTTCTTAAACGACACTTAACCTTAAAACCTAACCCTACTTTTGCGTGAACGAGAGCGCTGCAGCGCCCCGGAGCTCAGACTCTCGGCCACATCATCTTTGGCCATGCTTGGCCGCGCCGAATACCGGGCCAGCCCGGGGCCGCCAGACAAAGAAGCGCCGGAGCCTTGCGCATGGCTCCAGCGCTGCCGTGATTTGCCGTCCTGTCAGGTTCGCGGCGACGAAAGACGCGGCGAAACCAAAGCCGGGTTCAGGCCGCGGCCTTCGCCACCGCCTCCACGACCTCGTCGACCGCCCGCATGACCAGGTCGCGATCATCGCCCTCGGCCATGACCCGGATCACCGGCTCCGTGCCGGAGGGCCGGATCACCAGGCGCCCACTCTCGCCCAGCATCTGCTCTGCCGCCTTGATCGCGCTGACCACCGGCTTCTCCTCCAGCGGCCGCCCCTGCTTGTAGCGGACGTTCTTGAGGATCTGCGGCAGCGGCTCGAAGCAATGGCAGACCTCGGAAACCGGCTTCTCCTTGCGCTTCACCACCGCCAGCAACTGCAGCGCCGCGACCAGCCCATCGCCGGTCGTCGCATAATCGGACAGGATGATATGGCCCGATTGCTCGCCGCCGAGATTGAAACCATTGGCCCGCATATGCTCCAGCACATAGCGATCGCCGACGGCGGTACGGGCCAGCGACAGGCCCAGCCCTGCCAGATAGCGCTCGAGCCCGAGATTGGACATCACGGTCGCGACGATACCCGGCGCCGAAAGCAGCCCGTCCTCCTGCCAGCTGCGCGCGATCACGCCCATCAGCTGATCGCCATCGACGACCTGCCCGTTCTCGTCGACGATCAGCACGCGGTCGGCATCGCCATCGAGCGCGATGCCGATATCGGCACGCAGCTCGCGGACCTTCTGGCTCAGCGCCTCCGGCTTGGTCGAGCCGACATCGCGGTTGATGTTGAAGCCGTCCGGCTCGACGCCGATGGCGATGACTTCGGCCCCGAGTTCCCAGAGCGCCTCGGGCGCGACCTTGTAGCCGGCGCCGTTGGCGCAGTCGACGACGATACGCAGCCCTTCCAGGCTGAGATTGCGCGGCAAGGTGCGCTTGGCAAACTCGATATAGCGGGCGTCGGCGCTCTCGATGCGCTTCGCCCGGCCGAGCGCTGGCGAAGCCGAAAGCTGCTTGCCGAGATCGGAGTCGATCAGCCGGGTGATCTCGGACTCGACCTCGTCGGAGAGCTTGTAGCCGTCCGGCCCGAACAGCTTGATGCCATTGTCCTCATAGGCGTTGTGCGAGGCGGAGATCATCACGCCGAGATCGGAACGCATCGAGCGCGTCAGCATCGCGACGGCGGGCGTCGGCATCGGTCCCAGGAGCAGGACGTCCATGCCGACCGAGGTGAAGCCGGCGACGAGCGCGTTCTCGATCATGTAGCCCGACAGCCTCGTGTCCTTGCCGATCACCACGCGATGGCGGTGTTCGCCGCGGCGAAAGGCAAGACCGGTCGCCTGGCCCACCCGCAGCGCCAGATCCGGCGTGATCACGCCATTGGCGCGGCCGCGAATGCCATCGGTGCCGAAGTATTTGCGTGTCATGGTCGAAGTTCTTCCCTGGAGCCTTGTCGGCTCGACATTACCTTGTGCGGTCATACAGGCTGAAAGCCCGCTCATCTCCTCACAAATTGTGACGAAACGTATCCGCCCCGCGCCGCCAAGGACGCCTTCGAGGAAAACCACCGGGCAGAGCCTTCCGAAGCCTGCCCCTCTCGAAGAAAAGGGCGGCCCGATGGGCCGCCCGATCTCGTTCTCCTGAAAACCGCTTCAGGCCTGCGGCTGCGGCTCCAGACCGGCATCGGGCTCGTCGCGCTTGCGGCCCTTGCCGGCGCTCGGCACGGCCGAGCCGCGCGGAGCGTGCGGCGTGTCGTCGGTATCGCGCATCGGGCGCTTGCCGGCGATCAGGTCGCGGATCTCGTCGCCGGTCAGCGTCTCGAACTCGAGCAGCGCCTCGGCCACCGCGACGAACTCGTCATGGTGCTTGCTGAGGATCTCCTTGGCGTCGAGATAGCCCTGGTTGACCAGGCGGCGGACTTCGCTGTCGATCTTCTGCGCCGTCGATTCCGAGATGCTCTGGCTGCGGCCCATCGACATGCCCAGGAAGACCTCCTCCTGATTGTCGCCATAGGCGACCAGGCCGAGCTCCTCCGAATAGCCCATCTGCGTGACCATGGCCTTCGCCATCTTGGTCGCCTGCTGGATGTCGCCGGTCGCGCCGGAGGTGATGTTCTCCTTGCCGAAGGTGATCTCCTCGGCGACGCGCCCACCCATGGCGACCGCGAGCTGCGAGGTGAACTCCTTGAACTTCATCGAGTAGCGATCCCCCTCCGGCAGGAACTTGACCATGCCGAGCGCACGTCCGCGCGGGATGATCGTCGCCTTGTGGACCGGGATGCCGGCCGGGACATAGAGACCGACGATGGCGTGACCGGCCTCGTGATAGGCGGTCAGCTTCTTCTCCTCCTCGGACATCGCCATCGATTTGCGCTCGGCGCCCATCATAACCTTGTCCTTGGCGTCCTCGAATTCGAGATGCGTGACCATGCGCTTGCCACGGCGGGCGGCGAGGAGAGCGGCCTCGTTGACGAGATTCATCAGGTCGGCGCCGGAGAAGCCCGGCGTACCGCGGGCCAGCACCTTGAGGTCGACATCCGGAGCGAGCGGGACCTTGCGCACATGCACGCGCAGGATCTTCTCGCGGCCGGCGACATCCGGGTTCGGCACGACGATCTGGCGGTCGAAACGGCCGGGACGCAGCAGCGCCGGGTCGAGCACGTCGGGCCGGTTGGTCGCGGCGATGATGATCACGCCCTCGTTCGGCTCGAAGCCGTCCATCTCGACCAGGAGCTGGTTGAGGGTCTGCTCGCGCTCGTCATTGCCGCCGCCGAGGCCGGCGCCGCGATGACGGCCGACGGCGTCGATCTCGTCGATGAAGATGATGCAGGGCGCGTTCTTCTTGGCCTGCTCGAACATGTCGCGGACACGGGATGCGCCGACGCCAACGAACATCTCGACGAAGTCCGATCCCGAGATCGTGAAGAACGGCACGTTCGCCTCGCCGGCGACGGCGCGCGCGGTCAGCGTCTTACCGGTGCCCGGAGGGCCGACCAGCAGCACGCCGCGCGGGATGCGGCCGCCGAGGCGCTGGAACTTCTGGGGATCGCGCAAGAATTCGACGATCTCCTGCAGATCCTCCTTGGCCTCGTCGATGCCGGCGACGTCCTCGAACGTGACGCGGCCATGCGCCTCGGTGAGGAGCTTCGCCTTCGACTTGCCGAAGCCCATGGCGCGGCCGGCGCCGTTCTGCATCTGGCGGGACATGAAGATCCACAGGCCGATGAAGATCACGAAGGGCAGCGAATTGACCAGCAGCGCCATGAACCAGGGCGTGCCCTCGGAGGGAGCGCGGGCCGAGACCTGAACGCCCTTCTGCGCCAGCGTCTTCAGCAGGGCCGGGTCGCCATAGGGCGCATAGGTCACGAAGCTGCGGCCATCCGAAAAGGTGCCGGTTATCTCCTGACCGGCCACCACGACATTGGTGATACGCCCGGCCTCGGACTCGTTGATCAGCTGGCTGTAGGGGATCTCATTGGTGCTGACCCGTTGGCTCGGGCTCTGGAACAGGGTGACCAGCGCCAGAACCAGCAGGAAGATCACCACCCAGAGGGCAAAATTTCGGAAGTTCGGATTCATCAGGGTTCCGATCCGCTCTCCAGCGGAAGTGCCGGACGAGCCTGAGATATTCACGGTCTAATCTAGGAGCCTCTGCCCTTTTTGCCAAGGGAAGGCTGCGTTTTGCCCGCCTCATTCCGCCGCAGGGTGAACGCCGCGTCGCCGCGGCGGCTCGCGCGCTACGGTCAGCCCGCCGTCGCCGGCAAGCCGCAGCACGCAGCCGGCGAGCGTGCGTCGGAGCGGTTGGCCATCTCGCGCCGCCTCGGCCAGGGCGAGAGCACAGCTTTCCAGCCTTTCGAGACGCATGTCGGGTCTCGCTGCGACATCCGGCTGGAACGCCGCCAGCGCTCGCCCCAAAACGCGGATGACCATCTCCTCCGGCTCGCGGCACAGGGCCGCGAAATCGAGCCGCAAACCGTCTTCACCCCACGTCGACAAGGTGGGCAGCAAGGCCGCCATACGCTGATCCAGCGCCTGTTCCGCCCGTGCAATTCGTGTCGCCAGCTGGCCAAGCCGGGCCGATGTCAGCCCCTCTTCCGCCAATAGCGGCATCAGCCTACGCCAGCGCACGCGGGTGAAATTCGTATCCTCGTTCGACGGATCGCTGGCATGATCGAGACCACGCGCCAGGCAGGTGGCGACGAGGCGCGCCTTCGCGACCCCGAGCAGCGGACGGGCCAGCGGCACGCCTTCCTTGACGGTACGCGCGCGCATGCCGGAAAGGCCGCCAGGACCCGAACCCTTCGCCATCCGCATCAGCAGGGTCTCGGCCTGGTCGTCGAGCGTATGAGCGGTGACGATGACACCCCCGCCAAGCGCCCTCACCTGCTCGGCGAGCAACGCATAGCGCGCCAGCCGTGCCTGCTCCTGCAGGCCCGAGCGGGGCTTCTCGCCCTCCCAACGGATGATGGCATGGGGAACATCGAGCCTGCGGCAGAGACGCCCGACCGCAGCCGCCTCCATGGCGGCCTCAGGTCGCAGGCCATGATCGACGGTCGCGGCATAGAGTGCCGGCCGCCCCGCACGGGCTTTCACCCAGTCAGAGAGCAGGGCGAGCAGCGCGAGGGAATCGGGGCCGCCCGATACGGCGACCAGCAGGCGCTCCTCGGCGGCCAGCGGCGCGAACAGCGCCTCCGCTTCGGCCTCCGAGAGTGCCGCCGGCGCGGCGGCGGCGGCGGGCGGCGCCGCGCTCAAGCGCAGCGGGCGCGCTTCTGCTCGCGCTCGACACCCTTGCGCACCGCGTTCGAGGCGCCGGGATAATCGATCCCGACCTTGGCATAGGTGGCGCAGGCCTGGTCGCGGGCACCGAGCCCGTTCAGCGCCATGCCGAGCTTGAGCAGGCTGTCGGGGCCCTTGCCGGCCTTGGGATAATCACGCGAAATCTTCAGGAACTGCTCGGCGGCCTCGCGATAGCGCTGGCGCTGGAAATAGCTCTCGCCAAGCCAGAAGGTCGCGTCGGGCGCGAGCCGGTCACGCGGATAGCTCTGCAGGAATTCGCGGAAGCTCATCTCGGCCCGCTCATATTCCTTGCGCAGCACATGAGCATAGGCGACGTCGTAGATTTCCCGCGGGCTGGCGGCCTGACCGGCGGCGGCGACGCTCGGACCACGCGGTGCGGCCGGCGGCAGCGCGCCTTGCGGCTGACGGCCGACGCCGGAAATGTCGAGCGGCCCCTGCCCTGCCGTGGAGCTGCCGGCGAAGTCATCGTCGATCACCTCGCCGATCCGGCGCGGCGCACCGGCCGCGCTCGGATTGGCCGCGGGATCGAAGGCGTCGCCGCGGCGCTGGCGCGATGGCTGGGGCGGCGGCGAGGCCGGCGCGGCGCCGGAACGCGCGCCACCACGCTCGGAAAACCGGAAGTCGACATCCTCCTGGAATTTCCGGAGTTGCTCTGTCAGGCGCCGGTTCTCGAACTGCAGCTGCTCGATCTGGCCCGAGAGCTGGCGCAGCTGGTTCTCGAGCCGCGTCGTGCGCACCAGCAGGTCGGCGGCATCCTGCGCAGAGGCCGGCAGCGCCCCGACGCCGACGACAAAGGCCAGCGCCGCGGCGGCGACGCCATGAAGAACACCCCGTCGCTTCGCAGAGAAAACGCAGATTCTCGACCCGATCATCATCCAGCAAACCGCCCTACGTCGAAACCAGAGCCTATCACACCGCGATACCACGGCCAAAATGTGAAAGGGCCGGCGCTTTCCTCTCGGGAAGCGCCGGCCCTCTCGCGTCCCGGAGGGAACCTCAGACGCCGGCGCCGGCGTCGAGCACGGTCACGGAGCGGCGGTTCTGCGACCAGCAGGAGATGTCGTTGCAGACAGCAACGGGGCGCTCCTTGCCATAGGAGATCGTGCGCATCCGGTTGGCCGGGATGCCGCGCGAAGCCAGATAGTCGCGCACCGTCTGGGCGCGGCGGGCACCGAGCGAATAGTTGTATTCGCGGGTGCCGCGCTCGTCGGCATGGCCCTCAATGGTGAAGGTATAGCGCGGATAGCGCCCGAGCCAGGCCGACTGCTTGTCGAGCGTGGCCACGGCGGTCGGTGTCAGATCGGTCGAATCGGTCTCGAAGAACACGCGGTCGCCGACATTGACGACAAAGTCCTGAGCGCTGCCCGGGGTCGCCGCTCCGCCGGCGCCGAAGCCATCGGCATTCTGGTCTTTGGCGCAGGCGCCGAGGGCGAGCGCGCCCAGCATGGCAACGGCGAAGCGCGCGGTGCGCGCGCTGGCGGCGAAGGACGCGAGCATAATGTTTCTCCGGGCTTTCCAAGGCGAGGACGCGCCTTTTCGGCGTCGTACGTCCTGCAATCAATGATGTATCAACCTAAACGAGACCTTGCCAAACCAAGGCGAAGTGGCGGCATTGCGGCGCATGGTTAATAAAACGCCACCATCTACTGCATTCGCCCGCCCGTGGCAAAAATGTACCATAGGCACGCTGCGGGCCTGCCGTTCCGCGTCCTGAAAATGTACGAGCGCCGCTGAAAGCAGCCTGCCTGCCGGCGCGGTCCGTGCGGACGTCCTTAGGGCTCGACGCCGCACCGGCGCGGGGCCCCCGGATGCTCTCCGCCCGCCTCAGCGCGCGGCGGTGAGCAGCGGTGACCAGGTCGGGTCCGAGGCGAAGGCGGGGGTCGGCACCGGTACTTCGACGCGCCCGGTGATGTCGACCATGTAGAGCTTGCCCCCGGACTGCCCGCCGGGATCGCGGAAGAACATGATGTACTGGCCGTTCGGCGCCCAGTTCGGCGCCTCGTTGTGGAACCCCTCGGTCAGGATGCGCTCACCCGAGCCGTCGGGCCGCATCACGCCGATCGAGAAGGCGCCGCTACCCTGGCGGGTGAAGGCGATGAGGTCGCCGCGCGGCGACCAGGAAGGCTGCGAATAGGAGCCCTGGCCGAAGGAGATGCGCTTGCCCTCGCCGCCACCGGCGCCCATCAGATAGAGCTGCTGCGAGCCGCCGCGATCGCTCTCGAAGACGATCTGCGCGCCATCGGGCGAATAGGAGGGCGAGGTGTCGATCGCCGGGGTCGAGGTTAGCCGCGTCGTGGTGCGCGAGCCGATGTCGATCGCGTAGAGATTGGCGTTGCCGCCCTGCTGCAGGCTGAGCGCGATGCGCGCGCCATTGGGCGAGAAGCGCGGGCTCGTGGTCATGTCGGGGAAGTTGCCGACGACCTGGCGCTGCCCGGTCTCGATGTTGAGCACATGGACACGCGGCGGTTCACCGGTGCGCTGGGCCATATAGGTGACCTCCTGCGCCACCGGCGAGAAGCGCGGCGTCACCACCGAGACCGCGCCATCGGTCAGGTAGCGCACATTGGCGCCGTCCTGGTCCATGATCGCAAGCCGCTTGCGCCGGCTTTCCTTCGTCCCGGACTCGTCGACGAAGACGACGCGGGTGTCGAAGAAGCCGCCGACGCCGGTGACCTTGGTAAACACCGCGTCCGAGATGATGTGCCCGACGCGGCGGGAATTATTGGGATCGGTGAAGTATTGCTGGCCGTCGATCTGCTGGCCCGTCAGCACGTCCCAGAGCCGGAACTCGGCCTTGAGGCGGCCGGCGCCGTCGCGCGAGACGCGGCCCGTCACCAGCGCCTGGATGCCGGCGCTCTTCCAGGCCTCGAATTGCGGCACGCTGTCGAAGGGCGGGTTCTTCTCGGGATGGCGCGCCTTTTCGATCGGCAGGAAATAGCCGCAGCGCTTCAGATTGTTGGTGATGATGCCCGAAACCTGGACGCCGCCCTCGCCCGCGAAATCGGCGATCGCGATCGGCATCGGCTGGAAGGTGCCCTTGCGCAGGTCGATGACCAGCTCGGCACGCGCCGCAGCCGGCAACAAGGCCGTGCCGGCGAGTGCGGCGCCGCCGAGAGCCAAGGCATGGCGGCGCGTCAGCCCGGGCGCGCACGGCGCCGTCCGGATGATGGGGAGAGGATAGCGGTCGATCGCGGTCACAGCACGTCCCTTGCGTCGAAATTGACGACGACATCACGCCAATCGTCATAATACGCGGCAAACTGAGCGGGAATACGCAGCGGCGAACAGCGTCGCGTCGCCGTCAGAGCCGAATCCGCCGCGACCCGGAAGAGCGGGTCGGACGAGGAATTGGTCACGCTCGCCTGGCCGAGCAGCGAGCCGTCGGTGTTGAGCTTCATCCGGACCTGGGGCACCACCGGCTTCTGCGAGCTCTGCAGCGCGATCGGCACGTTCCAGCACTTCTGCAACTGGTCCTGGATGATGCCCATCAGCTGCGCCCTCAGCGAGGGCGAGAGCTTCTGCGAGGTCCCGGTCTGGGTGCCGAGCGAAGCGGTGCGGTTGATCTGCGGCGCGCTCGAGCCCGAGGATTGCGCCTGCTCCTTCGACTGCAGCAGCTTGGCGATGTCGTTCGGATTGAAATTCTTGGCGAGTTCTGCCTCGCGCTTGGCCTTGGCTTCCGCTTCGCGCTTCGCCTTGGCTTCCGCCGCGAGCTTGGCCTTCTGCTCGGCTTCCGCCTTGGCCTTGGCTTCGGCTTCGGCCTTCGCCTTGGCGAGCTTGGCGGCCTCCGCCTTGGCCTGCGCCTCCGCTTCGGCCTTCGCCTTGGCGGCCGCCTTGGCCTCTTCCTCGGCCTGCTTGGCCTTGCTCTCGCGCTCGGCCTCCTCGGCCAACTTCGCCAGCTCCTCGCGGCGCTGCTCGGCCTCGCGGGCCGCGGCCTGCTCGGTCTTCTGCGGCGGCTGCTTCACCGGCTCGGCCGGCGGGGTCGGCTTCGGCGTCGGCCGCGAGGGCGGAAGCGGCGCCGCGACATTCTCCTCGGCGACCTTGAGCTCGGGCGGCCGCGAGGGCGGCGCCGGCGTGTCGTGCTTGGCCTCTCCGGCCTCCTTGCGCTCGACCACCTCGGACTGGCGCTCGGCGCGCTGCTGCGGCTGCTCCTGGACCTTCTCGGCCTGGCGCTCGCCGCGCGTCACCTGGTTCAGCGCGGACGGGTCGATCACCTCGACGGCGATCGCCTCCATATGCTCCGGCAGCGGGTTCGGCGAGGAAAACGCCAGCAGCCCCGCGACCAGGAAGGACGCGTGGCCCAGGGCGGAAACCGCCAAGCCCGGTTCGGAACGCGAAACCATCAACGCGGCAGCATCCTCTCGCTCAGTGCGTGCTCGGCTCGGTGACCAGCGCCACGCGCTTGAAGCCGGCGCTGGTGATGGTCGACATCACCGAGGCGACGCGGCCATAGTCAACCTGCTTGTGGCCACGAACATAGATCCGGTCGTCGAAGCCCTGCTTGGCGATCGCCTGCAGCTTCTGCACGAGGTCGGGCTCCAGCGTCGGCTGGTCCTGCAGGAAGATCTGGCCCTTGTCGTCGATGGCGATGGTGATCGGCTTCTGGTCGACATTGATCGGCTTGGCGCCGGTCTGCGGCAGGTCGATCGGCACGCCCGTCGCGATCAGCGGCGCGGCGACCATGAAGATGATCAGAAGCACCAGCATGACGTCGATGAACGGCGTCATATTGATCTCGGCGATGGCGCCGTGCCGCCGGCGGCGGCTGCGACGTCCTCCGGCCCTGGCGCCGGCTGCGGCTGACATGCCCATCCGCGCCGCTCCTTAAGCCGCCAGCCGTTCGTCGATCTGCCGCGACAGGATCGCGGAGAACTCGTCGGCGAAAGCTTCCAGCCGGTTCTGCGCCTTGGCGACCTCGGCCTGCAGCTTGTTGTAGGCCATCAGCGCGGGGATCGCGGCGAACAGGCCGATCGCGGTGGCGAACAGCGCCTCGGCAATGCCGGGCGCCACCACGGCGAGAGAGGAATTCTTCGAGACCGCGATCGCGGTGAAGGAGTTCATGATGCCCCAGACCGTGCCGAACAGGCCGATGAACGGAGCTGCCGAAGCGATGGTGGAGAGCACCAGCAGCTTCGATTCCAGCCGCTCGGCCTCGCGCTGGATGGTGACGTCGAGCACCTTATCGATGCGCTGCGACAGGCTTGCGACCGAACGCCCGCCATTCTCGAAGGAGCGCTTCCATTCGCGCATCGCCGCGACGAAGACGGCGGCCATGTCGCTGACCGGCCGGTTGGCGAGTTCGCGATAGAGTTCCTCGAGCGAGCGGCCGGACCAGAACACCTCCTCGAAGGCATCCATGTCGCGGCGGGTGCGGCGGTAGAGCAGGGTCTTGTCGACGATGATCGACCAGCACCAGACGGACGCGGCCAAGAGTCCGATCATCACGATCTTGACGACGAAATGCGCGTGCCAGAACAGCGACCAGAACGACATGTCGATCTGCGGCGCGACCTGCGCGACCTCCGCGGCGGGGTTCATCCTGTCATCCTTCTGCCTGGCCGATGCGAAATCCGACCGACTCCGCACAGCCTGCTAGACGCGCCGCGAAGTTCGCGCCGCCGCCCGATCTGCGCTCCGGGGATATGCCGTCAGAACCAATCGCCGCTGAATCCGGCGAAAGATGGGCCAAACGACGATATTCGGCGCGCCAAAGGCCTTGTTTCGGATTAAGGCCCGGTCAACCTTAACAATCCTCGTGGTTAACATCGGGTTATGGCGCTGGCGCCGGGCGGCGAATCAGGACGGTGCGTCGGAATCGGTGCCGGCGTTTCCCGCACGCGGCGGCGGCACCTTCCGCCTCCTCGCCGAGGCCTGCGGCACCAATCTGACGCAGACGCTCGACCTTCCTCATCTGCCGGCCGCAAGAAACCGGAAGCGACTCGTAAGTCGGCAAAAGCAAACGGCCCGCCTCGGTGACGAGGCGGGCCGCGATGACTGCTGATGATCTCGGGCTTGATCAGGCGCTGGCGCCTGCCTCGGCCTCCGGCGTGCCCCGGCGGCGCTCGCTCATGAACTCGTCGAACTCGGCCTTGTCCTTGGCCATGCGCAGCCGGCCGAGGAAGTCCTGGAATTCGCGCTGCTCATCCTCAAGGCGACGCAGCGTCTCCTCGCGATACTCGTCGAAGGCGCGGTTGCCGCTGGACGGGCCGCGCCCCCAGCCGCCGCCGAAGCCGGAACGGCCCCAGCCCTGCCCGCCACCCATGCGGTCGCGCAGGCGCTCCATCTTGTCCTGCAGGCGGCTCATCCGGTGCTCGTAGCGCGCCTGTCCGCAACCATGTCCCATGCGTCCACTCCCAAACAGAAAGACCAGGGTCGCCAGACCCAGCGGCCACCAGACGATGAAGCCGAGCACAGCGAATGCGAGCCAGGCTCCCTTTCCGTATTCATCAAGCTTGGCGACGATCGGCATCGATCCCTCTCGAAACTGAATGGCAGCGACGGATGCCGCTGCCGGCCAACCTCCCCGATCGGCGAGCGCCGATCGTGTGAATGTAAATCACATTCACATATCTGGCCGCAACTGCCAAGCCTTTCAAGACGAGGGACGCAAATTTTTGCGCAGGCCCCTCCCCCCCGCCATCAACTCGGTTTGCCGACAAGCCGCGTCGGCGGCGCCGATAAAGGAGCCATGCCGGAACCTTTTTGAAGAAGACCCCGGAATGGCTCCCGGATCTGCGCTTCGCTACGTTCGGGACGTCGATAATCTGAAGATGTGCGGGTGAGCCTCAGCCGGCCTTGTCAGGCGGCAGGCCGAGCCCTTTGAGATAGATCAGCATGCCCGCCTCGAGCAGGTCGGAAGCCGACATCGGCAGTGGGCGCCGGCCGCCATCGGCGCGTCCGAACAGGGCTGCGACACCGTGCGACATCGCCCAGATATGCAGCGCCATCATCAGTGCCGGCGGCCGCTTGCCCGGCGGCAAGGCCGCGATCAGCGTCTCGGCCGCCTGCCGCAATTGCTGGAAGGCACGCTCCGCCGCATTGCGCAGTTCCGGGCTGGCGTCGAGCGGCACGCCCGCCTCGAACATCGCCGAATAGAAGGCCGGCTGGTCGTGGGCGAAGGCGAGATAGGCGCGGCCGAGCCGGTGGAAGGCAGCCTCGACATCCGGTCTGCCCTCGTCCCAGGCTTTCGCCAAGGCGTCCTCGAAGGCGGCGAAGCCGCGCGCCGCGACATCCGCCAGCAACTCGTCGCGGTCGCGATAATGCCGATAGGGCGCAGCCGGGCTGACACCGGCCATCCGGGCGGCTTCGGCGAAGGTGAAGCCGTTCGGCCCCTTCTCGCCGATCAGGCCGAGCGCGGCGCGCACCAGCGCCTCCTTGAGATTGCCGTGATGGTAGCCGCGCGGCTGCTCGGGCTCGTTGCGTTTCCAGCTCATGTTAGCGGCCCTAACATGGTGACCGGCGAGCGTCGATGCCAACCCGTGCAGGCCCGGTCAGACGATCTCCAGCCCAAGCCTCTGCCGCAGCACGTCGGGGATGCGTCGCGCCTTGCCGCCACCGACGCAGGCGACCTTGACCTGCGCGGTGATCAGCACCTCCTCGCCGCGCAGGACGCGCTGGTCGAGCTCCATGGTGGCGCCGCGCGCCAGGGTCGGCACCGTCTCGACCGTCAGGAGGTCGTCCATCACCGCCGGCCGGACGAAATCGATCGTCATGCGCCGCACCGCGAAGCCGAGCGCCGCATCCCCGTCGAACAATTCGCGCTGCTCGATCCCGAGCGCACGGATCAGCTCGGTGCGGCCGCGCTCCATGAAGCGCAGATAGGAGGCGTGATAGACGACGCCGGAGAAGTCCGTGTCCTCGTAATAGACGCGGACGGAGATCCGGTGGCCGGCGGACTTATGGTCGGCGGACCTGGGCTGCAAATCGGTCATCGCGAGCTGGCTTGGTCCTTTGCTGGGTGACGTGCCCACCGTGCCGAGCAGTTTCCGGATCATCCTGTCAAGTGCATGCCGGCGCGGAACCCGACCGGGACCCCGGGGTTATCCTCGCAGGACACGAGGAGACATGCCGATGTCGAAGCTGCGAGATGCAGCCCAGCAGGCCAGGGCCCGCAAGGCGCTCGATCAGAAGCGCAAGGCCGAAACCGGGCCGACACCTTCCGACAGCCGCAACGCCGGCGAAGGCATGCAGCCGATCGAGAATGCTGGGAAGGCGCCTTCCGGCGCGCTCGAGGATGCCGGCCAGCTGCCGGCCATGCAGCGCGCGAAATTCGCGCGCCGTTAGGCCCCGGTCAGGCGTCCTCGTCGTCGCCGAACAAGCCGAACTGTGCCGTCTCGCGGTTGGGTTCGGCCATGCCGAGATGCCGGAAGGCATGCGCGGTCAGAAGGCGCCCGCGCGGCGTACGCTGCAGGAAGCCCTGCTGCAGCAGGAAGGGCTCGATGATCTCCTCGATCGCGTCGCGCGGCTCGGAGAGCGCCGCAGCGATGGTCTCGATGCCGACCGGACCGCCGCCGAAATTCACCGCGACCATGGTCAGATAGCGCCGGTCCATCAGGTCGAGACCGATGCCGTCGACCTCGAGCAGGCCGAGCGCCTTGTCGGCGACCTTGCGGGTGACGATGGCGTCGCCATCGACGATGGCGAAGTCGCGCACGCGCCTCAGCAGGCGCCCTGCAATGCGCGGCGTCCCGCGGGACCGGCGCGCGATTTCGTTGGCGCCGTCATCCGACATCGGCACGCCGAGCACCCGCGCGCCCCGCGCGACGATACCCTGCAATTCCTCGACCGTGTAGAACTGCAGACGCACCGGAATGCCGAAGCGGTCGCGCAGCGGCGTCGTCAGCAACCCCGCCCGCGTCGTCGCGCCGACCAAAGTGAACTTCGGCAGGTCAATCTTGACCGAGCGCGCGGCCGGCCCCTCGCCGATGATCAGGTCGAGCTGGTAGTCCTCCATCGCCGGATAGAGGATTTCCTCGACCGCCGGGTTGAGCCGGTGGATCTCGTCGATGAAGAGCACGTCGCGCTCTTCGAGATTGGTCAATTGCGCCGCAAGGTCGCCGGCCTTGGCGATCACCGGCCCCGAGGTCGAGCGGAAATTCACCCCGAGCTCGCGCGCCACGATCTGCGCCAATGTCGTCTTGCCGAGGCCAGGCGGCCCGACGAACAGGACATGGTCGAGTGCGTCGCCGCGCGCCCGCGCCGCATTGATGAAGACCTGGAGGTTCGCCCGCGCCGCCGCCTGGCCGGTGAAATCGGCGAGCGAAAGCGGCCGCAGCGAGTTCTCGCTGTCGTCCTCGCGGCGCTCGGGCGTCACCAATCGGCGCGGCTCGCTCACAGCGCGATCTCCAGTTCGAGCGCGTCGCGCACGGGAATGTCCTGATAGCCGGTCTTGATGATCGTCGGGATCACCGAGCGATAGGCGTCGATCGCCTCGACATAGAGCCCCGAGAAGCGAAAGCCGAGCTTCTGGTAGAAGGCCAGGCCCGGCATGTTGTCATTGGTCAGCATGGCCCGCAGCCTGACGGCGCCGCGCGCCTTCGCCGCGGTCTTGACCGCCTCGAGCAGTCGCTCCGCCGCACCCTCGCCAGGCTTCAGCGCATGCAGCGCGCAGAGCACGGCCGTGTCGCCATCGGGTGACCAGCTCGCCAGCGCCAAAGGTTCGCCGGCGGCAGAGAACAGGCCGAGCAGCGGGATCTCGGCGCAATCATAGGTCTTCAGGCCGATCATCATGCGATGCGAGCCCCAATACCGCATCATCAGCGCGAGGAAGGCGCTCTTGTCCTCGACCTCGCGGACCAGCTCCGGCGCGTGGCTCATTTCGCCAGCTCCTTCAGGCCGAGGCGGATCAGCTGGGCCGTCCCGGCTCCCTCTCCTGCGGCGCGGGACGCAGCTGCGACCGCCGCCACCGCCTGCGCCTGAGGATAGCCGAGATTGACCAGGGCCGAGACGGCATCGGCGATCGGCTGCGGCAGGCGCTTGTCGTCGAGCGCACCAGCAAGCTCGGCAACGCCGGCATCGATATGCCCGAAGGACGGCGCCTTGTCCTTGAGCTCGGCGCAGATCCTCTGCGCCAGCTTCGGCCCGACGCCGGGCGCGCGCGCCACCGCCGCCTTGTCGCCGGTCGCGATCGCCGTCGCCAGCACGCCGGGCTCCAGCGTCGAGAGGATCGCGAGCGCGACCTTGGCGCCGACGCCCTGGACCGTCTGCATCAGCCGGAACCAGTCGCGCTCGGTATCCGACAGGAAGCCGTAGAGCCGGATCGCATCCTCGCGGACATGGGTCTCGATCGACAGGGCCGCAGCCTCGCCCGTCTTGGGCAGGCGCTGCAGGGTCCGCGACGAGCACTGCACGACATAGCCGACGCCCTGAACGTCGACGATGACGAAGTCCTCCCCATACGAATCGATGAGGCCCTTTAGCTTTCCGATCATGCCAACCTGTTAGCATGATCGCCCCTTTCGGCCAGCGCGGATCATTCGCGGCGATCATGCGTTCTCCGCTGGAAATGGGGGGCACCGCGTGCTGACGAGAAAGAGAGACCTGCGGACCGGCCGCTCGGTCTGGCAGGAGAAGCGGGCGCCGTCCGTGCCGGGCTGGAAACTTCTGGCTGATGCGCGTGCCGATGTCGTCGTCATCGGCGCCGGCATTTCGGGCGCCATGGTCGCCGACGCGCTCAGCGAGGTCGGGCTGGACGTGCTGATCGTCGACCGGCGCGGCCCCGTGCGCGGCTCGACCGTCGCCAGCACCGCCCTCCTCCAGTACGAGATCGACCAGCCCCTGACCAAGCTCTCGCTCCAGATCGGCGAGGAAGCGGCGATCCGGGCCTGGCGGCGCTCTCGGCTGGCCCTGGACGGGCTTTGCGCCCGCATCCGAGCTCTGTCGCTGGCACCGACGCGGCGGCGCGACTCCCTCTATCTCGCCGGCGATCTGCTCGATGCCGAGGCCCTGTCGCACGAGGGCGAGGCCCGCCGCCGCGCCGGGTTCGAGACCGCTTTCCTCGGCACAGCCGCGGTCGAGGAGCGTTTCGGCATCGCACACCGGGCCGCCCTGCTCGGCTACGACAATGTCGAGGTCGATCCGCGCGCACTCGCCGCCGGTTTCCTGCGCACCGCGATCGGCCGCGGTGCGCGGCTCGCCAGCCCGGTCGAGATCGTCGACATCGACGCGAGACCGCGCTCGGTCGTTCTGCGGACCAAGGCCAGCACGCATATTAGCTGCCGCCATGTCGTGTTCTGCACCGGCTACGAGATCCCGCTCGGGCTGGAGCCGAAGGGACATCAGGCGATCTCGACCTGGGCGATCGCCACCCCCGCGCAGCCGCGCCGCCTCTGGCCGGAGCGCTGTTTCGTCTGGGAGGCGTCCGAGCCCTATCTCTATCTGCGCACCACGCCCGATGGCCGGGTGATCTGCGGCGGCGAGGACGAGGATTTCGTCGACGAAGAGGCGCGCGACCGGCTGATCGCGGCCAAGACCAAGACCTTGCAGAGGAAGCTCGCCGGGCTCTTCCCGGAACTCGACATACGGGCCGATTTCGCCTGGGCCGGCACCTTCGGCGCCTCGGCCACGGGGCTACCGACGATCGGCGAGCTGCCCGGGCTGAAGAATTGCTGGGCGGTCATGGGCTTCGGCGGCAACGGCATCACCTATAGCCGCATCGGCGCCGAGATCGTCCGGGCCGGGCTCACCGGCAAGGGCGATCCGGACGCCGAGCTCTACGCCTACCGGACCTGATACTTCGCCAGCATCGCCCGGGCGCCACGATGCTGGGCATGGCAGATCGCCACGGCCAGAGCGTCGGCAGCGTCGGCGCTCTTCGTCTCGGCCTTGGGCAGCAGCACGCGGATCATCGCCTGGACCTGCTTCTTGTCGGCATGGCCGACGCCCACCACCGTCTTCTTGACCAGATTCGCCGCATATTCGGCGACCTCGAGCCCCGCCAGCGCCGGCACCACCAAAGCAACTCCGCGCGCCTGGCCGAGCTTCAGCGCCGATTGCGGGTCGCGGTTGACGAAAGTCTCCTCGACCGCGACCTCCCCCGGCGCATGCGCCGCGATCACGCCGGCGATGCCGTCATGCAACTGCCGCAGCCGTTCGGCCAGCGGGGCCTTCTGCTCGCTTTCGACCACGCCGCAGGCGATGAAGGCGAGCTTGGTCCCCTCGCTGAGGACGACGCCCCAGCCGGTCTTGCGCAGACCGGGGTCGATGCCGAGGATACGAATCGCGTTCATCAGGGCAGCTTAGAGCACGTTCCGGGCAGCTTGCCTTCTCCGTCGGAGCGAAGCCTCCCGCGATCATGCGGCTGGCCTTCACGAACGCCCATCGTCCGATCGATGCTTGACGGTCATCGCCGTCATCACGGCAACAGGGGTTGATCGCATGGCCGCTTGGGGCGAGTTGAGAGTTCAGTCACCCCGCCCAAGGCCATGCTCGAACTCATCGCCCCCTTCTTCCCCGGCCTCACCGCCTCGGGCATCGCCACACTGCTCTTCGCCACCTTTCTCGGCGGGCTGGTGCGCGGCTTTACCGGCTTCGGCTTCGCCATGGTCTTCATGCCGCTCGCCTCGGTCGTGCTCGGCCCGGTCGCGGCGCTCGGCCTGATCTGGGTGATCGACGTGCCCTTCGCGCTGCCGCTGGCGGCGCGCTCAGCCAAAAGAGCCGAATGGCGCGAGGTCGTTCCGCTGCTGATCGCCGCGACCCTGACCCTGCCGATCGGCCTCACCCTGCTGGTCTGGCTCGACCAGACGACGATGCGCTGGCTGCTGTCCTCGCTCGTGCTCGCCACGGTGGCACTGCTCGCCTCCGGCTGGCGCTATCACGGCCAGCCGGGCATCCCGCTTTCGCTCGGCGTCGGCGCCCTGTCCGGGCTCTGCAACGGTCTCGCCAGTATCGGCGGCATGCCGCTCGCCGTCTTCTGGCTCGGTGCCCAGCGCAACGACCGTCACAAGACGCGTGCCAACATGCAGACCTATTTCGGCCTGGGCACCATCGTCAGCGGCACCATCCTCTGGATCAAGGGCATTCTCGGCGTCGCGGCCCTGACGATGGCGCTGCCGCTCTTCCTGATCTATGGCGCCGGCCTCTGGATCGGCACGCACGCCTTCAGGCTCGCCTCCGAGCAGACCTTCCGGCGCATCGCCTATCTGACGATTTTCCTCAGCGCGATCGCCGGCCTGCCGCTCTGGGATGCGCTGCTCGGGCGCTGATGCGCCACAGCCGTCAGGCTCGCCCTTGTGGCGAGCACCCAGGCCTTGGCCACCGCCCGTCCCAGCGGAAGATGCGGATGGTCGGGACGAGCCCGACCAAGATGCGATCCATCTGTCGGCCTCAGCCGCTGAGCTTGGCCATCACCTCGTCGGCGATCTCGAAATTGGCGAAGACGTTCTGGACGTCGTCGTCATTGTCGAGCGCTTCCATCAGGCGGATCATCGACGCCGCCTTGTCCTCGTCGAGCGGTGCGGTCGTGGTCGGCCGCCAGACCGGCTTGGCCGAGGCCGGCGCACCAAGGGACGTCTCCAGCGCCTTGCTGACATCGTTCAGCGCATCGAAGGCGCACAGGATGGTGTGACCGTTCTCGTCGCTGATCACATCGTCGGCGCCGGCCTCGATCGCCGCCTCCATCACCTTGTCGGCATCCCCGGCTTCGGCGGGATAGCTGATCTCGCCGACCCGGTTGAACATGAACGAGACCGAATTGCTCTCGCCCATCGCCCCGCCGGATTTGGTGAAGTAGGAGCGCACCGCCGAGGCCGTGCGGTTGCGGTTGTCGGTCAGCGCCTCGACGATGACGGCGGCACCGCCCGGGCCGTAGCCCTCGTAGCGGACCTCGTCATAGTTCTCGCCCTCGCCGCCGATCGCCTTCTTGATCGCGCGCTCGATATTGTCCTTCGGCATGTTCTCCGCACGCGCGGCCAGCACGGCCATGCGCAGGCGCGGATTCATGTTCGGGTCGGGCATGCCCATCTTGGCGGCGACGGTGATTTCACGGGCCAGCTTCGAGAACAGCTTGGAACGCACCGCGTCCTGCTTGCCCTTGCGGTGCATGATGTTCTTGAACTGGGAATGCCCGGCCATGGCTTGGTCGCCTCCGCTCTGATCGCTGTGCCTGCCCGCGGGCGCGCGCAGGCGCGCGTTATAGTCAGTGGCGTCGGCCGGAAGCAAGCGCACAGGGCGCCGGGTTCGGGATAACGCAACGGCGGCTCGCGCTTAAGCCTTTGTTTTCGAACTCTTCGCAAAGTCGCCAGGAGCACCTTTCTCCATGTCCCAGGCGATCAGAAGTTGCGCATGAGCGACGCCATCATCGAACACGACTCCCGCTTGCGCACCTTTCGCATCGACGCCTATGACCTCGCCTTGCTGAAGCGGCAGCGCGACTTCGCCCAGACCCGCCTTCCCGGCCTGCTGGAGGAACTTCACGCCAGCTTCGAGGCCTGGCCCGAGATCCTGCGGGCCATGCAGGAACCGGAGGTCCACGCGCTGCGCCTCGCGCACTGGATCAGGCTGGTCTCGGGCGAGATCGACGACGGCTTCCTGAAATCGGCGCATGCGCTGGCCAGTGCCTTCCATGCTCATGGCGTGCCCGTCCACGGCGTCGCCATCTGCCATGCCATCGTCGGCAATGCGATCGGGGCCGAGCTCGGCCTGTTGCGCGTTGGCCTGGGACAGCTGCGCTTCTGGCAGCGCCGCGAGCTCAACCGGCGCATAGCCCTGCGCGCCGCCTTGCAGAAGGCCGTGCAGCTCGACCTCGAACTGCTGCTCGAGACCTATACCCTCGTCCAAAAGCATAGCCGCGAGCGCAGCCAGGCCGAAATCGCGGCCTTCGAGGTCACCGTTCGCGACGTCGTCGCCTCGGTCGGCGGCAGCGCCCGGGTGATCGAGACATTGGCGCGCACCATGAGCGACACCGTCCAGGAAACCAGCTTCCAGGCGCTGGCGGCAGCCAGCGCCTCCGACGCGGCGTCCGAGAATGTCCGCAACGTCGCCAATGCGACGGAGGAGCTGTCGATCTCGCTGAGCCACATCTCCGCCGAGATCACCGGCGCCACGACCAAGACCCACGACGCCAGCGCCGCGGCGCGGACCACCGAGGTCATCGTCAAGAGTCTGGCGCAATCCGCCGAAACGATCGGCTCGGTCGTAGACCTGATCAGGACCATCGCCAGCCAGACCTCGATGCTGGCGCTCAATGCGACGATCGAGGCAGCCCGTGCCGGCGAGGCCGGACGCGGCTTCGCCGTCGTCGCCCAGGAGGTCAAGCAGCTCTCCGAGCGCACCGGCAAGGCGACCGACGAGATCGCCGCACAGGTCCCGACCATGCAGGCTCGCAGCCGCGAGGCGATTCTCGCCATCGAGAGCATTACCGGCTTCGTCTCGGGCATGGACCAGACGACGCTGAACATCGCGGGCACGATCGAGCAGCAGCGCGCCGCGACCGAGGAGATCGCCCGCAGCGTCAACTTCGCCGCACAGGGCACCCAGGAGGTCGCCCAGACCATCGGCTCGGTCAACGAGGCGGCCCAGATCGCCGGTGCCAGCGTCGGCGACGTGCTCGGCGTGGCGCAATCCCTTTCCCACCACGCCGGGCTGCTTGCCGAAGCCTTCGAGAACCTGTCCCATCGCAATCGCGCGGCCTGAACGGCGTCGGCCGTCGCGGCGCTGTCACGGCCCCGTCAAGCCGAACGGCTAGGTTCGACCGGGCCGAGGCAGGCCATGGAGAGACGGTGATGAGCGACGATCCCCATTATGAATCGACCTTCGGCGCGAGCCTGCTCGAGCATGAGGACGCCGCCCCGCAGAGCCCCACCGACAATCCGACCATGGGTGAGCTGATCGGCCAGCGCTTCTCGCGGCGCGGCCTGCTCAAGGGCGCGCTCGCCGTCTCGGCGATCTCCGCGACGGTCGGCACCGCCGCCCTGGCGACCGCCGAGCGCGCCGAAGCGCGCGGCGCCGAGGGCTCGGCCTTCGCCTTCAAGGAGGTCGAAGCCGGTGTCGATGCCGATCATCATGTCGCCGAAGGCTATGATGCCGATGTCCTGCTGCGCTGGGGCGACCCGCTCTTCCCGGACGCGCCGGCCTTCGATCCGGCGAGGCAGACGCCGCAGGCCCAGGCCAGACAGTTCGGCTACAACAACGACTTCGTCGGCTATCTGCCTCTGCCGGGCGCCGCCGACCCGTCCGGCCATGGCGTGCTCTTCGTCAATCACGAATACACCAACCCGCATCTGATGTTCCCGGGCGTCGTCGAGATCAAGGACGGCAAGCCGGTGATGAAGAACGCGACCCCGGAGCGCTACGCCATCGAGGCGATGGCCCACGGCGCGACGCTCGCGGAGATCCGCCGGACCGACGGCAAATGGGCGCTGGTCCAGGATTCAAACCTGAACCGCCGCCTCACCGCCGCCACCGAGATGCAGCTGTCCGGCCCCGTCGCCGGGGCCGAGCGCGTCAGGACCAAGGCCGATGCCACCGGCCGCAAGGTCTTCGGCACGCTGAACAACTGCTCGGGCGCGATGACGCCCTGGGGCACCTTCGTTTCCGGCGAGGAGAATTTCCACGGCTATTTCTCCGGCGAGCTGCCGGAAGGCCATCGCGAGGAGGCCAATTACAAGCGTCTCGCCATCCCCTCCTCGCCCTATGCCTGGGGCCGTTTCGAGGAGCGCTTCGACCTCGCCAGCGAGCCCAACGAGGCCAACCGCTTCGGCTGGGTGATCGAGGTCGACCCCTTCGATCCGCATTCGGTACCGAAGAAGCGCACCGCGCTCGGCCGCTTCAAGCATGAGGGCGCCGACAACATCGTCGCGAAGGATGGCCGCGTCGTCGTCTATCTCGGCGACGATGAGCGCTTCGACTATGTCTACAAATTCGTCACGGCCGGCCGCTTCGATCCGAATAATCGCGCCGCCAACATGGATCTCCTCGATTCCGGCACGCTCCATGTCGCGAAATTCGCGGCGGACGGCACGATCCAGTGGCTGCCGCTCGTCTTCGGAGAGGGGCCGCTCACCGCCGCCAACGGCTTCTCTGGCCAGGCCGATGTGCTGATCGAGGCCCGCCGCGCCGGCGATCTGCTCGGCGCCACCAAGATGGACCGTCCGGAAGACATCACCCCCAACGGCGTCAATGGCCGTGTCTATGTGATGCTGACCAACAATACGCGCCGCAAGGACGATCAGGTCGACGCCGCCAATCCGCGCGCCAGGAACGCTTTCGGCCACATCATCGAGATCATCGAGGATGACGGCGATTTCACCGCGACCAGGGGCAAATGGGAGATCCTGTTGACCTGTGGCGATCCGTCGGTCGCCGCGGTCGGGGCGAGCTTCTCGACCGAGACCAGCAAGAATGGCTGGTTCGGCATGCCCGACAATGCCGTGGTCGATTCCGCCGGGCGCCTCTGGGTCGCGACCGACGGCAACGGACCCAAGGAGACCGGCCGTACCGACGGGCTCTGGGCGGTCGACACCGAAGGCGCGGCGCGCCGGACCTCGAAGCTGTTCTATCGCGTGCCGCACGGCGCCGAGCTCTGCGGCCCCTGCTTCACGCCCGACGACACCACCGCCTTCGTCGCGGTCCAGCACCCCGGCGACGACGGCCCGGACTGGCCGGAATTCGGCCGCCGCTCCTATTATGAGGACCTCTCGACCCGCTGGCCCGACTTCAGGCCCGACATGCCGGTGCGCCCTTCAGTGGTGGCGATCACCCGCAAGGGCGGCGGCAAGATCGGCATGTGAACGGGGCATGGTCGGGCTTGACCCGATCATCTCCTGAAAATGAAACGCCCGGCCAAGTGCCGGGCGTTTTGCTGGTAGGCTGCCATGTGGCTCCGCCGTCATGCTCGCCCTTGTGGCGAGCATCCACGTCTTGAACACCACGCTCGATCAGTGACGCGAAGGTGTGGATGGTCGGGACAAGCCCGACCATGACGGATGCGCTAGGCGTGTGATCAGGCCGCCTTCTTGGCGCCGAAGGTCGGGTCGAGCTCACCCTTGGCGTAGCGCTTGGCCATGTCGGCCAGGGTGATGACGCGCTTGATCTTCGAAGCCTGGCCGGCGGTGTTGAACTCTTCCAGGCGCTGCTTGCAGAGCTTGGTCATCGCCTCCATGGCCGGCTTGAGATATTTGCGCGGATCGAACTCGCCGGGGTTCTCGGACAGGATCTTGCGGATCTGGCCGGTCATCGCCATCCGGTTGTCGGTGTCGATGTTGATCTTGCGCACGCCATGCTTGATGCCGCGCTGGATCTCCTCGACCGGCACGCCCCAGGTCTGGGGCATCTTGCCGCCGTACTGGTTGATGACGTCCTGCAGGTCCTGCGGGACCGAGGACGAGCCGTGCATGACGAGATGGGTGTTCGGCAGCAGCTTGTGGATCGCCTCGATGACATGCATCGCGAGGATCGCGCCGTCGGGCTTGCGCGTGAACTTGTAGGCGCCATGCGAGGTGCCCATGGCGATGGCGAGCGCATCGACCTTGGTCTCGGCGACGAACTTCACCGCCTCGTCGGGGTTGGTCAGGAGCTGGTCGTGGCTGAGCTTGCCCTCGAAGCCATGGCCGTCCTCCTTCTCGCCTTCGCCGGACTCGAGCGAGCCGAGCACGCCGAGCTCACCCTCGACCGAAATGCCGCCGAGATGGGCCATGTCGGTGACGGTCTTGGTGACGCCGACATTGTAGTCCCAGTCGCCCGGGGTCTTGCCGTCGGCCTTGAGCGAGCCGTCCATCATCACCGAGGTGAAGCCGGCCTGGATCGCGGTCATGCAGGTCGCCGGCTCGTTGCCGTGGTCGAGATGCACGCAGACCGGGATATGCGGATAGATCTCGGTGACGGCGTCCATCATGTGCTTGAGCATGATGTCGTTGGCGTAGGAACGGGCGCCGCGCGAGGCCTGGATGATAACTGGCGCATCTGTGGCGTCGGCAGCCGCCATGATCGCCAGCGCCTGCTCCATGTTGTTGATGTTGAAGGCGGGCACGCCGTAGTCGTTCTCGGCGGCATGGTCGAGCAATTGGCGAAGCGTAATACGGGCCACAGCGGTCCTCCGGGTGGATTCTGACTTATCTGAAGGGGTTTAGAATCGAACTGTGGCGGACGCAAAGCGAAAGGCGCCGACAGCGTGAACGCGGTCAGCGACCGCGCGCTTCGAGTGCCGCGACGCGCTCCTCGATAGCCGCGACCTGCTCGGCGAAGTCGCCAGTCACGGCTTTGGCCATGACGAGGAGGCCAGCCGTGTCGCGCCGCTGCTTGCGGACGAGTTCGCCCAATTCGTCAAAGCGCTTCTCGACTGCGTCGAACCGCTTGTCGTGATCGGCAAGCTGCGCCTGAATCTTCTTCAGGATCTCGTACATGGCCGTCTGTACGTTCTCGCTCATGCGCGAGAACATAGCATAAACATCGCCACATGCAACCACAGGCTGCGGCCGCCGGTCAGCCCTGCCGCAGCGCCTCGACACCGGGGAGTGCCTTGCCTTCCATCCATTCGAGGAAGGCGCCGCCCGCGGTCGAGACATAGGTCAGCTCGTCGGCGACACCGGCATGGTTCATCGCCGCGACGGTATCGCCGCCGCCTGCGACCGCGACCAGCCGGCTCGTCCGGGCGCGTTCCGCCACCGCCTTGGCGACCGTCACCGTCGCGGTGTCGAAGGGCGGCAGTTCGAAGGCGCCGAACGGACCATTCCAGACCACGGTCTTGACCTTGTCGAGCTTGAGCACGACCTCGGCGACGCTGAGCGGCCCGGCATCGAGGATCATCTCGTCATCGGCGACCTCGCCGATCGAGACGACACGGTGCCCGGGATTGGCCTTGAACTCGCGCGCCACCAGCGCATCGACCGGCAGCAGGATCTCGCAGCCGGCGGTCTTGGCCTTCGCCTCGATCTCGCGGGCGGTGCCGACGAGATCATGCTCGCAGAGCGACTTGCCGACATTGACGCCGCGCGCCGCCAGGAAGGTGTTGGCCATGCCGCCACCGATGACGAGCACATCGACCTTCTTGACGAGATTGCCGAGCAGTTCGAGCTTGGTCGAGACCTTGGCGCCGCCGACGATCGCCATCACCGGCCGCGCCGGGCTGTCGAGGCCGGCCGAGAGCGCCTCGAGCTCGGCCTGCATGGTGCGGCCGGCATAGGCCGGCAGCACATGCGCCAGCCCCTCGGTCGAGGCATGCGCCCGGTGCGCCGCGGAGAAGGCGTCGTTGACATAGATGTCGCCATTGGCGGCGAGCGCCTTGACGAAATCCGGGTCGTTCTTTTCGTCGCCGGCATGGAAGCGGGTGTTCTCGAGCAGCAGCACCTCGCCGTTCTTCGCCGCTGCGACCGCCTTGGCGACATCCTCGCCGATGCAATCTGCGACGAAGATCACCGGCTGGCCGAGCGCATGGGCGAACGCCGGAACGACCTGCCGCAGGCTGTTCTTGTCGTCGCGGCCCTTGGGCCGGCCGAAATGCGCCAGCAGGACGACCTTGCCGCCCTTCTCGGAGATTTCGCGAACGGTCGGCAGCACCCGCTCGATCCTTGTCGCGTCGGTGACCTTGCCGTCTTCCATCGGCACATTGAGATCGACGCGGACGAGAACGCGCTTTCCGGCAAGGTCGGCGTCGTCGAGGGTACGGAAAGCGGGCATCGCGATCTCTTCTGATGGTCGGGGCGTGGGCAGCGTCAGCGCGGCAGGCTCGGCGGCAGGATACCGGGCAAGCCGTTCTTCAGCACAATCACGGTGAGGATCACCGTCAGGATCGCGGTCACGATGCCGGTCAGGAGCAGCGCGCCGAAACGCGGTGTCGCGTTGACGCGCTGGCGGAGCGCGGAAAGCTCCTCGCGCAGCCCGGCGAAGTCCATGGTCCCGGCGGCGAGATCGACCTTCTGGGCGCTGCGCTCGAGCGAGGCTTCGGCGCGCGTCAGCACGGCCTCGTAGCGGGCGAACTTCTCTTCGATGCGGGCCGCCTTCTCCTCGATGCGCGAGAGCTGGTCGAGCTTGCGCGGATCGCCGGCGACGACCGGCTCGGCAGCCTTGATCTCGGCGGCGCGGGCCGCGGCGGTCTCGGCCATGGTCGGGGCGGGCGGAATGATCGCCTCGGGAGCGGGCGACGGGTTCGCGACGGTAGGCTCGATCTTGTTCATGCGCTCTGGCTTTCCCGTTCGTGAAAGAGGAATGGCCGCGCAGGGCGCGGCCATTCATGGACCCGGTCGGGTCAGATCAGCTTCGCCATGGCGACGGCGGTGTCGCTCATCCGGTTCGAGAAACCCCACTCATTGTCGTACCAGGTCAGGATGCGGACGAGCTTCTCGTCCATCACCTTGGTCTGGTCGAGCGCGAAGGTCGACGAGGCCGGATCATGGTTGAAGTCGATCGAGACGTTCGGCTGGTCGGTGACGGCGAGGATGCCCTTGAGCGGCCCGCGCTTGCTGGCCTTGATGATGGCGTCGTTGATCTTCTCGACCGTGGTTTTGCGCTTCGACATGAACTTGAAGTCGACGACCGAGACGTTCGGCGTCGGCACGCGGATCGAGGTGCCGTCGAGGCGGCCCTTCAGCTCGGGGATGACGAGGCCGATCGCCTTGGCGGCACCGGTCGAGGTCGGGATCATCGACATCGCCGCGGCGCGGCCGCGATAGAGATCCTTGTGCATGGTGTCGAGCGTCGGCTGGTCGCCGGTATAGGCATGGATGGTGGTCATGAAGCCCTTGTCGATGCCGACGGCGTCATGCAGCACCTTGACCACCGGCGCGAGGCAGTTGGTCGTGCAGGAGGCGTTCGAGACGACGATATGGTCCTTGGTCAGCTCGCCATGGTTGACGCCGTAGACCACGGTGAGGTCGGCGCCGTCGCAGGGGGCCGAGACCAGCACCCGCTTGGCGCCGGCGGCGAGATGGGCGCTCGCCTTCTCGCGCGTCGTGAAGATGCCGGTGCATTCCAGCGCGATATCGACGCCGAGCGCCTTGTGCGGGAGATCCTTGGGATCGCGCACGGCGGTGACCTTGATCGGCCCGCGGCCGACATCGATCGTGTCGCCGGAGACGGTCACGGTGCCGGGGAAGCGGCCATGCACCGAATCGAAGCGGAAGAGATGCGCATTGGTCTCGACCGGGCCGAGATCGTTGATCGCCACGACCTCGATATCCTTGCGCTTCGACTCGATGATCGCGCGCAGAACATTGCGCCCGATGCGGCCGAAGCCGTTGATCGCCACCTTGACCGTCATCTCAATCCTCTCCTTCGCCTTCAGGCGGCGCAGCTAGCGCCATTAGTGCGGGCAAATCGGCCAAACCATGGCGGATGCATGGTTCGGCCGCAAAAACTCAGGCGTTATGGCGCTTGATCGCGGCTTCCGCCACTGCTTCCGGCGTAATGCCGAAATGCGCATAGACCTGCTTGTAGGGGCCGCTGGCGCCGAAGGAGGACATGCCGACGAAGCCGCCATCGGCGCCGACCACGGCGTCCCAGCCGAAGCGGACCGCCGCCTCGACCGCGATCTTGACCGGCGCCTCGCCGATGATCGCCGCCTTCACCGCCTCGTCCTGCTCCAGCAGCAGCTCGAGCGAGGGCACCGAGACGACACGGGCGCGTACGCCCTTCTCGGCCAGGAGCTTGCGCGCCGCGACCGCGATCTCGACCTCGGAGCCCGAGGCGAAGAGCGAGACCTGCGCCTTGCCGCCCTCGGCGGCGAGCAGCTCGTAGCCACCCTTCGCCGAGCGGTTGGTCGCCGTGCCGTCCTGGCGCAGCGGCGCGAGATTCTGGCGCGATAGGGCGAGCACGGTCGGCCCGTCGGTGCGCTCGAGCGCGATCTGCCAGGCCTCGGCGGTCTCGATCGCGTCGGCCGGGCGCAGCACGCGCATGTTCGGCATGGCGCGCAGCGAGGCGAGGTGCTCGACCGGCTGATGGGTCGGCCCGTCTTCGCCGAGGCCGATCGAATCATGGGTCATCACATAGACGACCGGCAGCCCCATCAGCGCGGCGAGGCGCATCGCCGGGCGGGCATAGTCGGCGAAGACCAGGAAGGTGCCACCGGCGGTGCGAAAGCCGCCATGCAGGGTGATACCGTTCATCGCCGCCGCCATGGCGTGCTCGCGGATGCCGTAGCGGATATAGCGGCCCTTCGGGGTCTTCGGGGTGAAGTCCTCGAGGCCCTTGGCCTTGGTGTTGTTCGACGGCGTCAGGTCGGCCGAGCCGGAAACCAGCTCCGGCATCACCGGTACGATCGCATCGAGCGCCAGCTCCGAGGCCTTGCGGGTCGCGACCGCCTGCGGATTGGCAGCGAGCGCCTTCTTGTGGGCGATGACCGCCTTGCCGAGCTTGGCCGGCGGAGTCAGGCCGAGACGGCGCTCGAATTCGCCGCGCTTGCGCTCGGAGAGGCCGGAGAGCAGCCCCTGCCATTCCTTGTGCGACGCGGCGCCGGCGGCGCCGAGATCGCGCCAGGCCTTGAGCACGTCGGCGGCGACCTCGAACGGACCGCCGGTGATGCCGAGCGCCTTCTTGGCGGCGGCGAGTTCCTCGGCGCCGAGCGGCTCGCCATGGGCCTTGGAGGTGCCGGCCTTCTTCGGCGCGCCGAAGCCGATCACCGTCTTGCAGGCGATCATGGTCGGCTTGTTCGACTTCTGGGCGCGGCGGATCGCCGCCTCGATCGCATCGGGATCATGGCCGTCGACGCGCTCGGACTTCCAGCCGCAGGCCTTGAAGCGGGCGACCTGATCGACCGAATCGGAAATCGAGAGCGGCCCGTCGATCGAGATGCCGTTATCGTCCCAGAGCACGATCAGCTTGTTGAGCTTGTGGTGGCCGGCGAGCGCGATCGCCTCCTGGCTGATGCCCTCCATCAGGTCGCCGTCGGAAGCCAGCACATAGGTCTTGTGGTCGACCAGCTTCTTGCCGAACTCGGCGGCGAGCATGCGCTCGGCCATCGCCATGCCGACCGCGGTGGCGAGTCCCTGGCCGAGCGGGCCGGTGGTGGTCTCGACGCCCTTGGTCATGAAGTTCTCGGGATGCCCCGGGGTCTTCGATTCGAGCTGGCGGAACTTCTTGAGGTCGTCGAGCCCGAGGCCGCCCGTGCCGGTCAGATAGAGCAGCGCGTAGATCAGCATCGAGCCATGGCCGGCCGAGAGCACGAAACGGTCGCGGTCGGGCCAGGACGGCGCGGCCGCGTCGTACTTCATGATGCGCGAGAACAGCACCGCGGCGATGTCGGCCGCGCCCATCGGCAGGCCGGGATGGCCGGACTTGGCCTGCTCGACACCATCCATGGAGAGCGAGCGAATGGCGTTGGCGAGCCGCTCGTGTTGGGCGCGGTCGATCGCGGGCATCGTCATTGGCTCACTCCGGGGGGCAGGACATCCGCTCGCGCGTGAAAATGGGCCGGCGAGCGGGAAACGGTTGCGGAAAAAGGCGCGCGTTCGATATGCCTTCGCCGCAAGCGGAGTCAATTCGAACCGCCCAGGCGATTTTTGCGCAATCCACCGCTTCCCGGACTAGCAGCGGCTCGCGCACGGCACGGAATTCCTGTGAATCGCCCGGCGCTTCAGAGCCTTAGAGGCGTTTCCGGGCCAAGGTCGGCCTTTCGGGGTGCGGCGACATGCACTAGGCTCCCGAATCGGTTGAGCCGGCTTGCGCCGGCCTGAAAAGGAAGAAACGTGGCGTCTCCGGCACTGGATCACGCCTTGTCGCGCCTCGAAGGCGCGCTCGGCCAGCTCGAAGCGGCCGCCCGCCGGCGGCTCGAGGCCGAGCGCGGCCGTGCCAATCTCGAAACCGAGCTGACGCTGATGCAGGACGACCGTGCCCGCCTCGCCGTCGAGCTCGACGGCACCATGGCGAAGCTCGGCCATGTCCAGGGCGCTGCCGAAGAGGTCGACCGTCGGCTCGACAAGGCGATGACGGCCCTGCACGAGATGATCGCGCGGGCCGAAGCGCCGGACGACGCTGAAAGCTGAAGAAAGAGCAGAGATGCCGCAGGTGAACGTCACCATTGCCGGCAAGGCCTACCGGATGGCCTGCGGCGAGGGCGAGGAGCCCCATCTGGAGAATCTCGCCCGCCTCTATGATGGCAAGATCGAGGAGATGCGTCAGGCTTTCGGCGAGATCGGCGACATGCGCCTGCATGTCATGGCCGCGCTGATGGTCGCCGACGAGGTCAGCGAGTTGCAGAAAAAGGTCGCTAGGCTGGAGGACCACCTGGCTTCGCTGCAGGGCGACGCCGGCTCGGCCGACCAGCGCGCCGGCGAGATCGAGCAGCGCGCGGCCGATGCGCTCGAGGCGGCGGCCGAGCGCATCGAGGGCGTGGCGCGCAGCCTGCTTCCAACCGCGGCGGGCTGATCAGGCCATCATCGCGGCGGTACTGCTGCCTTTGCAATTCCTCAATCATCCCGGACTGAGGCTCGGGAGCTGAACGAGTCGATGAAGGCGATGACGATGAGCGACAGGGTCCGGGTGGCAATTCTCCTCGGCGGCAAATCCGCCGAGCACGAGGTTTCGCTGATGTCCGCCGCCAATGTGGTGAAGGCGATCGACAAGGCGAAATACGACGTCGTGCCGATCCTGATCACCAAGGCCGGCCAGTGGCGCGAGCTCGCATTGGAGAATGGCGTCCTGCCCGATCCGATCC
The DNA here is from genome assembly GCF_053618995.1 of Allobosea sp. NPDC055594. NCBI lineage: Bacteria > Pseudomonadati > Pseudomonadota > Alphaproteobacteria > Hyphomicrobiales > Alloboseaceae > Allobosea > Allobosea sp. NPDC055594. The sequence goes on from NZ_JBSHIO010000003.1 coordinate 57,156, forward strand.
CGCAGGGCGGCCCCGAGCTCTGCCTGCTGCCCGGCGGTGGCGGGCGCCTGCTGCGCCTGCAGGATGGCGCCGCGCCGCAGGCCCTGCCCAAGATCGACGTGCTCTTCCCGGTGCTGCACGGTCTCGACGGCGAGGACGGCTCGGTCCAGGGGCTGGCTGCGGTCGCCGGCGTCCCGCTCGCCGGCTGCGGCATCGTCGGCTCGGCCAATGCGCTCGACAAGGACATCGCCAAGCGGCTGCTGCGCGAGGCCGGACTCGGCGTCGCCCGCTCGCTCACCGCCCGGCCGGGCGAGATGCCGAGCTTCGAACAGGCCACCGCAGCCCTCGGCCTGCCGCTCTTCGTCAAGCCGGCCCGACAGGGCTCCTCGGTCGGCGTCAGCAAGGCGACGAGCGCGGAGAGCTTCGCAGCCGCGCTCGCCGAGGCCTTCCGCCACGACCGCGTCGTCCTCGTCGAGGAGTTCATCGCAGGCCGCGAGATCGAGCTCAGCGTCCTCGAACAGGCCGATGGCGAGACCATCGTCTCGCTGCCGGGCGAGATCGCCGCCGCCGCGAGCCATGGCTTCTACACCTATGAGGCCAAATATATCGACGAGGACGGGGCCCGGGTCGAGGTGCCGGCCAATCTGCCGCAGGAGACGATCGCGAAGCTCCAGGCCCTGGCGAAGCGCGCCTTCCATGCGCTCGGCTGCGACGGCATGGCCCGCGTCGACTTCTTCCTGCGCCCGGACGGCAGCGCGCTGGTCAACGAGATCAACACCATCCCCGGCTTCACCGATATCAGCATGTTCCCGAAAGCGCTCGCCGCCAGCGGCATCGCCTATCCCGATCTGATCGACCGGGTGATCCGCCACGGGCTGGCGCGGGGGGCCTGAGGCACACACCCGGCGGCGCCCTCATCCTGAGGAGCGAGCACGAGGCAGCGTCTCGCAGGATGAGGGTTCGCGGTGGAGCGCCGCATAATTTCTCGGGCGATCACATGATCCCTCTGGCGCTTTGCCGGCATGCGCCTTACCTTGGCGGGGCGGGGCTGCCTGGTGCGTGAGAGTCATGTATTCCCGGGCCCATACGACTCCCTAGGGAGCTGTCCCTGACCGGGTCCCTGGACCCGGACACACGGCGCCCACCTACTTTGTAGGTGTCCCGGGATCGAAATCTCCACGGCCGAGGTGGCTCCGCACTGTCCATGACCGAAGCCGCCTCTCCCGCCCCCTCCCCCCGCAAGGCCAAGCTGCGTGCCGAGGCCCTGGCCCGGCGCGACGCGCTCGAGCTCGACGACCGGCTGATCTGGGACGAGGCCATCACCGAGCGGGTGCTGGCGCTGCCGGCTTTCCCGGAAGGCCCGGTCTCGGCCTATTGGCCGATGCGCTCGGAAGCCGATCCGCGCCCGATCCTCGAAGCGCTGCATGAGCGCGGCCTGCCGCTCTGCCTGCCGGCGATCGTCGCCGGGCGCATGCATTTCCGGCGCTGGGCCCCCTGGGAGCCGATCGTCCCCGGCGGTTTCGGCACGCTGGTGCCGCAGCCTTCGGAAGCCGAGCTCCGGCCGGCCGTGCTGATCGTGCCGCTCGCCGCCTTCGACCGGCGCGGTTTCCGCATCGGCTACGGCAAGGGCTATTACGACCGTGTCATCACCGAGCTGCGCCCCCTCGCCACGGTGGGCATCGGCTATGCCGCGCAGGAAATCCCGGCCGTCCCCGACGAACCGCATGACCGCAGCCTCGACTGGATCGTCACCGAGAACGAAACCATACGCTGCGCCTGAGCGGCGCGGCGGTTGATTTGCCGACGCAATCGCGGCAGTGAAAGCGACCGCTGCTGCCACAGAGACCCCGACAATGCGTCTACTCTTCCTCGGCGACATCGTCGGGCGCGCCGGCCGCCAGGCCGTGCTGGACCGCCTCCCCGGCCTGCGCCAGCGCTGGAATCTCGACTGCGTCGTCATCAATGGCGAGAACGCCGCCGGCGGCTTCGGCATCACCGAGGCGATCTGCGACGAGATCCTCGCCGCCGGGGCCGATGTCATCACCCTCGGCAACCATTCCTGGGACCAGCGCGAAGCGCTGGTCTTCATCGAGCGGCAGCCCCGGCTGATCCGCCCGGCCAACTACCCGCCGGGCACGCCCGGGCGCGGCGCCGCCGTGGTCGAGGCGCGCAACGGGGCCCGCGTCCTCGTCGTCAATGTCATGGGCCGCCTGTTCATGGACCCGCTCGACGATCCCTTCGCCGCGGTCGAGCGCGAGCTGTCCGCCTGCCCGCTGCGTGACGTCGCGGATGCGATCGTCGTCGACTTCCACGCCGAGGCGACCAGCGAGAAGCTGGCCATGGGCTATTTCCTCGATGGCCGTGCCAGCCTCGTCGTCGGCACCCACACCCATGTCCCGACCTCCGACACCCGCATCCTGCCCGCCGGCACGGCCTATCAGTCCGATGCCGGCATGTGCGGCGACTATGATTCGATCCTCGGCATGCAGAAGGACGAGTCGATCCGCCGCTTCCTGCAGAAGACGCCGGGCTCCAGGCTCGAGGCCGCGCTCGGCCAGGGCACGCTCTCCGGCATCGCCGTCGAGACCGACGATGTCAGCGGCCTCGCCAAATTCGTCTCGGCGGTCAGGATCGGTCCCGAGCTCGCCGAGACCTGGCCGACCGCCTGGGATTCGTAAGGGCGCGCCGATGTCGCAGCTCTTCTCGGCCCTCGTCGCGGTCTTCGTCGGCTATGCGGCCTCGGTCGCGGTCGTGCTGGCGGCGGCGCAGGCGCTCGGCGCGACGCCCGGCCAGACCGTCTCCTGGCTCGCCGGTCTCGCCATCGCCAAGGGGCTCGCCAGCCTCATCCTGTCCTGGCGGCACCGCATGCCGATCATCTGCGCCTGGTCGACGCCGGGCGCTGCGCTGATCGCGGCTGCGAGCGGCGTCGACATGGCCTCGGCGGTCGGCGCCTTCCTTGCCGCCGCCGCGCTGATGATGGCGACCGCCGCCTTCCGACCGCTCGGCGCGCTGGTCGAGCGCATTCCGATGAGCATCGCCGCCGCGATGCTGGCCGGCGTGATCTTCCGCTTCGTCGTCGCCGTCTTCGACGAGATGCGCCTGCAGCCGGCGCTGGTGCTGCCCCTGCTCGTCGTCTTCCTGCTGGCGCGGCTATGGAACCCGTTCCTCGGCGTCATCGCGGCCTTGGGCACCGGCCTCGCGCTCGCCTTCGCCACTGGCACCGCGACCTTGCCGGCCGGGCCGGTCGCGCTGACCCATATCGAGCTGATCGCCCCGCATCTCGACCTGACGGCGATCCTCGGCATCGGCATACCGCTCTATCTCGTCACCATGGCCGCGCAGAACCTGCCGGGCTTCGCCGTGCTGCGTGCCTCCGGCTATCATCCGCCGACCGCCTCCTGCCTGTTCGTCACCGGGCTGATGTCGTTCCTGACCGCGCCGACCGGCGCCCATATGGTCAACATGGCGGCGATCAGCGCCTCGATCTGTACCGGCGCCGATACTCATCCCGACCCGAAGGAGCGCTGGAAGGCCGGAATCTGGTACGCTTTCTTCTGGCTCGCCATCGCCGCCACCGCCGGCCTCTTGCTGGCGCTGATCCTCGCCATGCCGAAGGCGCTGATCATCGCCGTCGCCGGACTCGGCCTCGTCGGCTCGCTCACCGGCGCGCTCGGCCAGGCGATGGGCAGCGACAAGGAGCGCTTCGCGGCGGTCGTCACCTTCGCCGTCGCCGCCTCAAGCCTGTCGCTTTTCGGCGTCGGTTCGGCCTTCTGGAGTCTCGTCGCCGGCCTCGCGGTCTTGACATTGGACCACGTCGCGGGCCGTTTGCGCAGCCGATCATGAGCACACAACCGCCCCGCACCCGCCTGATGCTGGTCACGCCCCCGGTCCTGGACCCCGGCGCGATCTCCTTTCGCCTGATGCAGGCCTTCGCCGGAGGCGATGTCGCGGCCGTGCTGCTGCGGCTCGCGCCCGGCGACGAGCGCAGCCTGACCGAGCGCGTCAAGGCGCTGGCCCCGCCGGTACAGGCGCAGAACGTCGCGCTCGTGGTCGAGGCTTCTGCCCAGGTCGCCAGCCGCGGCGGCGCCGACGGTGTCCATGTCACCGAGGGCGTCGAAGCGATCGCCGAAGCCCGCTCCAGCCTGCGCCAGGAGCGGATCATCGGCGTCGGCGGCCTGCGCTCGCGCCATGACGCCATGGATGCCGGCGAGGCCGGGGTCGACTATGTGATGTTCGGCGAGCCGCGTCCGGACGGCTCGTTGCCGCCGCTCCCCGCAGTGATCGAGCGCGCCTCCTGGTGGGCCGAGATCTTCGAGACGCCCTGCATCGCCTATGCGCCCGACGCCGAGTCGGTGCCCGCGCTGGTCGAGACCGGCGCCGAATTCCTGGCTCTGGGCGAGTGGCTCTTCGCCGAGGGTGTCGATATCCGCGCCGAGGTCGCCGCCGCCGATGCGGCGATCGCCGCGCATGCCGCGCGCAAGGAAGCTCGATGAGGCTGCGCCTCGCTTTGCTGGCGCTGGCCATCGCCCTGCCGGCCCGGGCGGCGGAGCCCGACCTCGCTTATGGTGCCTATCAGGCCGGTCACTATCGCCGTGCCCAGACCGAAGCGCTGAAGCGGCTCGAAACCAATCCGAACGACGCTGCTGCGATGACGCTGCTCGGCGAGATCTACCGCCAGGGCCTCGGCATCCGGCTCGACCCGGCCACCTCCGCCGACTGGTACCGGCTCGCCGCCGAAAGGGGCGACATCAACGCCATCTTCGCCCTCGGCATGGCGACGCTTGAGGGCCAGGGCGTGCCGCGCGACCCCGCCAAGGCGGGCACCCTGCTGGAGAAGGCCGCCGCCGCCGGCCACCCGGCCGCGAACTACAATCTCGCTCTGGCCTTGCTCGCTACCGGCCAGCCGGCCGACGACAAGCGTGCGCTCGCCTCGCTCGGCATCGCAGCCAATGCCGGGATCGGCGACGCCATGCATGCGCTCGCCGTGCTCCACAAGATCGGCCGCGGCGTTCCCGCCGATGCGGAGAAGGCGGCGCAATGGATGGCCAAGGCGGCCGCCAGCGGCAATGTCGCCGGCGAGGTCGAATACGCGATCATGCTGTTCAATGGCGACGGCGTCGCCAAGGATGAGCGCGCCGCCTCGCGGCTGTTCATCCGCGCCGCCAACAAGGGCAACGCCATCGCCCAGAACCGGCTGGCCAAGCTCTACCAGTTCGGCCGCACCGTGCCGCCCGACCTCGCCGAGGCCGCGGCCTGGCATCTGGCGGCCCGCGGCCAGGGCCTCGCCGATGCGACGCTGGACGAGGTGCTGGAGCGGCTCTCCCCGGAGCAGCTCGCCCGCGTCGCCCGCCTCGCCGCCGACCGGATCGAGGCCACGGCCTTGACGACGCCGAGCCAACCGAGCAAGTGACGGCGGAATTCGCGCCACCCGACCGGCGCCAACTGCCCGCTCTTTGATAGCCCATCCCATTCTGCCGCCCCCGGCGCGCCCTGAGGTTCGTAAGATGATCCGTTCCCCGCTGATGACCGTGATGACCGATGCCGTGATGAAGGCTTCGCGTTCGCTGAAGCGCGATTTCGGCGAGGTCGAGAACCTGCAGGTCCTGGCCAAGGGCCCGGGCGACTTCGTCTCCAAGGCCGACCACAAGGCCGAGGAGATCCTGCGCGCGGCCCTGGAGAAGGCCCGGCCAGGCTATGGCTTCGTCATGGAGGAGAGCGGCGTCGTCGTCGGCACCGACGAGAGCAATCGCTGGCATATCGACCCGCTCGACGGCACCCACAACTTCCTGCGCGGCATTCCGCACTGGAACATCTCCGTCGCCCTGGAGCGCGACAACCAGTTCATCGCCGGCGTGGTCTACGATGCCGCCAAGGACGAGCTCTTCATCGCAGAGAAGGGCAAGGGCGCCTATGTCAACAACCGCCGCATGCGTGTCTCCGGCCGCCGCGAGTCGTCCGAGATGCTGATCGGCATGGGCGTGCCGCATATCGGCAAGGGCGGCCACCCGCTCTTCCTGCGCGAACTGGCGGCGGTGATGCCGCGCTTCGCCAATGTCCGGCGCATGGGCTCGGCCGCGCTCGACATCGCCTATGTCGCTGCCGGACGCATGGACGCCTATTGGGAGCGCGGCCTCAACACCTGGGATTTCGGCGCGGCGGCGGTGATGGTCCGTGAAGCCGGCGGCACCTTCGGAACGCTCGACGGCAAGCAGCCGACCTCGGCCCATGACGTGATCTGCGGCAATGAAGCCGGTGAGCCCGCGCTGCGCGCCGCCCTCAAAACGGTGGTCTGAGGCGGGGTAGACCGCATTCGCGCTTGATCCCGGCGTGGCGGGAGGCGACATTGCCAAGGGCGGAGAAACGGAACGGAATACCACGCATGGCCAATGACGAAGCGGCCCCAGAGGCCGTGGCGCGGGAGGATGCGGCTGCGGCGCCGATGCCCGCATTGCATTCCGAAACGCTCCGCTTCTCGCGGCCCTTGCGCTACTTCGTCCGGGCGCTGGTCTTCCTGGCGCTGATCGGCTTCCTGGTCTTCATCCTCCAGGGCGGTCTGCGTTCCGCTTTCATGACCAATCCGGGCCTGAACGGCCTGATCGTCGGCGCATTGCTGGTCGGCGTGCTGATCGCGCTGCGGGAGCTCTGGCGCATCGACAGCGAGGCGCGCGCCGCGACGCGGCTCGCCGCCAGCCCGGCGGAGGCCGCACTTCACCGCTCGCAGGTGATCAGCCCGCTCGCCGCGGTGCTGCCCGCACTGCAACGGCGCAGCCTCGCCTCCGACCAGGCGGCGAGCCTGCTCGAATCGATCGCCGTCAGGCTCGACGACGGCCGCGAGGTCCTGCGCTATCTCGCCGGCCTGCTCGTCTTCCTCGGCCTGCTCGGCACCTTCTGGGGCCTGCTCGACACGGTGTCCTCCGTCGGCAACGTCATCAAGTCGTTGCGCACCGGTGCCGAGGCCGGGGTCCTGTTCGACGAGCTCAAGGCCGGCCTCGCCGCGCCGCTGGCGGGCATGGGCCTGTCCTTCTCGTCCTCGCTGTTCGGCATAGCCGGCTCGCTGGTGCTGGGCTTCCTCGAACTCCAGGTCGCGCAGGCCCAGCGCCGCTTCCGCAACGAGATCGAGGGCTATCTCGGCGCCAGCACCGCCACGAGCACCAGTGCCGGCCTCGACGGCCTCGGCGAGCGCTTCGACAAGCTCCATGCCGCGATCCAGGACGGCGCCAACAGCCGCGCCGCGGCGCAGGCCATGACCAATCTGGCCGAGGGCATCCAGGGCCTCGTCCAACACATGCGTTCCGAGCAGCAGCTGATTCGCGACTGGGTCGAAGCGCAGGCCGCCCGCGAAAAGGATCTGAAGCGCCTGATCGAACGCCTGACCGCCGACACGGTGACCGAGCCATGAGCCCGGCCCGGTTCTCCGGTCCTGGCCGGCTCTGACCGCAAGGAGCTAGCGCATGGCCCTGTCCCGCTCCCATCGCCGCGAGGACGTCAATTTCTGGCCGGGCTTCGTCGATGCGCTCTCGACGATGCTGATCGGCATCGTCTTCCTGCTGTCGGTCTTCGTCCTCGGCCAGTTCTTCCTGTCGCAGGAAATCTCCGGCAAGGACACGGTGCTCGACCGGCTGAACCGCCAGCTCTCCGAGCTCACCGACCTGCTGGCGCTGGAGCGCGCCGCCGGCAAGGAGGCCAAGGATTCGCTCGCTCTGCTGCAGTCGACCCTGACCACCGAGCAGGCCGAGCGCAGCCGCATCCAGGGCATGCTCGACAGCGTCAACGGCAAGGCCCCGGCGCAGCTCGCCGAGAGCCAGAAGGCGCTCGAAGCCGAGAAGCAGCTTTCGGCGCGGGCCCAGGCCACCGTCGAGCTGGTCAACCAGCAGATCCTCGCCATGCGCCGCCAGCTCGCCGCCCTGGAGGAGGCGATCGGTGCCGCCGAGGCCAAGGACAAGGAATCGCAGACCCGCATCGCCGAGCTCGGCTCGCGCCTCAACATCGCCCTCGCCCAGCGCGTCCAGGAGCTGGCGCGCTACCGCTCCGACTTCTTCGGCCGGCTGCGCCAGGTGCTCGGCACCAGGCCCGACATCCGCGTTGTCGGCGACCGTTTCGTGTTCCAGTCCGAGGTCTTCTTCGATGCCGGTCAGGCGGTGCTGAAGCCGGAAGGCCGTGCCGAACTCGACAAGCTCGGCACGATCATCGCCGATCTCGGCAGCGAGATGCCGCCGGACATTCCCTGGATCCTGCGCGTCGACGGCCATACCGACAACCGCCCGATCCGCTCGGCCCAGTTCCCCTCGAACTGGCATCTCTCGACCGCGCGTGCCGTCGCCGTGGTCGAGTATCTGATCACCAAGGGCATTCCGGCCGACCGCATTGCCGCAACCGGCTTCGGCGAGTTCCAGCCGCTCGACGTCGCCAACAATGACGAGGCTTGGCGCCGCAACCGCCGCATCGAGTTCAAGATCACCGAGCGCTGAGGCGCACCGGAAACGAATGCGGCCGGAGCCGCATTCGCGAGGAACGGCAGGGCGACGCCCGGCCGGGCCATCAGGCCATCAGGCCTTCAGGCGCAGCTGCGCGTTCTCGAACGGCAGGCCCTCATCGTCCTGCGCCCTTCTCGACAGCTCCTCGAAGCCGAGGGCCTCGTAGAAGCGAAGGGCCTGGACGTTGCCGGTATAGACCTCCAGCAAGAGCTCGCCCTTCAGCTTCAACTCCTGGGCGACCAGGGTCCGGCCGATGCCATGCCCCTGCTGGCCGGGCGCGACGAACAGCCCACCGATGAAGTTGTCGAGGAGACTGACGAAGCCGACCGGCTCTCCGGCGCGGCAGGCCACGAAGGTCTCCGCCTCGGGGAGATATTTCGTCTCGATCAGGACGCGCTGCTCACGCAGGTGCTCCTCGCCGATGAAGGGGTGAGCCAGAAGCGAAGCCGCGAACCAGATGGCCGACAGCGTTTCGAGATCCGTCGACGCCTCATAGGCGCGGATCGTGATTTCCAGGTTTTTCATGATGTTTCCGCAGATGGGAACGCAAGCAGAGAAGCCCCTTGGGGGGCTGATGACACCGCTGGATGCGGTTCAGACGAGGCCTCTGCGCATAAACTTCCTTCTGCCGATGGCAGGCCTGTAGCCCCGGAGCCGGCAGATCTCAAGGGCCTTTCCGGAACCTGATCCTCCCACCCGAAAAAAGCGCCCGCAGGCTGGGCCTGCGGGCGCTGCAAATCCGGTGCCGTCCTCTTGCGCTGCGCAACGCCGGGCAACGCGAGCAGGAGCGACCTGTCCCTACAGGTCCTGCGCCGTGACCTCGCGCCGCCGCCCGCTCCGCACCGAGGCGAGGATCGTCCAGGCGACGATGCCGATCGTGACCGTCGCCAGCACCGCGGCGATCGGCCGGTCGACGAGGCCGAGCAGGCTGCCATCGGACTTGATCATCGAGTTGATGAAATACTCCTCCAGCAACGGCCCGAGCACCACGCCGAGGATCACCGGCGCGACCGGAAAGCCGTTCTCCTCCATCACGAAGGCGAGCACGCCGAAGGCCAGCATCAGCCCGACATCGAACAGCGAGTTGTTGATCGCGTAGGAGCCGAGGATGGCGAAGACCAGGATGATCGGCATCAGGACCTTGCGCGGCACCGTCAGCACCTTCGAAGCGACCTTGATGATCGCCCAGCCGAGCGGCAGCATCATCAGATTGGCGATGACGAAGACGAGGAAGAGCGCATAGACGTTCTGCGGGTTGCTGACGAAGATCGTCGGTCCCGGCGCCATGTTCTTCATCATCAGCACGCCGATGGCGATGGCCGTGATCGAATCGCCGGGAATCCCGAAGACCAGCGCCGGGATCCAGGCGCCGGCGAGTGAGGAATTGTTCGAGGCACCGGCCTCGATCAGCCCTTCCGGATGGCCCGTTCCGAACTTCTCCGGCTCCTTCGAGAAGCGCTTGCTCATCGCATAGGACATCCAGGCCGCCATGTCGGCGCCGCTTCCCGGCTGGATGCCGACCACCGTGCCGAGCGCGCTGCCGCGCAGGAGCTGCACCGGGTACTGCTTGGTCAGCCGCCACATATTGGCGAAGATCGGCCCGATCTTCTTGATCTTGATCTGCGGCGCGCTGCCATCGGCGATCATGTGGCGCATCACCTCCGAGCAGGCGAACATGCCGACCATCATCGGGATCAGCGAGACGCCGCCGAGCATCTCGGTGGAGTCTAAGGTGAAGCGCGGCTGGCCGGCCGGATTGTTCATGCCGACCATGGCGATCATCAGCCCGAGCAGCAGGGCGATGCAGGCCTTGAGCGGGGTCGACGAGCCGATGAAGACGGCGCCGCCGAGCCCGAGCATGACGATCCAGAAAAACTCGACCGAGCCGAAGCCCAGCGCAAAATCGGCGATCGCAGGCGCCGCCGCCATCATCACTGCGGTGCCGAAGAGCCCACCCAGCACCGAGAACCAGAGCCCGATGCCGAGCGCGAGCTCCGGCTCGCCGCGCTGGGTCATCTTGTAGGAATCCTCGACATAGGCGGCCGAAGCCGGCGTGCCGGGAATGCGCAGCAGGCAGCCTGGAATGTCGCCGGAGAAGATCGCCATGGTCGAGGTGGTGACGATCGCGGCGATCGCCGGCACCGGCGGCATGAAGAAGGTCAGCGGCACCAGCAGCGCCGTCGCCATCGTCGCCGACAGGCCGGGAATGCAGCCGACGACGAGGCCGTAGATCGCGGAGGCGGTGATGACGAAGAGCACATAGGGATCGAGCACCATCCCCAGCGCGGTCACATAGGCGTCGAGCATGGTCTCACCAGCGCACGGGTTCGAGCAGCCCCCAGGGCAATTGCACCCCGAGGCCGAGATAGAAGATCGAGTGCATCACCAGCGCGGCGGCGAGCGCGAGCGGCACGGCGAGCTTTGGCCGGACGCCGCCGGCGAGGAAGAGCACGGCCAGGATCACCGCCCCGGCGATCAGGAAGCCGAGCGCTTCCGAGGCAAACACGTAGAACAGCACCGCGCCGGGCACGAGCAGGAGCCTGACGAGCGCAACGGGGCTCCGCGCCCAGCCGGCCAGCGCCAGCGCCGGCCCGCGATCGGGCGCGCGCGCCCCCTGCCAGGCGAGCAGCGTGGCGCAGAGCACCAGGAAGCCGGCGAGGATCAGCGGAAAGGCGGAAGGGCCGAGCGGCTGCTGCGACGGATTGGGCAGGTTCCAGGCGCCGGCGGCGAAGAGGCCGGCGACCACCAGGAAGATCAGCCCGGCGACGAGATCATTGAACTTCATGCGCATTTGCCCGGATGAGCGAGCGGAGCGCCGGGACGGCGCTCCGCGAGGAATAAGGCGAGCGGGTCTCGCTGCTACTGGCGCAGGCGCAGGCCGAGCGCGCCCATGATCTCGCCATTGTTCTTGTGCTGCGTGGCGAGGAACTCGCCGAAGGCCGGGCCCTTGGCATAGGCATGGCCGAAGCCGCGCTCGGCGAGGAACTTCTTGTATTCCTCGGAATTCGCGACCTTGTCGGCCGCCTCGACCAGCTTGGCGGTGATCTCGGCCGGAACCCCGGCCGGGGCCGCGAGACCACGCCAGGTGCCGCCCTCATATTCCTTGCCGATCGCGTCCTTGACGGTCGGAACGGTCGGGAAGGCGCCGATCTTCTCCTTCGACATCACGGCGAGCGACTTGACCCGGCCGGCATCGAACATCGGCTTGCCTTCCGGCAGCGAGGACGGGACGATCTGCACGCCGCCCGAGGCCAGTTCCTGGAAGCCCGGGGCCGCGCCCTGGCTCGGCACCACAACGACGGCCTTGGGGTCGATGCCCTCGAGCTGGAGCAGGCCCGCGAAGGCGAGGTGATAGGCGGCGCCGGCAGCCATGCCGGAGAGCTTGTACTTGCCGACCGGCTGCTTCTTGATGTCGTCGAGCGCGGCGCGCAGATCGCCCCAAGGCGAGTTCGCCGCGACGTTGAAGGCGGCGGAATCGAAGTTCACCAGCGCGATCGGCGTCAGCTTCTCATAGGTGAAGGGGGCGGTGTTCGACCAGTAGAAGGTCGTGACCTCCGCCGTGGCGAGGCCGATCGTGTAGCCGTCCGGCTTGGCGTTGACCATTTCTGTATGGCCGACGACACCGCCGCCGCCGGTCCGGTTGACGACGTTGACCGGCTTGCCGAGCTCCTTCTCGAGTCCAGCAGCAACCATGCGGGCCACCGCGTCGGTACCACCGCCGGCGGCCCAGGGCACGACCAGCGTGATCGGGCGCTCGGGCCAGGCCGCGCTCGCCGAGAAGCTCGTGGCCGCGAGGGCGGCCGCCATCATCAGGCTCTTCAGTTTCATCTCGTTCTCCCTAGGGTTTGTCGTTCTCGGTTCGCGCCGGCTTCAGGCTGCCGGAGAGGAGGTGCTGCTGGGTGTAGCCGAGCAATTCTTCCATCGCCCGGCGCGCCTTCGCGGGGTCGCGGGCGGAAATCGCCTGCGCCACAGCCGCATGATTTGCGAGATTGCCGGCGAAGACGCCGACCGTGATGTCGAAGAGCGCGCTCAGAATGGTATCGATCACGCCGCGGAAGCTGCGCAGGATCGGATTGTGCGTGGCGTCGATGATAGCGAGGTGGAACGCCTTGTCGGCAGCGATCGCGGCGGCCGGATCGTCCTGCCCGCGCTCCATCGCGGCGAGAGCAGCCTCGATCCGGGCGCAGTCCTCCGCCGTCGCCCGCTCGGCTGCCAGCGCCGCGGCAGCCGGCTCGATGATGGCGCGCGTCTCGTCGAGGGCCAGCAGGATCTCGTCGCCGAGGCCGTCGCCGCCGCGCAGCCAGCCGAGCACGTCTCGGTCGAGCATCGACCAGTCATGGGCGGGGCGGACATGGGTGCCATGGCGCGGGCGGACGCTGACCAACCCCTTGGCGGCCAGGATCTTCACGGCTTCGCGCACCACGCCACGCCCAGCCTGGTAACGCGCCTCGAGCTCGTGCTCGGGCGGCAGCGCCGCGCCGGGAGCGACCTCGCCGCGCACGATCGCCGCGCCGAGATGGGCGACGATCGCACCGATCTTGCCGGGCTTCACGCCACGCCGCATTCCGCCTCCCTGACTTCGCCTTGTTGGTTTCGTGTCAGCTCTTTCGCACAGCGCGAGACCGCCTGCAATCATTCATCCGATGTTTAACATCCGATCTTTGACGGAGCCTGCGCGGAACGTCACGGAGCGGACCACGCTCTGGCGGGCTGGCAAGGCCTTCGTCATGCCCGCGGGAACGAACCGCCCACGCCGGCCGCCGATGCCTTCCGGCACGGCTGTGCTAGAGCTTGCCATCCATCGCCAGCGGCAGGCGCCGCGTCGAGTTCAAGATCACCGAGCGCTGAGCCAGGTTAGCCGATGTCGACGATCAGCCTCACCGACGGCATTTCACTGCCGGAGACGTTCGAGGACCTTCCGCGCATAGGAACGTCGATCGTCGATTCGAACACGCTTGCTGCGCTCTACAGCGACGCTTCACCCCAATGGTGCAAGGTGGAAGAGGAATGGAAAGTCGTTCCTGACCCCAGTGGGAATGCCCTGATCATTCTCTTCGATCGGCGCGGCGAAACGAGGATATTGCCGAAGTTTCGTATCCAGTCGGCCTGGATCGTTTTTGCCGTGAAGCCGGACGAGTGCTGGGTGGTGGCAAGAACCAGCCGGAACATAGGAAGCGGCGAACTTCGCGATACGACCGTCTACGATTCAGCGGGCGCCGTCATCAATTTGGTCGAGGCCGGTGGTGCGGTCGCATTTATCCAACTGAGCGAGAACGGATCGTTCTGGATCGGCCACGACGATGAGGATGCGTCGGACGACGCAAAACTAGGCGGCGTCTCATACTTTACGGCAGACGGATCTGAGGTCTTTCATCAGGATTGCGTCGCCCGCCCCGACACACCTGAGAACGACGGCATGCCGTTCTGGTGCTGCTACGCGCTCAATGTGATTGGACGATCCGCCTGGACGCAGCACTACACATCGATGCTGATCACGCGCTTCAATCCGGATGGTGGCGCAAGCTCTTGGGCAACGGAGAATAACGGTGCGGTAGCGCTGGCTCTTAGGGATGGCATCGTCGCGCGAGTTGGTCGCTACGATGAAGATCAATACAGGATCAGCGCCTTTCGCCTGAAGGAGCCGCCGCGCTCCGAGTTCATCGGGCGCGTCGCGTTCGACATCGAAGGCCAGACGCCGAAGTATCAGCCCTGGATCGATGGCAAGGGCGATACATTCCATCTCGTGCACGACAATAAGTGGTATCGCCTGACGTTGGATGAGGTCCTTTCACGCCTTGAAGGGGGGTCAGCGGCAGTCTGACCACTATTGTGCGCGAGCGCGCGCCCTGCCTCTCAATGCCGCTGGGCGATCTGAATAGGGTTGCCGCAGATGTCGTCGAAGACCGCGTCGGCTGGCTGCGAACCTGTGCGCGCAAGCCCCGCGAAAAGCTGCGGCGCCATGCCTTCGCGACAGGTGCATAGCCCCGCGCCCATGCTAGGCTGACAACTGGGATGGTAGTATCCCAGATGGCAACCGCCATAGTCGTGCCGGGCAGGAGCAGCATGATCGATATCCGCATCACCCCCGACAAGCAGGAGCTCGGCCGGCAGGCTGCGGCACTCGGCGCCGAGACGATCCGCGCCGCCATCGCCCGCCATGGCGAGGCGAACATCATCGTCGCCACCGGCGCCAGCCAGTTCGAGATGCTGCAGCACCTCGTCGCCGCCGAGGGCATCGACTGGTCGAAAGTCACCGCCTTCCATCTCGACGAATATGTCGGCCTGCCCGTATCGCACCCGGCGAGCTTCCGGCGCTATCTGCAGGAGCGCTTCGTCGCCCCGCTCGGCCGCAAGGTGACCTTCGTGCCGGTCAATGGCGAGGGCGACGCGCAGGCCGAAACGGGCCGCCTCAACGCCCTGATCGCCGGTCGGCGCATCGATCTCTGCTTCGCCGGCATCGGCGAGAACTGCCATCTCGCCTTCAACGATCCGCCGGCCGATTTCGAGACGAAAGACCCCTATATCGTCGTCACGCTCGACGAAGCCTGTCGCAACCAGCAATTCGGAGAAGGCTGGTTCGAGAGCCTCAAAGCCGTGCCGGAGCGTGCGATCTCGATGAGCGTGCACCAGATCCTGAAGAGCGGACTGATCATCCTGTCGGTCTCGGACACCCGCAAGGCCAAGGCGGTCCAGCACGCGCTCGAAGGCGAGATCTCGCCGCAATACCCGGCCTCGATCCTGCGCCGGCACGCCAATACCGTGATGTTCATCGATCCGGCGGCCGCCGCGCTGCTGAAGCAGGGCTGAGACGACGATGCCCGTCTCGCCCGGTCTCGTCGACCTCCAGGTCAACGGCTTCGGCGGGGTCGATTTCAACGATCCCGCGATCACCGCGGCCGATCTCGACCGGGCGCTGGAGGCGATGCTCAAGACCGGCGTCGCCTTCTGCCTGCCGACGCTGATCACCGCCCATCCGCATGAGTTGCAGGAGCGTTTCCGGGCGCTCGACGCCGCGGTCTCGCAAAGCCGGCTCGGTCCGCTGATGTGCCCGGGCTACCATCTCGAAGGCCCGTTCCTCAACCCGGCGCCGGGCTATCATGGCTGCCATCCGCCTGCGGCGATGACCGCGGCCAAGCTCGACCTCGTCGCGGGGCTGGAGCGCGACCTGACCCGCCCGATCCTGATGGTGACTCTGGCCCCCGAGCGCGAAGGCGCCCTCGCTTTGACGAAGGCGCTGGCTGAAGCCGGCAAGATCGTCGCCATCGGCCATTCCGCGGCGGATTTCGACGTGGTCGCCGCGGCCGCGAATGTCGGGCTCAGCCTCTCCACCCATCTCGGCAACGGCCTGCCGCAGAACCTGCACAAGCTCGCCAACCCGGTTTTCGCCCAACTCGCCGAGGACCGGCTGATGGCCGGCTTCATCGCCGACGGCATCCATGTCCACCCGAAGGCGTTGAAGGCGCTGATCCGGGCCAAGGGCCTCGAACGTTCGATCCTGGTCACCGATGCGGTGGTCGCCGCCGCGGCCCCCATCGGCCGCTATCACTTCGCCGGCATGGCGGTCGATCTCACCGCCGATGGCTCGGTCCGCCAAGGCGAAGGCCTGCTCGCCGGCTCGGCTCTCTGCCTCGACCAGGCGGTGCGCAATCTCGTCGCCTGGGGCATCGCCACCGCCGACGAGGCCCTCGCCATGGCCTCGCGCCATCCGCTCGCCGCAATCCGACCCGCGCTCGACGCGCATCGCATCACCCTTGCCGAAGGCGCGGTTGAATGGTCGGATGGCCTCTTCGTCGAGCGGATCCGCATCGGCGATGCCGAGCGCCTTTACGAACGCCGGCCTTGAGCCGCCGCGACGCCTTGGCAAGACGCCATAGCAATAACAGGGGAACGCGATGACCGAGGATTTCAATGCCATCAGCCGCCGCACCGTGCTCGGCGGTCTAGCTGCTGTCGCCGCGGGCGGCCCGGCCTTCGCGGCCTCGCCGCCGCTGCCGACCAGCCCGGTCGTGATCAGCATCATGGATGTCGGCGGCGCGCTCGCTTTGATGCAGAAGGCGTTCGAGGACTACCGCGCCGCCAACCCCAAGCTGGTCTCGCGCATCGCCTTCGTGAAGGCACCCGCCCCCGAGCTCGCCAGCAAGCTCAAGGCGCAGCAGGATGCCGGGCGGGTCGATCTCGACCTGATCCTGACCGGCAGCGACGGCCTCGCCGCTGGCCTCGAGCAGAAGCTCTGGCAGAAGATCCTGCCCGATTTCTCCGACAAGTTCCCGAATATCGAGGCCAATTACGAGCCGGCGGCGCTCAACCTGCACAAGGCGCAGGGCGACGGCTTCGGCGTCGTCGTCAACTACTACCCCTCCGGCCCGCTGCTCGAATACATGCCGGACAGGGTCAAGAACGTGCCGACCACCGCCGAGGAGCTGCTCGCCTGGGCCAAGGCCAACCCGAACAAGTTCATGTATGCCCGCCCGACCAATTCCGGCCCGGGCCGCACCTTCATGATGGGCCTGCCCTATATCCTCGGCGACAAGGACCCGCAGGATCCGGTCAATGGCTGGGACAAGACCTGGGCCTATCTCCAGGAGCTCGGCCAGTACATCGAGTACTACCCGGCCGGCACCGGCGCGACGATGAAGGAGTTCGGCGACGGCTCGCGCGACATCATCATCTCGACCACCGGCTGGGACATCAACCCGCGTGCTCTCGGCATCGTGCCGAAAGAAGCGAAGATCCAGACGCTGAAGGGCTTCCATTGGGTCTCGGACGCCTTCTTCATGTGCGTTCCCAAGGGCATCCCGAACGATCGCCTCGCCGTCGTGCTCGACATCATGGCCCATGTGCTGACGCCGAAGATGCAGGCCTATTCCTATGACGAGGGCTATCTCTATCCGGGTCCTGCGGTGAGGAACGTGCCGCTCTCGCTGGCGCCGGAGGCGAGCCAGAAGGTCATCGCCGAGTTCGGCCGGCCGGAATATGCCGACCTGATCGCCAACAACCCGATCGAGCTGCCGCTGAAGCCCGACAAGATGGTCGTCGCCTTCCGCAAATGGGACGAGCTCGTCGGGGCGAAGCGGGCAAAGTGAGACCCTGTCGTCATGGTCGGCCTTGTGCCGACCATCCACGCCTTCCTTGATCGAGGCAGTGTTCAAGACGTGGATGCTCGCCACAAGGGCGAGCATGACGGTGGAGCAAGCCATCGCATTGACTTCCCCGCTGCCATGCGTTTCTCATCGCCGCAGAGCGCATGGGGCGCCACCTGTCCGCGGCAAGGGAGCCTGCTCCCACCCAAATCGGCTAGAGCGCATCTCACCATCGCTTTCTTCCGGCCTGTGAAGCGGACATCAGGCTCTTTCCGGAAGGAAGAACCATGTCCTTGTCCGTCCGCGAGCTCACGCCCCGTTCGAACCTCGAAACCATCCGCCGCCAGGCCAAACGCTGGCTGAAGGAGATCGAGGCCGGCGACGGCGCAGCCCTCGCCCGCTGGCACGCCCAGAACCAGTCCCGCCTGCCGAAGCTGCGCGAGGTCCAGCATGCCCTCGCCCGCGAATACGGCCTCGCCAGCTGGGCGGCGCTGAAGCAGGAACTCGCGGCCCGTGAGCTCGGGGCGCGCGGCAAGGCGGCGGTCGTCGCGCTATTCCTGGAAAAATCGGCGTTGCGCTATGGCGTCCGGCCCGGCACGCAGCAATGGGGAGGTTATGAGGCCGACCGCCCTGCCCGCGGCGCGCTTGCCCTGCACCTGCTCGAACGCCACCCCGAAATCGCCCGAGACAACATCCACACCGCCGTCGCCGCCCATGACCTCGCCACCATCGGCGCATTCCTGGCAGAGAATCCCGCTCTCGCGACCGACCGGAGCGAGTTCGACGGCTGGACGCCGCTGCTCCGCCTCGCCTTCACCCGGCTTCCGGACCACGCGGCGGCAGCGAATGCGCCGGGGATCGCCGAACTCCTGCTTGCCCATGGCGCAGACGCCAACGGCTTCTGGAGTGATGGCAGCAACCATTTCACCGCCCTGACCGGCGCCGTCGGTGGCGGCGAGAACGGCCAGCCCGCCCATCCGCAGGCGCAGGAACTGGCCCGGCTGTTGATCGCCCACGGGGCCGATCCGCTCGACGGGCAGGCGCTCTACAACAATTCGCTCGGCGCCGACGCGACGCTCTGGCTCGAACTCTTCTGGGACGAAACGGCGAAGCGCGGTCAGCAGGGCCGCTGGCACGAGCCGATCCGCGAACTGCCGGCGCCGCCACTCGACTACCTGCTCGGCAATGCCGTGCCGCGCCAACCCCGGCGCGCCGCCTGGCTCCTTGCCCATGGCGCGCATGCCGACGCGGTCAATGCCCACACGAAGCACAGCCTGGTCAGGCAGGCGCTGCTCGACGGCCGCGACGACCTCGTCACGCTTCTGCTCGATCACGGCGCCGCCCCGGTCGAACTCGGCGAGCGCGAGGCCTTCATCGCCGCCATCGCCCGTGCCGACGACGTCGAGGCGAGCCGGCTGCTGGAGGCGCATCCCGAGTTTCGTCTCGATACCGGCCCGATGCAGGTCGCCATCCGCCAGGGCCGTCCCGAAATCGCCGCCCTGGCGCTCGGCCTCGGCCTGTCCCCCGATGCCGAAAGCCGCGACGGCGTGCGCACCTTGCACGAGGCGGCCGGCGCCGATGCTGTCGAGATCATCGCCTTGCTGCTCGCGGCCGGCGCTAAGATCGATCCGGTGGAGCGCCGTTTCGGCGCGACGCCGCTCGGCTGGGCCCATCACCAGGGCGCGAGCGCCGCACAGGCGCTTCTCGCCGCGCAGAGTCGCGACATCGGCGCGCTCTGCCGTGCCGGCGAAGGCGAAAGGCTGGAGGCGCTGCTCGCCGACGATCCCGCGCTCGCCACTGCGCCGACGCGCTCCGGCGAGCCGCCACTGTTCTGCCTGCCCGATGACGATCAGAGCGCCGCCGACCTCACCGAGCTCCTGCTGGCACTGGGGGCCGACCGGCAGGCACGCAACGCCGCCGGGCTGATGCCGGCCGAGGCGGCGCGCCGCCGTGGCCTGCTCGATACCGCCGCGCTGCTGGACGCTCAGGCAGGCGCCTGAACCGCTTTTCCGGCGGGGCCGGCGCGCTTCTCAGGAGGCAGCCGGCTCGATCAGCACCAAGCGCTTGCCGGCCGGGACCGTCTCGCCCGTCCGGCAGGCGATGTCGGCGACGGTGCCGGCGATCTCGGCGCTGAGCGAGGTGAACAGCTTCATCGATTCGAGCACGATGACGACCTGCCCCGCCTCGACCTGCTCGCCGGGCGCCACCCGGACCTCGGCGACCACGCCCGGCATCGCAGCGAGCACCGCGCCCGATCCTGACGCCGCGCCATTGGTTCCGGCCGCGATCCGCGTCGCGCTCGCGAGGCTGAAATCGAAGCTCTCGCCGTCGAGCATCAGGCTGACGCGTTCGTTCGCGACGGCATGGCTGCCGCGCAACAGCCTGCCCTCGCAGGTGACCTCGAAACTCTCGCCGCCGCTGTGCAGGATGAGCACGATCTCACCGTCCTCGTCGCGGACCGCACGCCCGCCGTCCGGCAGGGCCCGAACCTCCAGCCGCGTCGCCTTGCCTTCCTCGCTCGCGACGAGATGGCTGGTGGCGAGGCCGCCCGCCGGCGCCAGGATGCGGAAGCCGGACAGCCCGGCCCAGGCATCGCCGCCCGGCCGCGCCGATTCCTGCCGCGCGAGCCAGAGCAGGACGGCGGCGGCGCGCGCCAGACGGTGGTGCGGCCGCCGGGCCACCCAGCCCTCCGGGAAGGCCTCCTCGATGAAGCGTGTCGTCGCCCGGCCCTCGGCGAAGAGCTTGTGCTCGACGGCATCGGCCAGGAAGGGCAGCGTCGTCGCCGGGCCGAGAATGGCGAAATCGCGCAGGCCTGCCGCCAGCCGGGCGCAGGCCTCGGCCCGGTCGCTCCCGGCGGCGATCGCCTTGGCGAGCAGCGAATCGTAGAACAGCGTCACCTCGGAGCCGGTGCGTACGCCGCTGTCGATGCGGATCGCGCCGGGCTCGCGATACCCCTCGATCCGGCCGGCATCGGGACGAAAGCCCTGATCGGCCCGCTCGGCGGTGATCCGGGCCTCGATCGCATGACCGCTCTCACGGATCTCGTGCTGCAGCGCCGGCAGGCGCTCGCCGGCCGCGATCCTGATCTGCCATTCGACGAGGTCGTAGCCGGTGATCGCCTCGGTCACCGGATGCTCGACCTGTAGACGGGTGTTCATCTCCAGGAACCAGGGCTCGTCGAAGCCGTTCTCCAGAATGAATTCGACGGTGCCGAGATTGTCGTAGCCGATGGTCCGGGCGAGCGCGACGCCGCGCTCCAGCAGCTTGGCCCGGATCGCCGGGACGAGGTTCGGCGCCGGCGCCTCCTCCAGCACCTTCTGGTTGTTGCGCTGGACCGAGCAGTCGCGCTCGAACAGGTGCACGACATTGCCGTGCTTGTCGCCGGCGACCTGCACTTCGAGATGGCGCGGGCGCAGCACCAGCTTCTCGATCAGCAGCGCCGGATCGCCGAAGGCGGCCTGCGCCTCGGCGCGGGCCATGTCGAGCGCCGGCACGAGTTCCACCGCCAGGAACACCCGGCGCATGCCCTTGCCGCCGCCGCCGGCCGAGGCCTTGATCATCACGGGATAGCCGATCCGCGCCGCTGCCTCGGCGAGCGCGGCGTTCGACTGGTCCTCGCCCGCATAGCCCGGCACGCTCGGCACGCCGGCCTGTTCGGCGATCAGCTTCGAGCCGATCTTCGGCCCCATGGCGCGGATGCACTCGGCGGAAGGACCGACGAAGATGCGCCCTTCCTCCCGGCAGAGCAGCGGCAGGTCCGGCTTCTCGGAGAGGAAGCCGTAACCGGGATGGATCGCCTCGGCGCCGCTGCGCGCTGCCGCTTCCATGATCGCCTCGGCGCGCAGATAGCTGTCGCGCGCCGCAGCCGGGCCGATGCGCACCGCCTCGTCGGCGCATGCGACATGAAGCGCATCGCGATCCGCATCGGAGAAGACGGCGACGGTGCGGATGCCGAGGCGCCGGCATGTGCGCATGATCCGCACGGCGATTTCACCGCGATTGGCGACGAGAAGAGAGCCGATCATCTGGGTCACATCCGGTAGACGGGGCGATGCCCGGGCAGCTCGACCTCGCGCGCGGCGAGCGCGAGGCAGAGCCCGATCACGTCGCGGGTCTGGGCCGGCTCGATGATGCCGTCGTCCCAGAGCCGGGCGGTGGCGTAATAGGGCGTGCTCTGCTCCTCGAACTGCGCCCGCGTCGCCCGGTCGACCTTTGCGATCTCGCTTTCGTCGGCAGCGCCGCGCGTCAGGCTGGAGCGCCGTAGCTCGGTCACCACCGTCGCCGCGACATCCGGCGACATCGTCGCGATCCGCGCATTGGGCCAGGCGAACAGGAAGCGCGGCTGGAAGCCGCGCCCGCACATGCCGTAATTGCCGGCACCATAGGAGCCGCCGATGATCACGGTGTAGCGCGGCACACGGGCGTTCGAGACGGCATAGACGAGCTTGGCCGAATGCTTGGCGATGCCGCCGCGCTCGGCCTCGGTGCCGACCATGAAGCCGGTGATGTTCTGCAGGAAGAGCAGCGGAATCCGGCGCTGGTCGCAGAGCTCGATGAAATGCGCGCCCTTCAGCGCGCTTTCGGAGAACAGCACGCCGTTATTGGCGAGGATGCCGACCGGCTGGCCGTGGATATGAGCGAAGCCGGTGACCAGGGTCGCGCCATAATCCGGCTTGAAGGCCTCGAAGACGCTGCCATCGACCATGCGGGCGATCACCTCGCGCACGTCGAAGGGCTGCTTCAGATCGGTACCGACGATGCCCTCGATCTCGGCGGGATCGTAGAGCGGCGGGCTCGCCAGGCGCGCCTGCGAGCGCGGCGCCGACGGCCAGTTCAGCGCGCCGACGATGCCGCGCAGCTTGGCGATCGCCTCGAACTCGCTCTCGGCGAGATAGTCGCTGACGCCGGAGACCAGCGTATGCATCTCGGCCCCGCCCAGCGTCTCGCCATCGACGATCTCGTTGATCGCCGCCTTGACGATCGGCGGACCGCCGAGATGGATGCGGCCGGTGCCGCGCACCATCACCACCTCGTCGGAGAGCGCCGGGATATAGGCGCCGCCCGCCGTGCAGCCACCGAACACCGCCGAGATCTGCGGCAGGCCGGAAGCCGACATCCGGCATTGCTGCAGGAAACTGCCGCCGAAATGGTCGCGGTCGGGAAAGACCCGGTCCTGCTCGGGCAGGAAGGCGCCGCCGCAATCGACGAGATAGAGGCAGGGCAGACGGTTCTCGAAGGCGATCTCCTGCGCCCGCAAATGCTTCTTCACCGTCTCGTGGAAGAAGGAGCCGCCCTTCACCGTCGCGTCATTGGCGATGATCATGCAGGGCGTGCCGCAGACCATGCCGATACCGGTGACGATGCCGGCGGCCGGCACCTCGTTGCCATAGAGCTCCCAGGCCGCGAGTGGCGACAATTCCAGGAAGGGCGAGAACGGATCGACGAGCAGGTCGATGCGCTCGCGCACCGGGATCTTGCCGCGCTCGCGATGGCGCGCCTGCAGCTTCTCGCCGCCGCCGGCCAGCACCCGTCCATGCCGCTCGCGCAAGGTCTCGACCAGCCCTGCATAAGCGGCCCGCCGCTCGTCCTGCTCGGCCCCGCCGCGCAGCCTGCTCTCGATCACCGGCATTCGCCCAAGCCTCCCGCAACCTGCCGGCCAGCGCCTTGCTCGCGCGCCGCGGCATTGCTACCTAACTACCGGTAGGGAGCCGTTATAGGCAAGGCCCTTCCGCGCGGTTACGCAGCGGGCGCCTTGCCGCAGACCGGGAGGATTTCGATGGGGCGCGTCTATGACGAATTCTCGCTCGGCCAGCGTTTCGTCACGCCGGGCCGGACGATCACCGAGGCTGATATCGGCGCCTTCGCCGGCCTCACCGGCGACTACAACCCCGTCCACACCGATGCGGCTTTCGCCGCGAAGACCGAGTTCAAGACCCCGGTTTCCCATGGCCCGATGGGCATCGGCATTGCCTTCGGGCTGGCCTCACGGCTAGACCTGATCGACGGAACGGTGATCGCGCTACTCGGCGTGAACTGGGATTTTCGCGCTCCCGTCCGCGCCGGCGACACCATCCGCGCCATCATCGAGGTGACCGAGATGCGAGCAGTCAAGCACCCTGATCACGGCCTGATCGGGCTTGCCATCGCGCTGGAGAACCAGGCTGGAACGGTTGTCCAGCAGGGCTCCGCGCGGCTGCTGATGCGACGCCGGCGGATCGCCGGCACTGCCTGGGGCGAAATTCCGTGAAACAGGACCCGTCCGGCAATCCGGCGAGCAGCCAGCGCCCGGAAGGCGGCGCGCGCCGCCAGATCCTCGACGCCGCCGCGGCTTTGCTCCGCCAGGGCTATGACGCCACGACGACGCGGGAGATCGCCGCCCGCGTCGGGATCAAGGCCGGCAGCATCTATCATCACTACCCGTCGAAGGAAGCGATCGTCAGTGCCGTCGTCAACGAGGGCGTGCGCGTCGTCCATGAGGCGGTGACGGGCGCGCTCATGGCACTCGGGCCATCGGCATCGCCGCGCGAAAGGATGCAGGCGGCGATCAAGGCGCACCTGCTCTCCTCGCTCGAGCACAGCGCCTACACCTCGGCCAGCATCCGTGCCTTCGCCTTCCTGCCGGCCGCGGTCCAGGAGGACTGCCGCGTCGAGCGCCGACGCTATGAGGAGATCTGGCGCGGAGTGGTGACGGAAGCCGCGGCAGCCGGACTCCTCGCCCCGGGCGTCTCGCAGGACGCGGTGCGTCTCCTCTTGCTCGGCGCGGTCAACTGGGCCGGTGAATGGTACCGGCCCGAACGCATGAGCATCGACGAGATCGCCCGCGACTTCGCCGCCAGCATCCTGCGCTGACCCGCCACCGTCCTACGCCGCCGCTGGCTGCGCCGGCGCTCCCGCCCATTGCGTATGCGCCGGGATCGCCTCGCCCTTCATCACGATCGTGAGGTTGCCCAGCCTCGCATAGTCGCCGATTCGGGTGTCGTAGAGCACCGTGGTCAGCGCCGAGATCGCCGTGCCCTGGCCGATCTCGATCCGGCCGACCTTCATCACCCGGTCCTCGAAGAGATGGGTCTGGAGATTGGAGGTCGCGTTGATCGCCGCATGGTCGCCGATCTCGACGCAGTCGAACTCGGTGATGTCGGTGCTGTCGAGGAAGACGCCCTTGCCGACCTTGGCGCCGAACATCCGCATCACCCAGGGCAGCATCGGCGTGCCGCGTAGCGCGTTGAGCAACAGCGCCCCCGCAGTGCCCCAATAGAAGGTCGTCATCGCCTCGGTGCGCAGCGCCCACCACGACCAGAGCCCGTGATTGCCGGGGCGGTAGACGCCCATCAGCAGCCATTTCACCGCCAGCACCACGCTCGCCAGGATGATCGAGCAGGCGACACAGGTCGCAATGAAGACCGGCGCGAACTCGGCCCAGCTCTGCGACTTCTCCAGTGCCGGGAACAGCACGTATTCGGCGGCGAAGGTGCCGAGCGTGATGAACATCATCGTCGGCATCGAGACGCTGAACAGTTCGAACACCGCCCGCAGCACCCGCCGCCAGGCCGGCGGCCGGAAGGTCTTGGCGACATCGGCATCGTCGAAGCGCTGGCGGGCCGGCAGCAGGATCGGCGGGCTGCCGAAACGCGTCTCGTTCGGCTGCATCGGCTTGTCGGCAGGCGGCTTCGACTTGATGCCGATCAGCGCGCCGTCTGGGATCGAGGCGCCGGGCGGCAGCACGGAATCATTGCCGATGAAGACGCGCGAACCGGTGCTGACCTGGCCGGAGGTCATCCAGCCACGGCGCACATCCTCGTCGCCGAGCACCACCTCGTCGGCGACGAAGCATTGGTCGCCGATCGAAATCGTATCGTAGCGCCCGGCGAAATTGGTGGCGATCTCGGTGTCCTTGCCGATCTTCGCACCCATCAGCCGGTACCAGACCCGCATATAGATGGTCGAGAACAGCGAGCTCAGGCTGTCGAGCATCACGTCCGAGGCGAGCCCGACCGTCCATTTGCGCACCGCAAAGCCGGAATGGATCGACTTCGTGCCAGCCGGCGCGCTCGGCAGCACGATCCAGCGGATCGCCGTCACCAGCAGCACGGTGCCGAGCATCATCAGCATCGCCGTCGGCCAGGTCAGCACCGGCAGGTACCAGTGATAGTCGACGCCGACCATCTGCTGGAGGACCGTGTCGTAGCGGTCGAAAAGGTAGAAGGCCGGGAAGATCGGCAGCAGGCTGAGCGCCGGCATCGCCAGGACCAGCAGCGCGTAATAGAGCGTCTGCAGGGCCTGGACCGGAGCGGAGGGCGCCGGGGCGTGCTCTGGCCAGTTCGCCGGGTCGACGGACCCAATCTTGTGGCCGGGCGAGCCATCCCAGTGCTCGAAGGCGCCGACCCGCATACCGGGGGACAGCGCCGTCAGGTCGGAAAGCTCGGCCCCCTCGCCGACGACCGTGTCGTGGCCGAGTGCGCAGGAGGTGCCGATATAGGCGTCCTGGCCGATCGTCACCCTGCCGATCACCAACTCGTTGCCGATCACCTCGGCATTGGCGATGCTGAGCTTGCCGCCGAGGGTGACGTCGTCGCCGATCTCGACGAGATCGACCGCGCCGGCCTCGAAGCCGCTGAAGAAGACGCGCTTGCCGACCTTCGCGCCGAGCAGGCGCAGCACGAACGGCCCAAGCGGCGTGCCCTGCATCCGGTTGAGATGGATGAAGGAGGTGAGCTGCCGGGCGAGCCACCAGCGGAAGAAATAGACGCCCCAGAGCGGATAGCGCCCCGGCGTCGTCCGCCACAGCACCAGCCGCTTGCCGATTATGCCGGCGATCAGGATCGCCAGCGTCACCAGCATGTAGACGCCCATCAGCATCAGGACTTCGCGGAATTCGACCTTCTCGTCGACGGTGATCAGCTCATAGGTCACGAAGATGGTGAGCCAGGGCCCGGTCAGCGCCAGCAGCAGCAAGGGCATGCAGGCGAGCTGCGCCAGCCCGCAAAGCACCCGGCGCAGCGGCGGCGGCGGCGTGAAGCTGAGATCGCGCCGCTTGCGCCCGCCCGCAGCCTGCTCGCGCTCGTCGAGCCGGGCTGCGATCGCCCTTAAGGTACGCAGGCTGTAAATGTCCTCCAGCGTGATCGCCGGCAGGTCGGGATTGCCGCGCACCGCCGCCAGGAAGGTCGCGGCGAGCAGCGAATGGCCGCCGAGATCGGCAAAGAAATCGGCATCGAAGCCGACGTTCTGGCCGGGGAAGAGCGGCTTCGCCGCCGCGAGCAGCGCAGCCTCGGTCGGCGTCTGCGGTTCCTCCTGCTCCTCGGTCTCGGCCGGGGCGCTGAGCGACGCCGCCTTCAACGCCTTGCGGTCAGCCTTGCCCGAGGTCAGGCGCGGCAGCTCGGCCATCTCCTCGAAATGCGAGGGCACCATATAGGGCGGCAATGTCTGCTTCAGTGCGCTGCGGATCTGAGCGCGGTCGAGCGCGGCACCGGCGGCCGGCACGACGAAGGCGACGAGTCGGTCGATGCCGTCATCGCGGCGCAGCACCACCGTCGCCTGCGCGATACCCGGCAGGTCGGAGAGCCGCGCCTCGATCTCGCCGAGCTCGAGCCGGAAGCCGCGCAGCTTGACCTGATCGTCGATGCGGCCATGGAACAGGATCTTCCCGTTCTCGGCGACGCTGACCGCATCGCCCGAGCGGTAGAGCACCGGATCGCCGGCCATCGGGTGGAAGGGATTCGCGATGAACTTCTCGGCGGTCAGGTCCGGGCGGCCGAGATAGCCGCGCGCGACGCCCGGCCCGCCGATCAGCAGTTCGCCCTCGACGCCGGGGCCGACCAGTCGCATCTGCTCGTCGACGACATAGCAAGTGTAGTTCGGGATCGGCACGCCGATGGTCACCACCTCCTCGGGCGTGACCTCGTCCACCGTCGCGACAACCGTCGCCTCGGTCGGGCCGTAGGAATTGAAGATCTTCCGGCCGGGACGGCACCAGCGCTGCTTCACCGAGGGCGGGCAGGCCTCGCCCCCGAGGATGATGATGCGCAGGCTCGGCACGTCCTGCGGCAGCATGGCGAGCAGGGTCGGCACGGTGTCGAGCACGCTGATCCCGGCCGCATTCATCAGCTCCGGCAGGCGTTCGACTTCGCCGAGCACCTTCTGGGAGGCGACCCAGAGCGTCGCGCTGACGAGATAGGGGACGAATATCTCCTCCAGCGACAGATCGAAGGCGACCGAGGCGCCCTGGAAGGAGACATCGTCCTGCGTCATCCCGTAGATCGCGTTGGACGAGCGCAGGTAGTGGCAGATGTTGCGGTGCTCGATGACGATGCCCTTGGGCTTGCCGGTCGAGCCCGAGGTGTAGATCGCATAGGCCGGGGTTTCGGGCGTGACGCCATCGGCCCGCAGGTCGAGCGGTGCGCCCTCCCCGCCTTCGGCGACGAGTTCCAGGCAGTCGCGCGCCGTGGCCGGCAGCTCGCGGTCGAGTTTCCCGGCGGTCACGGCATCGATGACGATGACCTTCGCCGCGCAGTCGCTCAGGCATTCGCCGATGCGCTCTGCCGGCGCGTCGACGTCGAAGGGGATATAGGCGGCACCGCTCTTCAGGATACCGAGCAGGCCGACATGCAGGTCGAGCGAGCGCGACATCCACAGCCCGACGAATTCTCCCGGCTTGACCCCCTGCTGGCGCAGCGCCCGGGCGACCCGGTCGGCCTGCGCATTCAGCTCGGCATAGCTGATGCGCCGGTCCTCGAAGACGATCGCGGTGCGTTCGGGCGTGCGTACGACCGAAGCCTCGAAGATCTCGGAGAGCAGCTCATCCCGCAGCAGCGAGGGATCGACGACACCATGCAGAACACCGGCACGGTCACCGCTTACGGACATCTCCATCGAACCCTACCCCCTCTTTGCGGACGCGTCTGACCGCTCCGGCGGGGGCAAGACGGCGCTGCGATGCCCCCCGCATCGTCGCTGTTGATAGGGGTGACCTTGTGTAAATTGCGTTATCGCCGCACGGAAAAGCGAAGCGGACGGCACCATTGTACGAAAGCAACGCCGGCGCTGCGCGAGAGTAATTTCTGGTCCGGCCGAGGCCTCATTCCGGACAAGTCGCAAAGCAGTACAGCTACCGAAAGCCATCGCAGAGCGTTTTGCGCGCGTCCTGATCGGACGATGCGTCGATCCAGCCTCCGTCGAATTCCAGACCATTTATGATGCCGCTGATGACCCGGCGGTCATCGACATGCGGCTTGCCCCTCTACCCGTCGCCAGATGCGGCGCGACCCGCACGAATTACGCATTCGTCGGCCAGAAGCGATCCCGCTTGATGCCCCCTTCCTTTCGGAAACCGTGTGTCACACCGGCCCGGCGGCGCCGGCCATTTTCAGGGTCCCGACTCTGGGAGCAGCAGGAGGTATCATCGCAGGATGCGGCAGCGTTGTTTCTTAAGCCTCCAAAAACATCCGTAGTAACCAGCAAGTCAAAACTGTGCATTCCTACGCAGAAACGGAGTTTTTTAACGAATCGGCTGGCACGGTGTCGAGTGGCAGACCACGATCACGAACGTTGATCAGCGTGAAAACCAGCAAGCTTGAGCTTATGACCAACCTCGACGATGGCGTTCAACGCCGGAAGCAGTTCGCTTCCGAGGGGCGTCAGGCGATACTCGACAGTCGGTGGCGTCGTCGCCAAAACATGTCGGGAGATGACGCCGCGTTGCTCCAATTCCCGGAGCCTCTGGGAGAGGACCTTTGCGGAAATCGGCGGAATATCCATACGTAACTCGCTGAAGCGGCGAGGTCCGCCACGCAACTGCCAGATGACATTTGGGGCCCAGGCGCCCTCTATGATCGCCATGCATTCGGTGAGCGCGCACGGCGGCGGCGGCGCCTCGCTTCGATTTTTTCTGACCTTAATCGGCATGTCGAAACCAGGTTACTCCGCGGAAACGTGAAACGATGGTTTCCAATGGAAACTTCGTTGCCACTGGTAACCGAAATTCATAGCTTGAGATCGTCGACGGTCAACCAGCAGACGACATGGAGTAGCTGATGCACCTGTATTTCAAGCCCGGCGCGTGCTCACTTGCCGCGCGTATCGTTCTCACCGAACTCAATGTCCCTTTCGAAGCCACGCAGGTCGACACCAAGACCGGTTTGACGGCAGCTGGTGCTGACTATCGATCGATCAACCCACGAGGCTATGTGCCGGCGCTCGTCCTTCAGGACGGCACGGTCATCACCGAAAATCCAGCGATCCTGCAATATATTGCCGACCGCCATGGCGATGAAGCGCAGCAACCCGCGGCCGGCACGCTCGATCGTGCACGCTTGCATGAAGCCCTCAACTTCATCTCCTCGGAACTTCACAAAGCGTTTTCGCCCTATTTCGGCGAGCGCCTGCTCTCGCAAACGGAAAAGGAGGCTGCCGAAGCAGTGCTTGCCCGGCGGATCGGCGATGTCGCAAGCATGCTTGCCGACGGACGAAGATTTGTCCTCGGAGAGACCTACAGTGTTGCCGATGCATATCTGTTCGTTGTTCTGAACTGGGCGAGATTTGTCGGACTGGACCTCAGCCGCTGGCCTCAGGTCGAACGATACGTCTCCAGCATGGCGTCACGGCCGGCGGTCCGCAAGGCGATGGTCGACGAAGGGCTGATCGAGAAGGCCGCCGCATGAGCGCGCCATTTCAAGCTGTCACCGCGGTCCTCGAGGCGTATTTCGACGGGCTATATTACTGCGACGCGGCGAAGCTCGAGCAGGTCTTTCATCCGAAAGCAATATACGCAACAGCTGACGAAACCCCGCTGCTGTATCGCACGATGCCCGAATACATGCAGGTCATCGCGGCCAGAAAGTCTCCGGCCAGTCGCGGCGATGAACGCCACGACGTCATCGACGCTATCGATTTCGCTGGCGACAACACAGCCTTTGCCCGTGTGCGCTGTACCATAGGCGCGCGTGATTTCGTCGATTTCCTGACGCTGGTGCAGGTCGATGGGCAGTGGCGCATCATGGCCAAGATATTCCAGATCATCGAGCGTAAGCCGGAGTAACGCGATGCCCTACGTCAACATCAAGATCACACGCGAGGGTGCGACGGCGGAACAGAAGGCGATGCTCATCAAAGGCATCACAGATCTTCTCGTTACAATCCTCGACAAGAAGCCGGCGACCACCTTCGTCGTGATCGAAGAGGTCGCTTTTGAAGATTGGGGAGTCGGCGGCCTGCCTGTCGATGAATATCGCCGTCAACTCGCGAGCGGCGCCAGCTAGGTTCCGATCTCATCCGGTATTCCCTTCGCTCCAGCCGGAGCGAAGGTGCAAGGCGAGGGAAGCCGCGCTAAACTGTGGTGTCGAGCCAGTTGTCCTCGCGGAAGATCAGCCGGGCTAGAAGCCCGTCCAGCAATTCGCGCTCGGCCGTGGAGACCAGAGGCTCGAGCATCGGGCGCTCGCGCGCGATGAAATAGGCGACGACCTTCTCGCTCATCGCGCGCCCCTCCTCCGTCAGCGAGAGCAGCTCGATCTTGCGGTTCTGCTCGGCCGGTTCCTTCGCGATCAGGCCGAGCCGCACCAGCTTGCCGACCGCCGGGCTGATGCTGTTGCGCGGCCTCCCGGTCATCTCGGCGATCTCGATCCCGCTCAGCGGCGTCATATGCGCCAGGCAGAACAGGATCGCCGCCTCGGCCCGGTTGAAGCCGAGATCGGCCTGCACCCGGGCATAGATCACGCCCATCAGATAATTGGCCAGGAAGCTGATCCGGTAGCCGGTAGTGATCGCGTTGCCGGTGAGCATGGCCTTCGCTGAATCTCGCATGCGCGCTGAATCCGATTGACAGGGATCGGCGCCCGCCCTCTTATGTTCCGAACGGAACATAAGAGGGCGAGACGGTTGTGAGACAGCAGGTAGCCAGCGACGGCCCTTATGAAAAGCGGATTGGCTATTGTCGCGCCGTCCGCGTCGGCAACCATGCCGTCGTCGCCGGTACCACCGCCCTCGGCCCGGACGGCGTGGTCGGGGCGGGCGATGTCGAGGTCCAGACCAGGGAGAGCCTGCGCAAGATCGCCGAAGCCCTGACGGCCTGCGGCATGAACGGGCTCGAGAACACCGTCCGCACCCGCATCTTCCTGCGCCATGCCAATGACTGGGAGAAGGTCGGAAAGATCCACGGCGAGTTCTTCGGGCAGATCCAGCCCGTCACGTCCTTTCTGGCCGGGCTCACCTTCATCCACCCGGACATCCTGATCGAGATCGAAGCCGACGCAATTCTCGGAGGAGGAGAAAATGGCGTTCACGCGTAGGCGGATACTGGCCGGAGCAGCCGCGGCCACGACGATCGCAGCACCGGCGGTAGCGCAGCAATCCGGCGAGCTGCGCTGGCGCCTGGCCTCGAGCTTCCCGAAATCCCTGCCGATCCTGTTCAATGCCGCCGAGAACCTGGCGCGCCGGGTCGATCAGCTGACCAAGGGACGCTTCAAGATCCAGGTCTTCGCGGCCGGTGAGATCGTCGGCGGGCTCCAGGTGCTCGATGCGGTCGGCGCCGGGACCATCGAATGCGGCCACAGCGCGACCTTCTACTATACCGGCAAGGACAAGGCGCTCGCCTTCGATACCGGCCTGCCCTTCGGCCTCAACTCGCGCCAGCACATCGCCTGGATGATGCAGGGCGGCGGCCTCGAATTGCTGCGGCCCCTCTTCGCCCGCTTCGGCGTGGTTCAGTTCCCGCTCGGCAACACCGGTTGCCAGATGGGCGGCTGGTTCCGCAAGGAGATCAACAGCGTCGCCGATCTCTCCGGCCTGAAGATGCGCATTCCCGGCATCGGCGGCGAGATCCTGTCGCGCATGGGCGTCGTGCCGCAGACCATCGCGGCGGGCGACATCTATTCGGCCCTGGAACGCGGCACCATCGACGCGGTCGAATGGGTCGGCCCGGCCGATGACGAGCGCCTCGGCTTCCAGAAGGTGGCGCGCTACTATTACTCGCCGGGCTGGTGGGACTGCGGCCCGCAGATCAGCCTCTACATCAACGACAAGGCCTGGGCTGCCCTGCCCGACGAGTTCAAGGCGGCGATCGAGACGGCGAGCGCCGAGTCGACCATGCTGATGCTGGCGCAGTACGACACCCAGAACATGGCCGCCCTGCGCCGCCTGGTCGGTGCTGGCGTGCAGCTCCGCTCCTTCCCCCGCGACGTGATGGAAGCCGCGTTCAAGGCGGCAGACGCCTATTATCGCGAGGAAGCGGCGCGCAATGCCGAGTTCCGGCGGATTTACGAGCCGTGGACGCGCTTCCGCGACGAGATCCAGCAATGGTTCCGCATCGCCGAACTGAACTACGACGTCTTCGCGCATACGCAGAAGCGATGAGCGGGCCGCATTTCCGCGATGGCGACGCCCCGCAGGACGCCGTCGGATCGTGAAACCGCTCGGCCTGCTCGGCGGCATGAGCTGGGAGAGCACGGCGGTGTATTACCGCCTGCTCAACGAGGGCGCGCGGGCCAGGCTCGGCGGGCTCCACTCCGCCCCGCTCCTGCTGCATTCCTTCGACTTCGCCGCGATCGCCCGCCTTCAGGCGGCCGGTGCCACGGCCGAGCTGGCGGAGCTGATGATCGCCGCCGCCCGCGGCCTTGAGCGTGCAGGCGCAGCCGGCGTCATGATCTGCGCCAACACCATGCACAGCCTCGCTCCACAGATCGAGGCGGCGATCGGCATCCCGCTCATCCATGTCGTCGACGTTACCGCACGCGCCATCGAGGCCGCGGGCTGCCGGCGGCCGGCCCTGCTCGCCACCCGCTACACCATGGAACAGGGCTTTTATCGTCAGCGCCTGGCGCAAGGCGGCCTGCTGTCTCCGGCGATCCCCGACGCGCGGGGGCGCCTCGCGATCAGCGACATCATCTTCGACGAGCTTTGCTGCGGCATCATACGCCCGCAATCGCGCGCGACCTGCCTGCACGAAGTCGAGCGCATGCGGCCTCAGGCGATCGACAGCGTCATCCTCGGCTGCACTGAGCTGACGCTGCTGCTCTCGCAGGGCGACTTTGCTCTGCCGGTCTTCGACACGACGCAGCTCCACGTCGCCGCGGGCCTGGATTTCGCCTTCTCCGGCTGAGCCGCGGACGAGCCGCGCTCCCCCGACGCTACGCCCGGGAAGTCCCCGCCACCCCGGCTCAACGGACGGCGCCGGCCGCATTTTCAGTTTTCCGGGAACTTGTCCGTCCGCCGCCAGTTTTATTGGCAGCGGACGAAATACCGTTTTTCCACAAGGAGATAATGATGCGGAACGTGGTTCTCACGTCGATCTTCTGCGCCTTGGTTGCAACCGGCGCGCAGGCACAGACCTCGACCACATCGCCGATGCCGGCCCCGAAGGCGCCGGCCGATGCCAATGCGCCACTGCCGGGGGCCAACAGCTTCACCGAGGGCCAGGCCAAGAGCCGCCTCGAGGCCAATGGCTACTCCAATGTCAGCGCTCTCAAGAAGGACGACAACGGCGTCTGGAAGGGAACGGCGACGCATTCGGGCACGCAGGTCAGCGTCTCGGTCGACTACCGCGGCAACATCACCCGCAACTGAGCGACCTCATCGATTTCGGGAGACAAGCAGAGATGACCCAAACCATCACGCGATCCTACGACACCTATGAATCCGCTCGCATCGTCGTCGAGCAGCTCGAAGCCGCGGGCTTCTCCAATTCGGAGATCAGCCTCGTCGGGCGGCATGAGAAGGCCGATGACAGCAATGCCGGCGAAGGTGCCGGCATCGGCGCCGCGCTCGGGGGAGCCGCCGGCCTGCTGGCGGGCCTCGGCCTGATCGCCATTCCCGGCATCGGGCCGGTGGTAGCGGCCGGCTGGCTCGCCTCGACCGCCGCCGGCGCTGTCGCCGGCGGCGCGACGGGCGGCATCGTCGGCGCGCTGACCAGCGCGGGCGCCAGCGAGGATGACGCCAACTACTATGCCGAAACGGTGCGCCGCGGTGGATCGGTCGTCTCGGTCCGCACCAGCGACGACCGGGCGCCCGCCGCAGAGGCGATCATGGACGGCGCCACGCCGATCGACCGCGACGAGCGCCTCGCCGAATACCGCAGAACCGGCTGGAGTCGTTTCGACGACCGGGCCGAGCCGTATCGTAGCCCGTTGATCTGACCGCGCGGCCGCCTGGGCGGCCTCCTACCCCTCCCCCTTGAAAGGAGTGATCCGATGGACTGGAACCGCGTCGAAGGAAACTGGAAGCAGCTCAAGGGCAAGGTCAAGGAGCAATGGGGCAAGCTGACCGACGACGATCTCGACGTCATCGCCGGCAAGCGCGACCAGCTCGAAGGCAAGATCCAGGAGCGCTACGGCATCGAGAAGGACCGCGTGAAGGCGGATGTCGATAGCTGGTACGATCGCCAGAGCTGGTGACGGCCCGCCGACAGGGTTCGGTGCGGTCGGCGCCGAGCCCGCGCCCGCCGCCGATCGTGCGGCGGGCGGTCTACAAAGGGAGAGGCTATTTCTCGCCGGCCTGGGCCGGCTTCTTGCCGCCCTCCTTCACCTCCGACGTCTCGGCGTCATGCGGCTCGGGGTTCCGGACGGCATTTGCGGCCGCCGCCTTTCGGGCGGCCCGTTTGCGCCGGTCAAGGCGCTCGAAGACGCGGGCGAGACGCAGAGACAGGGGGCGCGACGACATGGGACGTCTCCGATTGCGCTGTTATGGAGCAAGGCGTTTCAAAATAGGACGGCATCGGCACGGTCTGACCTCTTACGCGCAAATCGCGCGCCAGCATCGGCGTTTGTGCAGCTTCAAACTCCTGCCAAATCTCTGTGATGGACTGGTCGGCTTTCGAACCGGGAGACCAAAATGCGACTGACCCTGGCCATCCTCGCCCTGGCCCTCAGCGGATGCAGCGGAGCGCAGCAGCCGCAGGGATCGACCCCCAATCTGACCATCGGAACGGCGCAGTGCTCGAAGCATTCCTGGGGCACGTCGGCCATGGCCGCATGCTTGGATCGCGCTGCGGAGAGCCAGTCGGCGACCGTTGCGGAAGGGTCCTCGGGGGGCAATGGCTGAGCTGGCCTTGCCCTTCGGGAAGATCGCCGCCCCGCCCAAAACCTTGTGCAGCGCAGCAAAAAGACCTATCTTTGGTGTGCCAGAAGCAAAACTCCCCCTAGATCATGAAAGGAGAGAACCATGCTCGAACGGCACGACTCGGAAGGCGCACTTGACGCCGAACACGAGGA
Source organism: Allobosea sp. NPDC055594 (assembly GCF_053618995.1). Lineage (NCBI taxonomy): Bacteria > Pseudomonadati > Pseudomonadota > Alphaproteobacteria > Hyphomicrobiales > Alloboseaceae > Allobosea > Allobosea sp. NPDC055594. Next base: position 92,880 of record NZ_JBSHIO010000003.1, read on the forward strand.
CGACATCGAGACGACCCAGCAGGACGACTCGGAAACGTTCTCGCCACGCGCCCATCAGGATGGGTTCTGGAGCTAGTACCGGACGCTTTCAAATGGCAGTGCCCGACGTTGCCATCTGAAAGCTGGATCTGTCGATAAGCGACGCCGGAGGCAGGGCTTGAGCACATAGGGCGACACTGTCGCCCGCCCCCGCCCCGGCGGTTTCAATGAAGAAGAAGCGGACGGCGTGACAGTGCTCCTTCCCCGGGAGCGACGCCGTCCGGGAAGCCGATAGCCGAAGGCGCCGCTGTCAGCCGATGCGCCTGGTGACGATGGTCAGTTCCCCCTCGTCGCTCATCTCGGCCATCACCACGTCGCGGGCAGAAAACCCCTGCGCCTCCACCGCCGATCTGACCGTCGGCACAGCCTCGATCGCCTGCTGCAGCTGTTGCACCTCGTTGGCCGTGCGAGTCGCCACATGCTGGTTCACTCTCGCCCTCGCCTCATCGGGCAGATCGTCGAGCTCGACCACGTGAATGGCCGTGATCTCCGACGCAGCCGGCACAATGTCGGGAGAAGTCACCGGCGACTGCACCGGCGGCGTTCCGCTCGGCTCCGTCTGAGCCTGCGCCACACCCGCCAGGGCGAGCGCTGCGACGGCCGCTATCGTGATCGTGCGCATGAGACCTCCTCCCCTGATTGTCGATCGTCTCCATAAGACCGTACGAATGGGAGCAGAGGCCGAGCTCCCGCGGGTGATTTCGTGACCATCTCGCGGCAGGCCTGTGGCGACACGCCTTGCCCTGCCCGTCCATGTCGCGATAATCGGCGTTTCGCCGGAGCCACACGCCGGGCTGTGGAACACCGCCCGCGACCGCACGGATACCCTTGGTCCCGATCACGGGATATGCGACGCCGCAACTGCGAATGCCGGAAAGGGGACGATGCGCCACGTGAGCAGCCTGATCGATCGCATGCGGCTCGAAGCCCCCGAGATGAACCGGGCTGAGCGCAATGTCGCCGAGATCATTCTGGCGGACATCGACGGTGCAGCCCGGATCAGCACCCGCGACCTGGCGACCCAGGCCCATGTCAGCGAACCGACGGTGGTGCGCTTCGCCCGCCGCATGGGCTGCGACGGCTTCACCGATTTCAAGATCCGTCTGGCCCAGGAATACGCGATCGGCCGGATGTATCTCGCCGCCGAGCGCCAGCAGCCCGCCGACACCGGCAACGAGGTCGCCGAGCACGTCTACAACGCGACCGTGCAGGCGCTGTCGATGGCCTTCGCCCAGCATGATCCGCAGGCGATCGAGGCCGCCGTCGACCTGCTCGACAAGGGCCGCCGCATCTTCTGCTTCGGCGTCGGCGGCAGCTCGGCCAATGTCGCGACCGAAGCGGAGAACCGGCTGTTCCGGCTAGATGTCGCCGCATCCTCGACGGCCGACCCCTATCAGCAACGCGTCATGGCCGCGACCTGCGGGCCCGACGACGTCCTGCTGATCTTCTCGGTCACCGGCAAGCCGCGCTCGCTGCTCGACAGCGCCGAGATCGCCCGCAGCCAGGGCGCCGGCGTCATCGCCGTCACCCACCCGCCGAGCCCGCTAGCCGAGATCGCCAGCGTGCTCGTGCCGCTCCAGGCCTTCGACGAGGAAAAGTTCTTCTACATGCCCAATCGCGGCCGCTACGGGCAGCTCTTCCTGCTCGACTGCATCGCGACCCTGCTCGGCGCCCGCCGCATGAAGAGCGTCTCGAAGAAGCTCTGGCGCGCCCGCGCGACGCTCATCGCCCTGCATGGCAGCACAGAGGGGCAGCCGATCGGCGACTGATTCCACCATTAGGTAATTCCACTACATAAATTCCCTCTGAGAGCCGGCCGAGACCTTCGGCATGGCGCCGCGGCGTATAGCCTCAGAGAAAAAACCGAAGAATCAATCAGATAACGTTCGATCAGGACACCTTGGCAGCTGCGCAGCGCCCGGCCCACAGGCATCCCACCCCTTGCCAAACGGCGCCACAGTGTCATCGCATGTGCAAATATCTTCGGCTCGATTGACAGCAAATGTAATCTAGCTACATTCCCGGCCCGTCGCGCGCCACGCGCCAATGACCAGAAGACGAGCCGAGCCATGCAGCCAGCCGACGGAACGATCCTGTCCTTCCAGTTCGACGAGGTCATCGTCCCCGCCAATCCCGGCGTGATCAATTCCGAGAGCCTCGCCAAGCCGCTGCATATGCTGCCGGTCGGTGGCAAGGCGAGCTGGAGCGTACAGTTCGACGAGCTCCCCAAGCTGATCGTCAGAATCACGCTGAAGAACGGCGTCGTCGGCATCGGCGAGTTCTATCGCGACCATGAATGGCCCCGCCTCGAGGCGATCTGCGCCAACCTGATCGGCCAGTCGATCTTCGACCTGCCGCTGCAGGATCTGCCGCTGCCGCTCTGCCGCGAATATGACGGCTTCGAATGCGCGATCTGGGACGCCTATGCCAAGACGCTGGGCGTGCCGATGCACCGGCTGCTCGGCGGCGCCATCCGCGACCGGGTCAATGTCAGCGCCTGGTCGAGCCACCGCACGCAGGACGAGGTCGGCCCCTGGGTGAAGCGCTATTTCGAGCAGGGTTACCAGGTCATCAAGTTCAAATGCGACCTCGAGGACGACGTCGCCGGCTGGTGCGCGCAGATCAAGCAGCATGCGCCCGGCATGAAGGTGATCTTTGATCCCAACCAGCGCTGGGAGAACTCGGGCAATGCGCGCCCGATCATCCGGGAGCTGGAAAAAATCGGCAACGTCCTGCTGCTCGAGGACCCGCTGCCGCGCTGGATGTTGCAGGATTTCGCGGAGCTGCGCCGCTTCTCCTCGATCCCGATCGTGCTGCACGTCTCGCTGCCCTATATCTATCAGGGCCAGCGCGCGCATGACGCGATCAACGCCATCGCTCATGGCGCGGTCGACGGATTCAACTTCAATTGCGGCCTCGCCAAGTTCCAGACGCTCGACCACATCGCCTCGACCGCCGGCGTCTATTGCTGGCACGGCTCGGAGGTCGATCTCGGCATTCTCGAAGCGATGTATGTCCACCAGGCTGCCGCGGCGAAGAGCTGCGTCTGGCCGAGCGACATTTTCGGCCGGATGATCCGCAGCCACGATCTGCTCGCCAAGCCGCTCACCTTCGAGCCGCCGCATGTGCGCATTCCCGATGACGGGCCGGGGCTCGGCATCGTCCTCGACGAGGCCGCCATCGCCCGCTTCCGCGTCGGCGGCCGCACGATTTCCTGAACAGCGAGCTCATTTCCATGCGTTGGGAAACCCTCACGACGAACGAAGTCGCCGCGCTCGATCGCGACATCCCGATCGTCCTGAACGTCGCCGCGATCGAGCAGCACGGCCCGCATCTGCCGCTCGAGACCGACGCGGTCATCGGCGACCACTTCCTGCAGGCGCTGGAAGCGAAGCTCGGCGACAAGGTCCTGATCCTGCCCCAGGTCAAGGTCTGCTGCTCCGAGCACCATATGGATTTTCCCGGCACGCTCAGCGTCCGCCACGAGACCTTCCTGGCCTATGTCGGGGATATCCTCGAAAGCGTCGCGCGCCACGGCTTCCGCAACATCGTGCTGTTCAACAGTCATGGCGGCAACCAGGCGATCGGCCAGGTGCTGCTCGAGACCTTCGGCACGAAGCATCGCGACTGTCGCATCGCCTTCCTGACCTGGTGGCGGCTCGCCGCCAAGGAACTCGGCGCGATCCGCGAGAGCAGCTTCGCCGGCATCAACCATGCCTGCGAGTTCGAGACCTCGCTGATGCTGCTCGGCGCCCCCAAGAGCGTGCGCACCGCGCTGGTCTCGGGGATGAGCTATGTCGGCACCCATGACTGGGCCAATGCCGACATGATCCTGCCGGCCCGCGGCGCGCTGTTCCGCTCCATGCACGAAATGTCCGGCGGCACCGGGGTCGTCGGCGACCCCTCGCTGGCCACGCGCGAGAAGGGTGAGCAGATCACCGCCGCCGTGGTCGAGCAGCTCGCCCATGTCGTGGAGACCATCCGCCGGCGCTGACGGGAAGCGCCGTTGATTTCAACACCGACTGACAAGAAACCACAGGGAGGAAGCTGAGATGTTGAAGAAATTGGCCCGCATCGGCGCGACCGCGCTCGCCGTCGCGGGATTGGGCGCCGCGGCGCCGGCTCTCGCCCAGCAGAAGGGCGGCGCGCTCAACGTCGCCACGATCGGCGAGCCCAACACGCTCGACCCGATGGTCGCCGCCGGCGACCTTCTGGGCATGATCACCCAGCATTTCTACGAGACGCTCTACACCTTCGACAAGAACTGGGCGCTGACCCCGCTCCTGGCCGAGGCGCTTCCGCAGATCAGCGACGGCGGCAAGCTCTACACCATCCCGTTGCGCCAGGGCGTCACGTTCCACAACGGCAAGGCGATGACCGCGCAGGACGTCGTCGCCTCGCTGAAGCGCTGGACCGAGCTCGCCTCGCGCGGCAAGCTCGTCGCCTCCAACATCGCCTCGATCGAGGCGGAGGGCGACAACTCGGTCAAGATCACGCTGAAAGCCCCGTTCGCGCCGCTCACCGCGCTGCTCGCCTTCAACAACTCCGCGGCCGTGATCATGCCGGCCGACAAGATGGAGAACCCGATCAAGGAGGTGATCGGCACCGGGCCCTACCAGCTCAAGGAGCGCAAGCCCGACCAGTACATCCAGCTTGTCCGCTTCGACGGCTACAAGCAGCGCCAGGGCGAGCCCGACGGCTTCGGCGGCGCCCGCAAGCAGTATCTCGACGAGATTCGCTTCGTACCGGTGCCCGACGCCAACACCCGCGTCGAAGGCGCGCTCGCCGGCCAGTTCGACTTCGCCGACCTGATCCCGGTCGAGGCCTTCGACCGGCTGAAGGGCCAGGCCAAGACCGAGCCGTTGCTGATGCAGGGCTTCGGCTGGCCGATGTTCATCATGAACAACAAGCAGGGCATGATGACCAACCAGGACATGCGCAAGGCTGTCCAGGCTGCGCTGAACGCCGAGGACATGCTGGCCGCCGCCTTCGGCAAGCCGGAATTCTACAAGGTCGACGGCGCCATGTATCCGGAAGGCTATGCCTGGCGCAGCGATGCCGGCATCAAGGCCTACAACCAGGGCGATGCCGACAAGGCCAAGGCCCTGGCGAAGACCGCGAAATATGACGGCGCGCCGATCCGCATCCTGACCAGCCGGCAATACGAGTTCCATTACAAGATGGCGCAGGTCGCGGCCGAATACCTCAAGGCCGCCGGCCTCAAGGTCGACCTCCAGGTCGTCGACTGGGCGACCTTGGTGCAGCGCCGCGCCGAGCCGGCCCTCTGGGACATCTTCATCACCCACAGCCCGTTCCTCGCCGAGCCGGCCCTGATCGCGCCGCTGCCCGACAGCTATCCCGGCTGGTGGGCGAGCGAAGCCAAGAACAAGCTGCTGAACGCCCTCAATGCCGAGTCGGACGTCAACAAGCGCAAGGCGATCTTCGCCGATCTGCAGAAGCTGATCTTCGAAGAGGTACCGTTCTACAAGGTCGGCGATTTCGCCGCCCTCAGCGCCAAGTCGCCGCGCCTGAACGGCTACACGGCCTCGCCCTGGCCGTATTTCTGGAACGCCTCGCTCAAGCCCTGAGCAAAGTTCCAAAGCCTCACGGTTTCACACTACGGGAGCAGCCGGTCGCTGCTCCCGACCATCACCAAGAGGCCATTCGGCAACTCACAGCCCTCATCCTGAGGCGCCATTTCGTCCGAAATGGCGTCTCGAAGGATGGTCCAGGAGGCTCCCGAGACATCTGGATCATCCTTCGAGACGCCGCTTCACGGCTCCCCAGGATGAGGTTGGTGAATTCCCGATCGATCCTGCAAGAACGTCCGCGGGCAACGCTGCCAGCACGGCGCTCGGCCCGCGATCACTCCTCACCAAGCACAACGGAAACCGGCACGCGATGACGCGATATGTGATGCAGCGCATCCTCGGCATGCTGGCGGTGATGTTCACGGTCGTGACGATCGTTTTCATCATCGTCCGCATCGCCCCCGGCGACCCCGCTGCGGTCATGCTCGGCCCCGATGCGACGGCCGCCGACATCAGCGCCCTGCGCAGCCGGCTCGGGCTCGACCAGTCGCTGCCGACGCAATACGTGCTGTTTCTCGGCCAGCTCCTGCGCGGCGATCTCGGCCAGTCGATCTTCCTCAACATGCCCGTGCTGAGCGCGCTCGCCGAGCGGGCCGAGCCGACCTTCTTCCTCACCCTGTTCTCGATCCTGATCGCTAGCGCCATCGCCCTGCCGGTCGGCATCCTCTCGGCCTATAAGCGCGGCTCGCTCTTCGACCAGCTCGCCACCACCTTCGCCATGTTCGCCGCGAGCATTCCGAGCTTCTGGCTCGGCCTGATCCTGATCCAGATCTTCGCCGTGCGTTATGGCTGGATGCCGGCCTCCGGCTATGGCGGCCCCGACGCCTCCTTCCTCGAGCGGCTGCGCCATCTCGTCCTGCCGGCGCTGGCGCTCGGCATCGTCTCCTCGGCGCTGATCACCCGCTTCACCCGCGCCTCGATGCTCGACGTGCTCAACGACGACTATGTCCGTACCGCCCGCTCCAAGGGCATGGGCGAATGGGGCGTGGTGATGAAGCACGCCCTCAAGAACGCGCTGATCCCGGTCTTGACCGTGATTGGCCTCACCGCGGCACTGCTGATCTCCGGCGCGGTGGTGACCGAGACCGTGTTCAGCCTGCCGGGCATCGGCAATCTCGTCGTCTCGGCCGTGCTGCGCCGCGACTATCCGGTCATCCAGGGCGCGCTCCTCGTCATCGCCGCCCTCTATGTGCTGATCAATTTCCTGATCGACATGCTCTATCTCGCGATCGACCCCAGGGTGCGCTACTGATGGCCGCCCCCTCCTCGCCCGCCGCCCGCCCGCGGCTCGCCAGCCTAATCCTGCAGCGCAAGACGCTGGTGATCGGCCTCGTCATCATCGCCGTCATCGCCCTGCTGGCGATCCTCGCGCCCTTGATCGCGCCCTATTCGCCGAGCCGGCTTTCGGTGGTCAACCGGCTGAAGCCGCCTAGCGAGCGCTGGTTCTTCGGCACCGACGAGTTCGGCCGCGATATCTTCAGCCGCACCATCTATGCCGGCCAGCTCTCGCTGCTGGTCGGCGCGGCGGCGACCACGCTCGCCGCGATCCTCGGCATCACCCTCGGCCTCGTCGCCGGCTTCTTCCGCCGGGCCGATGGCGTCATCGCCCGCATCATCGACGCGATGATGGCCTTCCCCGACATCCTCCTGGCGATCTCGCTGGTCGCGGCGCTCGGCCCCTCGCTCGCCACGGTCATCGTCGCGCTCGGCATCGTCTACGCGCCGCGCCTCGCCCGCATCGTGCGCGCCTCGACGCTGATCATCCGCGAACTGCCCTATGTCGAGGCGGCGCGGGCGCTCGGCGTGCCGACCTGGCGGATCATGACCCGCCATGTCCTGCGCAACCTCGTCTCGCCGATCCTGGTCCAGGCCACCTTCATCTTCGCCTATGCGATGCTGGCAGAGGCGAGTCTGTCCTTCCTCGGCGTCGGCGTCAGCCCGGAAATCCCGACCTGGGGCACGATGATTGCCGGCGGCCGGCAATATATCGGCCAGGCCGACTGGATGATGCTCTTCCCCGGCGCCGCGATCGTGCTGAGCGTCCTGTCGCTGCAGCTTGTCGGCGACGGCCTGCGCGATCTGCTCGATCCGCGCCTGCGCAAGGACCTCTGACCATGGCGACCACGGAAACGACAGCCGTCGCCGCGCGCGCGACCGAGGACGACATCCTGCTCAGGGTCGAGGACCTGCAGACCCACTTCCTGCTCGGATCGCAGGCGGTGAAGTCGGTCGACGGCGTCAGCTTCTCGCTGCGCCGCGGCGAGACGCTCGCCGTGGTCGGCGAGTCCGGCTCCGGCAAGTCGGTGACCAGCCTCTCGATCATGCGGCTACTTGCCCATCCCGGCAGCATCGTCGGCGGGCGCATCCTCTACCGCTTGCGCAGCGGCAAGGTCGTCGATCTCGCGCAGCTGCCGCTGAAGCGGATGCGGGCCATCCGCGGCAGCGAGATCGCGATGATCTTCCAGGAGCCGATGACGAGCCTCAACCCGCTCTTCACCGTCGGCGATCAGATCATGGAAATGATCCTGCTGCACGAGCCCTTGTCGCGGCGCGAGGCGCGGGCGCGGGCGAAGCGCATGCTCGAGCTGGTCGAGATCCCGGCGGCCGAGCGGCGCCTCGCACAGTATCCGCACGAAATGTCCGGCGGCATGCGCCAGCGCGTGATGATCGCGCTCGCTCTGTCCTGCAATCCGGCCCTGCTGATCGCCGACGAGCCGACGACCGCGCTCGACGTTACCATCCAGGCGCAGATCCTCGATCTACTGCGCCGGCTCCAGGCCGAGATCGGCATGAGCATCCTGTTTATCACCCATAACCTCGGCGTCGTCGCCGAGATCGCCCATGAGGTCGCGGTGATGTATGCCGGGCGCGTCGTCGAGCAGGGCCCGGTCGCCGGCGTCTTCGCAAGGCAGCGCCACCCCTATACGCGCGGCCTGCTCTCCTGCATTCCCGATGCGCGGCGCGACCGCGTTCCCGGCCAGGGCCGCCGCCTGCTCAACGCCATCCCCGGCAGCGTGCCGAGCCCCCTCGCCTTGCCGCCCGGCTGCACCTATGCGCCGCGCTGCCCGCTGGCCGAAGAAAGCTGCACGCAGGCCGTGCCGCCGCTGCTCGACGTCGCGGCCGCCCATTTCACCCGCTGCTGGAGGCATGACGCGCTGTGACCGCTGCAAGCACGCCCGCAAACCCGGTCGCTTCGGAGACGCCGCTGCTCTCCGTCCGCAATCTCCAGAAGGTCTTCTCGACCCGTGGCGGCGAGGTCCGGGCGGTCTCCGACGTCTCCTTCGAGGTTCGCCGCGGCAGCATCGTCGGCATCGTCGGCGAATCCGGCTCGGGCAAGACCACGGTCGGGCGCTGCATATTGCGTCTGGTCGAGCCCTCCGGCGGTGAGGCCGTGTTCGACGGCGTCGACCTGTTCGGCCTGCCGGAGAAGGCGCTGCGCGGCTATCGCCGGCGGCTGCAGATCATCTTCCAGGACCCCTATTCCAGCCTCAACCCGCGCATGCGGGTCGGCGAGATCATCGGCGAGGCGATCGACACGCATGGCCTCGCCAAGGGCAAGGCCCGCGAGGCCCGCATCGCCGAGCTGCTCGGCCGGGTCGGGCTGAACGCCGAGCACGCACGGCGCTATCCGCATGAGTTCTCCGGCGGCCAGCGCCAGCGCATCGGCATTGCTCGGGCACTCGCGGTCGAGCCGGAGCTGATCATCGCTGACGAGCCGGTCTCGGCGCTCGATGTCTCGGTCCAGGCCCAGGTGCTCAACCTGATCCAGGAGCTGCAGCGCGAACTCGGCCTGACCATGGTCTTCATCAGCCATGACCTCTCGGTGGTCGAGTATCTCTGCGACGACATCGTCGTGCTCTATCTCGGCCGGATCATGGAGAAGGGGCCGGCGCAGGAGGTCTACGCCAATCCGCGCCACCCCTACACCAGGGTGCTGCTCTCGGCCGCGCCGATCCCGGACCCGAGCGCCAAACGCGAGCGCGTCATCCTCAAGGGCGACATTCCGAGCCCGCTCAACCCGCCCTCGGGCTGCGTCTTCCGCACGCGCTGCCCGCATGTGATCGACGCCTGCGCCAGCGCGATCCCCGATATCGAGGAGGTCGGCCCCGGCCACAGCGTCGCCTGCATCAGGCAGAAGGAACTCGCCGACACGGCTGGCTGAGCCCGCCGCGGCGCTTCACACTCGGCACGTGCAGAAGGGCTTGACCTTACCACTGTGGGAAGGTGCAGGCTGCTGTCATCGTCAACCGAGGACAGCGAACCATGTGCTCCTGCCAGCAACATTCCCAAGCCGCCGCGACCACCGCGGCCCCGGCCGAAGGCGCCGTCAGCTTCCGGGTCGAGGACATGACCTGCGGCCATTGCGCCGGCACCATCAAGACCGCGATCGAGAGCAAGCTGCCGGGAACCTCAGTCGACGCCGACCCCGCCTCCAAGCTGGTCAGCGTCCGCGGCGGCGCCGATTTCGCAGCGCTGAGCGCGATCGTGACCGCGGCCGGCTACACCCCAAGCGCACAGCTGACGCGCTGACCCGAGAGAGAGACCGGCGGGCGGATCCCGCCGGCTTCGCATCACGGCGCGGGGAAGGAGAGAAGGCACGATGGCCGATCACCAGCATCACGGACATCACGAGCACGGCCACCATCATGGCCATGGCCACGCCGCGCCGGACAGCGTCAAGGATCCGGTCTGCGGCATGACCGTCGATCCCGCCACGGCCAAGTACAGCGCCTCCCATGCCGGCAAGCGCTATTTCTTCTGCTCCGAGGGCTGCCGCGGCAAGTTCGAGGCCAAGCCGGCCGCCTATGCCGAGGACGCAGCGCCGAAGCCCACCGCAGCGCCCGCGCCCGAAGGCTCGATCTACACCTGTCCGATGCATCCGCAGATCCGACAGCCCGCTCCGGGCAGCTGCCCGATCTGCGGCATGGCGCTCGAACCGGAGATGCCAACCGCGGATCAGGGACCGAGCCACGAGCTTGTCGGCATGACCCGGCGATTCTGGATCGGGCTCGTCCTGACCCTGCCGGTCTTCGCCCTCGAAATGGGCGGCCATCTCCTCGGCCTGCACCAGCTGATCGCGCCGCAGAATTCCAACTGGCTGCAACTCGTCCTGGCGACGCCGGTCGTGCTCTGGGCCGGCTGGCCCTTCTTCGAGCGCGCCTTCGCATCGCTCGTCAATCGCAGCCTGAACATGTTCACGCTGATCGCCATGGGTACGGGCGTCGCCTGGATCTACAGTGTGATCGCGACCATCGCCCCCGACCTCTTCCCGTCGACATTGCGCGCTGCCGACGGCTCGGTCGCCGTCTATTTCGAGGCCGCGGCCGTCATCACCGTGCTGGTGCTGCTCGGTCAGGTCCTGGAACTCCGGGCCCGCGAGCAGACCGGCGGCGCGATCCGCGCCCTGCTCGATCTCGTGCCGAAGACGGCGCGCCGCGTGCGCGAGGATGGCGAGGACGAGGATATCCCGCTCGAATCCGTCCATGTCGGCGACCGGCTGCGCGTTAGGCCGGGCGAGACCGTGCCGGTCGATGGCGAGCTCGTCGAAGGCCGCAGCTCGCTCGACGAGTCCATGGTGACCGGCGAATCCATGCCGGTCACCAAGGAGGTCGGCGCGGCGCTGATCGGCGGCACGCTCAACCGCACCGGCGGCTTCATCATGCGCGCCGGCAAGGTCGGCAGCGACACCATGCTCGCCCGGATCGTCAACATGGTGGCCGAGGCGCAGCGCTCGCGCGCGCCGATCCAGCGCCTGGCCGACCAGGTCTCCGGCTGGTTCGTCCCGCTGGTCATCGTCATCGCCATTGCGGCCTTCGCCGCCTGGATGATGTTCGGCCCGGAACCGCGCCTCGCCCACGCCCTCATCGCCGCTGTCGCGGTGCTGATCATCGCCTGCCCCTGCGCGCTCGGTCTGGCGACGCCGATGTCGATCATGGTCGGGGTCGGACGCGGTGCCGGCCTCGGCGTGCTGATCAAGAATGCCGAGGCGCTCGAGCGCTTCGAGAAGGTCGACACGCTGGTCGTCGACAAGACCGGCACGCTGACCGAAGGCCAGCCCCGGCTGATCGCCATGCGGACGGCCGGCGGCATCGACCAGAACGAGCTGCTGCGGCTCTCCGCCTCGCTCGAGCGCGCCAGCGAGCATCCGCTCGCCACCGCGATCGTCGAGGCCGCCAAGGAGCGCGGCCTCACCCTGGCCGAAGCCCGGGATTTCGACAGCCCGGTCGGCAAGGGCGTGACCGGCAACGTCGAAGGCCGCGCGCTCGTCATCGGCAGCCACCGGATCATGGGCGAGCTCGGCATCGACTTTTCCGCGTTGTCCGCCGAGGCCGAGACCCTGCGCGGCGAAGGCGGCACGGTGATCTTCGTCGCCATCGACGGCAAGCTCGCCGGCCTGCTGGCGATCGCCGACCCGATCAAGCAGACCACCCCGGCGGCGATCCGGGCGCTGCGCGACGCCGGCATCCGGGTGGTCATGCTGACCGGCGACAACCGGACGACAGCGCAGGCCGTGGCGCGCCAGCTCGGCATCGACGAGGTCGAGGCCGAAGTGCTGCCGGAGGAGAAGAGCGCCGTGGTCGACAAGCTGCGCGGCCAGGGCCGGGTCGTCGCGATGGCCGGCGACGGCGTCAACGACGCCCCTGCCCTCGCCGCCGCCGATGTCGGCGTCGCCATGGGAACCGGAACCGACGTCGCGATCGAGAGCGCCGGCGTCACCCTGGTCAAGGGCGATCTGCAGGGCATCGTGCGCGGGCTTCAGCTCAGCCGCGCGACGATGAGCAATATCCGGCAGAACCTGTTCTTCGCCTTCATCTACAACGCCGCTGGCGTTCCGGTTGCCGCAGGCCTGCTCTACCCGTTCTTCGGCATCCTGCTTTCGCCGATCATCGCGGCAGCGGCGATGGCGCTGTCCTCGGTCAGCGTGATCGGTAACGCGCTGCGCCTGCGCGTCACGGCGCTCGACTAAGGCCTGCACGCCCGGAGCGGCAAGCTCCTGGCGGCGCTTCCGGGATCGGCTGGCGCGCCGCATCGGCAGAATCAATCATCCCGGACGGATGCGCTGATGGAGCGGATGCGCCGCTCCATTGTCCCGCCGGCCTTCGCGCGCGCCAGCCGGACATCACCCGCAGCAAAAATTCGGCGCGCGCCGGCAGGCCGGAAAAGCCTGACGCCCTATGGTTTGCTCCAGAAAACCGGTCTCCCGGGACCGAAAGCTTCACCTTTCGCCTGCTTCGCCTAATTACGGGGTTGACCGTCCGGCTTGCCACCGGTGGAGGGCGCTGACATGGTCGCGTCCAAGCCGATACCGGTGGCCGACAAAACTGCTGTTCCAGAGGAAACGTTACTGATGAAACGCCGCTCATTCCTGAAGGGCGCCGGCATCGGCGCGGCCGCCGGCATCGCCAGCCCGGCGATCGCGCAGAGCCTGCCGACGATTTCCTGGCGCCTGGCTTCGAGCTATCCGAAGTCGCTGGAGACCCTGTTCGGAGCCTGCACCCATTTCTCCGAAGCGGTCGCTGCGGTCACCGACGGAAAGTTCAAGATCCAGGTCTTCGCCACCGGCGAGATCGTGCCGGCGCTGCAGGTCGCCGATGCCGTGACGACCGGCACCGTCGAGATGGGCCATTCCGGCTCCTATTTCTACATTGGCAAGGACACCGCCTTCGCCTTCGGAACCGTGATCCCCTGGGGCCCGAACAGCCGCCAGATGCAGGCTTGGCTCTACCATGCCGGCGGCCTGGAGCTGCTCAACGAGTTCTATGCCAAGTTCAACATCTACAACCTGCCGGCCGGCAATACCGGCGCGCAGATGGGCGGCTGGTTCCGCAAGGAGATCAAGTCGGCCGCCGACCTCCAGGGCCTGAAGATGCGCATCGGCGGGCTCGGCGGCAATGTGCTGCAGAAGATGGGCGTGGTGCCGCAGCAGCTCGGCGCCGGCGACATCTACCCCGCGCTGGAGCGCGGCGTGCTCGATGCCGTGGAGTTCGTCGGCCCCTATGACGACGAGAAGCTCGGCTTCGCCAAGGTCGCGCCGTATTACTATTATCCGGGCTTCTGGGACGGCTCGGCCGAGCTCAGCTTCTTCATCAACCTGGAGAAGTGGAACAGCCTGCCCCCGGCCTATCAGAAGGCGCTGAAGATCTGCGCCGAGGCAGCCGGCCATGACATGCAGGCGAAATACGACGTGCTGAACCCGGCCGCGCTCAAGCGTCTCGTCGCCGGCGGCGCCCAGCTGCGGCAGCTGCCCAACGACATCCTCAAGGCGAGCTACAAGATCACCAAGGATCTCTACGCCGAGATGTCGGCCGCCAACCCGAACTTCAAGAAGATCTACGACCATCTCTGGGCGTATCAGCAGGACAGCCTGCGCTATTGGGCGATCTCTGACTTCGCCTATGACTACATGTCCGTCACTGCCCTGCAGCAGCGCTGGGCCGAAGGCTGAGACCAATCCGGCCGGGCCCTTCGGGGCCCGGCCGACAAGCATTTCGTCAGGTGCGGGTGCGCCGCTGGGCCGGACGCAGATGATCCGGCGTCACGGCTGAGAGCCGCGCAACGCCGAGCAGGATCATCGCCACGTCGAGCTCGTGGCGCAGCAGTGTGATCGCCTTCTCCGCGCCTTCCTGGCCGCCGGCCGTCAGCCCCCAGAGGAAGGGGCGGCCGATACTGCAGGCGGTGGCACCGAGACCGACCGCCTTCAGTATGTCCGTCCCACGCCGCACGCCGCCATCGACGATGAGTTGGGCCCGGCGTCCGACCGCCCGCGCGATCTCGGGCAGCATCGTGACCGGAGCGGGCGAATGGTCGAGCTGGCGTCCGCCATGGTTCGAGACCATCAGCGCTTCGCAGCCGATCTCCACCGCCTTCGCCGCATCCTCCGGATGCATCACGCCCTTGATCACCATCGGGCCGCGCCAGAGATCGCGCAGCTTCTGCACATCGCCCCAGTGCAGGGACGCGTCGAAGGAACCGGCGATGCGCTGGGCGATATTGGTGAAGCCGGTCGTCCCGGCATCCTCGAAATTGCCGAAGCGCGGCGGCGAGCGCAGCACGCCGAACGACCAGGAGGGATGCAGGGCCAGATCGAGCACATTGGCGAGGCTCGGCCGCAGCGGCATGGTAAAGCGGTTGTGGACGTCGCGCTCGCGCCGCCCGGAGACCGGCAGGTCGAGCGTGACGCAGAGCACGCGATAGCCCGCCTCCTGCGCCCTGCGCACCAGACCATGCATCCAGTCGCGGTCGCGCAGGCCGTAGAGCTGGAACCAGAGATCGGTCTCGGGCGCCCCTTTGGCGACCTCCTCGATCGAGGCCACCGACATGGTCGACAGCGTGTAGGGGATGCCCATGCGGCCGGCTGCCCGGGCGGCGAGGATCTCGCCATTGGGGTGGTAGAATCCGGTCAGGCCGGTGGGCGAGAAGACCAGCGGCAGCGCCTGCTCGCGCCCCAGCAGCTCGACCTTCGCCGAGCGTTCCGCGACATTGACGGCGATGCGATGCACGAGATGCCAGCCGAGGAAGCCGTCCTCATTGTCGCGCAGCGCCGTCTCGTCCTCGGCCCCGCCGTCGATATAGTCGAAGACCGCCTTCGGAAGGCGGCGCTGCGACAGGGTGCGCAAATCGCGGATCGAAGCCGCGTCGGCCAGCCCCGCGCCATAGGACAGCGCGGTTGCGCCGGTTTCTCTCACGATAGCCCTCCCTGATCTCTCGGCGCGCCGCCAGCTCGGGGGACGCGATCGCCCCTCCTTGTCACGGAGCGGGGCTGTGAGGAACGCCGGAGCGGGGAAGCGGACCTGACATGACCGCATAGCGACCGAACGGTTTCGTGGCCTCGCCGCAACCGCGCTTCGCGATGCCCGCTCGTTTCGGCAGGCGGCAGACGCGGATGCGGCGGGCAGGCCGCGCCATGTTTCCGGCGCCGATCCCCGCCCGCTTCCGTCCGTCGCAATGGCGTCGCGGCGGCCGAACGATCGGCGCCCGATGCCGGCTCAATCGCTCATCAGGCTCCTGAAGACCAGGACCGAATGGGGGCTCTTCGAGGAGAGCCCGACGACCGTGCAGCCCTCCCGGACCGGCCCCGCCCCACGCAGCGTCACCGTCGCGCGGTCCTTCGAATATCCGCCCGTCACCTGGTAGGGTGCGGGCGGGCAGCCCTGCTTGAACGCATAGGCGGTGCCCGAAAGCTTGCCACCTTCCTTGAAGGGCTGTCCGCGGAACAGGACCGTCCCCTTCCGGGCGAGGCCGTTCAGGGAGGCCTTCGGCTCCTCGTAGACGATGAGGCCGTGCTCGAACGCCATCTTCATCAGGCTCCCATTATGGTCGTAGGGACCGTGGGAGGCGGCCAGATGGCCCAATGTCTCGAAGTCGAAGAGCTCGCCATCCGCGACAGATCGGGTGGCTGCAAGCACGAGGCCGGCTTTGGCCGGATCGTCGCGCACCGGCGTGGCCGTGAGAATGGCAGTTTCGGCCTCATTTGAAGCAGAGCGCGCATCGCCCGCCTCGACACCGCAGAACGCCGCCAAGGCGAGCATCATGACCGAACAGCTTTTCATGGTTTCCCCAACAGATGAACGTGCCCGCAAAATGCCCGAAGCGCGTCAAACCCGGTTCAATCCGATCGCTAGAATTGCGGCGATGTTCACGCCTGTTCACACACCAGACCCTGCCGCGGATCGGGCGCCGCCACACAGACCGGGCCGTCCCTGAAGCACCGGCCCGCGCCCGCTGCGACCAAAGCACGGCTTGACCTTGGCCCCCGTCTCGGCGTGGAAGAACCAGGAAGCGGCTGCGGGGATACTGCCCTGGCCGCGACCGGTTCAGCCCCGTGGAGCTCTCTCAACCACGAATTTGACCGGAGCAGCCTCCGGCTCGCCTGAACCGGATCGATCAGAAACGGATTTCGAGATGTCGAGAATTGCGAATGCGGCACTGCGCGCGAAGGTGATGGGCGCACAGGATGCAGCAGCGCTCGTCAAGAGCGGCATGACCGTGGGATTGAGCGGCTTCACCGGTTCGGGCTATCCGAAGGCGGTGCCGCTGGCCCTGGCGGCGCGCATCGAGGCGGCCCATGCGGCGGGCGATCCGTTCCGCGTCAGGATATGGACCGGTGCCTCGACCGGCCCGGAGCTCGACGGCGCCCTCGCCAAGGTCGACGGCATCGAATTCCGCCTGCCCTATAATTCCGACCCCATCGCCCGCGAGAAGATCAACAGCGGGCAGATGGACTATTTCGACATGCACCTCTCGCAGGTCGCGCCAATGGCCTGGCAGGGCTTTCTCGGCCCGCTCGACGTGGCGGTCGTAGAGGTCACCGGCATCCGCGAGGACGGCACGCTCATTCCGTCCTCCTCCGTCGGCAACAACAAGACCTGGCTCGACCGCGCCGACAAGGTGATCCTCGAGGTCAATCGCTGGCAGAGCGCCGCGCTCGAAGGCATGCACGACATCTATTACGGCACGGCCCTGCCGCCGCACCGCGTGCCGATCCCGCTCGTGAAGCCGCAGGACCGTATCGGCGAACCCTATCTGCGCTGCGCCCCCGCAAAGATCGCCGCGATCGTCGAGACCGAGGCGCCGGACCGCAACCTGCCCTTCTCGCCGCCGGATGCAGCGGCCAAGGCCATCGCCGGCCACCTCATCGCCTTCCTGAGCCATGAGGTGGCGAAGGGCCGCCTGCCCGCCTCGCTGCTGCCGCTGCAATCGGGCGTCGGCAACATCGCCAACGCCGTGCTCTCGGGCCTGCTGGACGCGCCGTTCCAGAACCTGACCTCCTATACGGAGGTCATCCAGGACGGGATGATCGACCTGATCGATGCGGGCAAGCTGACGCTCGCCTCGGCCACCGCCTTCTCGGTCAGCCCGCAGGCGGCCGAGAAGATCAATGCCGGAATGGCGCGCTATCGCAACCACATGATCCTGCGACCACAGGAGATCAGCAATCATCCCGAGCTGATACGCAGGCTCGGCTGCATCGCCATGAACGGGCTGATCGAGGCCGACATCTACGGCAACGTCAACTCGACCCATGTCATGGGCTCGCGCATCCAGAACGGCATAGGCGGCTCGGGCGACTTCGCGCGCAACGCCTATATCTCGATCTTCATGACGCCCTCGACCGCCAAGGGCGGCACGATCTCGGCGATCGTGCCGCAGGCCAGCCATGTCGACCACATCACGCAGGACGTGCAGGTGATCGTCACCGAGCAGGGCCTCGCCGATCTGCGCGGCCTCAGCCCGAAGCAGCGCGCTCGCACGATCATCGCCAACTGCGCGCATCCGGACTACCGGCCGGCACTGGAGGATTATTACCGCCGGGCCCAGGCCGGATCCTACGGCCTGCAATCGCCTTGCCTGCCGGCCGAAGCCCTGTCCTGGCACCAGCGCTTCATCGAGACGGGCAGCATGCGGGGGTGAGCAGCCCGCCTCGAATTCCGAAGCCCGTCGCGCCGACCAGGTTTTCCCGGCTCAGGCGAACTGGCTGATCTCTCGCTTGAGGTAGGTTCCGTGGCCCTTTCGGGCCTCGATCCTGCCGTTGCGGGCGACGATCTCGCCGCGGACCAGGGTGATGACCGGCCAGCCGGTGATCTTCATGCCTTCATAGGGCGTGTAATCGGAGCCGTCGTCCAGCATGGCATGCGTCAGCACCTGCTCGATCTGCGGATCCCAGATCGCGATGTCGGCGTCGGCACCGACCGCGATCGTACCCTTGCGCGGATAGAGCCCATAGGTCCTGGCATGGTTGGTCGCGGTCAGGGCGACGAAGCGGTTGATATCGATCCGCCCTGCGATCACGCCCTCGGAAAACAGGATCGGCAGGCGTGCGCCGACGCCGGGAATGCCGTTGGGAACCCAGCGGAAACTGGTGCGCCCTTTCGGTGCGAGCTTGCCCTGCTGATCGTCATAGCGGAAGGGGCAGTGATCGGAGGAAAACACCGAGAACACGCCCTGCTGCAGCCCTTCCCAGCAGGCTTCCTGGCTGGCCGCATCGCGGGGCGGCGGCGAGCAGACATACTTCGCCCCTTCCATGTTGAGGCCGTCTAGATCTTGCTCGGTCAGGGTCAGATATTGCGGGCAGGTCTCGCCGAATATCTTCAGGCCCTTCTGCTGGGCCCGGCGGATCTCCTCCATCGCCTCGCGATTGGAGACATGGACCACCATCAGGGGGACGTCGGACAGTTCCGCCAGCGAGATCGCGCGATAGGTCGCCTCGCGCTCGGCGATGACCGGGCGGGAGGTCGCGTGGAAGCGTGGAGTCGTCCTGCCGGCCTGTTCGAGCTGCTCGGTCAGAAAGCGGATGACGTCGTAATTCTCGGCATGGACCATGACGAGTGCGCGCGTCTCGCGCGCCACCGCCATCACCTTCAGCAGCTCCAGATCGCTCAGGGCGAGGCCCTCATAGGTCATGAAGACCTTGAACGAGGTATAGCCGTCGCCGACCAGCGCCGGCAGCTCCTGGCCCAGGACCTGCTCGGTCGGGTCCGAGATGATCAGATGGAACGAGATGTCGGTATAGCAGGCGCCTTCAGCCATGGCGTGATAGGCCTGCACGCTCTGACGCAGCGGAACTCCGCTTTCCTGCAGGCAGAAGGGCAGGACGGTGGTGTTGCCGCCAAGTGCCGCCGAGCGCGTCGCGCTCTCGAAATCATCGGCCATCCGGATGCCCTCGCCTGAGGGCTGCGAGATATGGACATGGCTGTCTATGCCGCCAGGCAGAACCCATTTCCCCTGCGCTTCGATAACGCGCTCGGCCTCGCCGAGATCCTCGCCCAGCGCGGCGATCCTGCCATGCCTGATGCCGATATCGCAGTGAAACGTGTCGGAGGCGGTCGAAATGCGCCCGCCGCGGATGATTGTGTCGAACGTCCTCATGCCGACTTCCTCCGTCTGCGGGCGCTCGGCGCCTTGCCTGGCCTGGCGACCGCCGCGAGCGCCCGGGACATGGCCTCACCGGTCAGGCGGTTATGCTCCTCAAGCCGCTCGGCGAGGTCGAGCCGGGCGCGGGCGCGCAGGGCGATCATGATCCGCTCATGTTCCTGGTAGGATTGCGTCAGCCGCTCGGAGAGCTCGTTGATGGTGAAGCGATAGCGCCAGATCTTCTGCTGCAGCGCCTCGTAGCTCTGCACCAGAACCGGGTTCTGCGTCGTCTGCGCCAGCTTCTGGTGGAAGGCGAAATTGAGATGCGTGTAGCTCGCATGCTCATCCCGCATCAGGGCGTCCTTCAGGGCAAAATGCAGGCGCTCGAGTTCGGCGATGTCGGCATCGCTCGCGCGCTCCGGGGCGAGCAGGCCGATCAGCCGCTCCAGCGCGCCCTTGAACTCGACGAGCGGGCCGATCTCGCCGGGGTCGATCGGCGCGACCACGGCCCCGCGGTTCGGCCGCAAGGTGACGAAGCCTTCCGCAGCCATGACCTTGAGCGCCTCGCGCAAGGGCGTGCGCGATACCCCGAAGCGTTCGCACAGCTTGGCCTCGGGAATCCGGCTGCCGTCGGCCAGCTCGCCATTGAGCAGCAGCGTGCGCAATTGCGCGATCAGGGCCTCGTGCAGGGTCGGGGGCATCGCCATCGGCGCAGCTTCCGGCTCAGGAAAGGCGGGTGGCACCGGCAAGGCCTGACTCACGCGACAACCGGCGCGGCCAGTGTTCGATGCCCGAACATCCGACCGAGCTTGCGCAGCGGCTGCATATCGGCGCCCGCGGCATCGAGACAGCCCCATAAGGTGAAGGCGACGGAATCCAGGACCGGGATACCGAGTTCCCGCTCGAGCTGCGGGGCGATCAGCGGGCCGCGCATATTGGTGCAGACGATGGCGAGCGCATCCGGCGCACTGGCGGCGACCTCGCGGCACATGCCGGCGATCTCGGCCTCGGCGACTTCCGCGAAGGAAAAATTGTCGGACCTGCCGCTATGCCGCTCGGCGACCGTCTCGATGCCGAGCGCCGCATAGTTGGCGATGATCTTCTGCTGCACATCGCTCGTATAGGGCGTGACCAGCCCGAGCCGCCTGACACCCATCGCCTTGAGCAGATGGTTGAGGCTGAGGATCGCGCTGGTGGCGCGCACGCCGGTCCGTTCCGCGATGGCGGCGCAGAGCCTCTCATCGCTGTCGAAGCCGAGCCAACTCGCCGATGTGCCGTTCCAGGCGATGACATCGGGGCGGGCATCGGCGAGCAGATCTGCCGCCTGAAGGATCGGCTCGAGCGAGAACTGGCTGTTGGACGCCGCGTCGAGCGCGATCTTCGTCACCCGGAAGCGGCTGAAATGCACGCTCACCGCCGGAAAAAGCGGCCAGGCCATGGCCGCCGTATAGGGCTCGAGCACCGTGTTGGAGGACGGGGTGAGCATGCCGATCACAGTCGGCTTAACGTCATATTGCATTCAGAAATCACTCACAGAGCCGGAGGGCGATAGGCTGGTCGCCAGATTTCAAACCTCTGTATGTCGCGAATCCGACATCGCTGGCAAGTGCACGCTGAGCCGATTTTTTTATTGTACGAGCCATTTTTCGCGATAGGCTGCTCAAAACCGCAAGAGCGCTCCACATCTTCGCCGGATGCGAGTGCGCCTGGGGAACCGGCCTGGCCTGAAATGTGCATTGTCTCGGCGAGAGCGTCTTTTTGACGATCAATGCTCATTCTGAATGCAAAATGCAAAAGGGGACGGCAGATATGAGGAATCTATTTCCGCGCTTGGCTTTCGCGGCGGCCATGCTGGCCGGCGTCGTTTCCGCATCGGCGCAGACACCGCTTCGGGTCGCCGGCAATTTCTCGCAGAACGTCAAGCAGGTCGAAATCGAGCGGGCGTTCTTCGATGCGCTCGGCGCCAAGGCGGGCGTGCCGATCGCCATGAACTACAATCCGATGGATGTCGTCGGGGTGAAGGCGCCGGACGCGCTGCGCATGCTGCGCGGCGGCTCCTTCGACGTCATGTCGGTGCAGATCGGCATGGCCTCGCGTGACGACCCCTTCTTCGAAGGCGTCGATCTGATCGGCGTCGCCACCGACATGGCGAGCCTGCGAAAGGTCGTCGACGCCTATCGTGCCGCCTTCGATGCGCGCCTGCAGGCGCGCTTCAACGCCAAGGTTCTGACGCTGTGGCCGTTCGGGCCGCAGGTCTTCTACTGCAACCACGACATCAAGTCCCTGCAGGATCTGAAGGGCCTGAAGGTGCGCTCGTTCACGCCGTCGATGTCGGCCATGCTCGAGCATTTCGGTGCGACGCCGGTCACCCTGCAGTTCTCCGAGGTCTATCCGGCGCTCCAGCGCGGGGTCGCTTCCTGCGGCGTCACCTCGCCGACCTCGGGCAATACCGGCAACTGGCCGGAGGTGACGACCCATCTCCTGCCGCTTTCGGTATCCGGCTCGGTCCAGGGACATTTCATCAATCTCGACACCTGGAAGAAGTTCACCCCCGAGCAGCAGGCGAAGCTCTCCGCGCAGTTCAAGGCACTCGAGGACCAGCTCTGGAACCTCGCCATCACCGCCAATGACGACGCCACGGCCTGCAGCACCGGGCAGGCCGGCTGCAAGTCGCACAAGAAGTTCTCGATGAAGCTCGTCGAGATCAGCGCCGCCGACCGCGCCGCGATCAAGGATGTCGCGGAGAAGGTCGTGCTGCCGATCTGGAAGAAGACCTGCAATGCGGTCGACGCCACCTGCTCGGCCAAATGGAGCGAGACCGCGGGCGCCGCAGTCGGCCTGACCATCCAGTAGCCAACAGGGCCACCCTCCGGGGTGGCCCTTCTTTTCAGGGAACATGGTCATGACCCAGGCAAACCCGGTCGCGCGCGCCCTGCTGCCCGCCGCCAGGGCGCTGTCGCTGATCGCCGGCTATCTACTGCTCGGCCTCGCGCTGCTCGTCACCGCCGAAATCCTGCTGCGGCGCTTCATGAACTTCTCGCTGCAGGGCGGGGACGAGTTCGGCGGCTATGTGCTGGCGATCCTCGCCGCCTTCGGCTTCTCCTACGCCTTGCTGGAGCGCTCGCATACGCGCGTCGAGATTCTCCTCGAGCGCGTCGGCACCGGTGCGCGTTCCATCCTCAACCTGATCTCGGCCTGGTGTGTCACCGTGATGGCCTGCTTCATGGCCTGGCGCGCCTATGCCGCGCTGAGCGAGAGCATCGAATACCGCGCTCTGTCCGGAACCCCGCTGATGACGCCGTTATGGCAGCCGCAGCTCCTCTGGTTCGCGGGCCTGCTGTTCTTCGCCGTCACCTCCGCCGCCGTCGCCCTGCATGCGAGCTGGCTGATGGCTCGCGATCGATCCGGGCTGAACCGCTTCTACGGCGTCAAGACACTCGACGAGATCATCGAGGAGGAAACCGTGCCGACCCTCGAAATGAAGGTGCAGGGCCGATGATCGGGGTGACCGGCGCCGCGATCGGCTTCGTGATGATGCTCGGCCTGATGATGATCGGGCTGCCCGTGGCGATCGCGCTGTTCCTGACCGCCTTCATCGGGGCCTGGGGCTTTCTCGGCTGGCCGACCCTGATGGGCTTCGGCAACCAGATGTGGAGTGGGCAGAACGACTTCATCCTGACCGCCATTCCGCTCTTCGTGTTCCTGGGCGAGATCCTCGTCCGCTCCGGCGTCGCGGACGGGCTCTATCGCTGCCTGTCCGATTGGCTGCGGCGCCTGCCTGGTGGGCTGCTCCATACCAATATCGGCGCGAGCGCAGTGTTCGCCGCGGTCTCCGGCTCGTCGGTCGCGACCGCCGCGACGATCGGGACCGTCGCCGTGCCGCTCCTGCACGAGCGCCAATATGACGACCGCCTCACCACCGGCTCCATCGCGGCCGGCGCGACGCTCGGCATCCTGATCCCGCCATCGATCAACATGATCATCTATGGCTCGATGACGAACACCTCGATCGGCCAGCTCTTCGCGGCGGGCATCGTTCCCGGCCTCATCCTGACCGCGCTGTTCATGGCCCTCATCGTGGTCATGGCCCTGCTGAAGCCGAGCCTCGCCGGGCCGGTCCTGCCGGCCCGGCCGCGCGCCGAGAAGATCAAGAGCCTGCTCGACATCTTTCCGCCCTTCGTGATCTTCGTCATCGTCATGGGGTCGATCTATCTCGGCTGGGCGACCCCGACGGAATCGGCCGCGATCGGCGTCGTCGGCGCGCTTGGCGTCGCCATCGCGAAGCGGCAATTCTCGCTCGCGCTGCTGCATGAGAGCATGATCGCGACGGTGCGCATCTCCGCGATGATCCTGCTGATCATGGTCGGGGCGCATTTCCTGAACTTTGTGATCGGCGTGCTCGGCATCCCGCAAGCGCTGACCTCGTTCGTCTCGCAGTTCGGTGCCAGCCAGCTCGAGATCATCCTGATCCTGGTGGTCTTCTACCTGATCCTCGGCTGCTTCATGGAGACGCTCTCCATGATGATCGCGACCATTCCGGTGGTCTTCCCGCTGGTCGTGCATCTCGGCATCGACCCGGTATGGTTCGGCATTTTCCTGGTGCTGATGATGGAGATCGGGCTGATCACGCCGCCGATCGGCATGAACCTCTATGTCGTGCAGGGCGTCCGGAACCAGGGCTCGATCATGGATGTGATCTATGGCGCGCTCCCCTTCGTGCTGCTGATGCTCGGCTTCACGGCGCTGCTGGTCCTGTGGCCGCAAATGGCGCTCTGGCTGCCGCAGAAGCTGTTCTGACGTGCTGCTTCTCGAAGCGGATTATCTCCTGCGGGATGCCGCCTCGCCTGTGATCGCGGGCGGGGCGGTCCTGGTTCGTGACGGGCTCATCGCCGCCTGCGGCACCGCCGGCGAATTGCGGGCCGCCCATCAGGGCGCCGAGATCGTTTCGCTCGGCCATGCCTGCCTGATGCCCGGTCTGATCAACGCACATCAGCATGGTCGCGGCCTCAGCCAGATCCAGCTCGGCTTCCCCGACGATGCGCTGGAGCCATGGATCGCCCGGCGGCGAGGACGGGCCGCGCCCGATGTCTACGCGCTGACCCGGCTCGCCGCCCTGCAGATGATCGAGAACGGCGTGACCGCGACGCTGCACGCCAACTACTCCTATGGCTCGGGGGACTATGAGGCTGAGCTGCGCGCCGCGATCCGAGCCTATGACGACAGTGGGATGCGCGCCACGATCTGCGTCGGCTATGCCGACCGCGGCGGCCTCGTCTACCCACCGGCGGACGAGAAGGCCTTCCTCGCATCGCTGCCCGCCGATGTGCAGGCGCTGATCGGTGCCGCCAGGCCCGGCTACCTGCCGCTCGACGAGACGATCGGCCTGATGGCGCGTCTCTGCGCCGAATACGCCGGCCATCCGCGGCTGGGCTTCGCCTATGGGCCGGCCGGGCCGCAATGGGTCAGCGACGCAGCCTGGCGGGCTCTCGCCGCCGACGCCGGCGTGCGCGGCGTCGGCATGCATTTCCACCTCCTCGAATCGCCGGCGCAGGCCACCTGCTGCCGCGCGCTCTATCCGGAGCGGGTGCTGGTGCGGCTCGCCGCACTTGGCCTCTTCGAGACTCGCACCAGCGCAGCGCATTTCGTCCAGGCGACGGCGGAGGACATCGCCGATGCGGCGCGCCTTGGCCTGAGGATCGTCGTCAATCCCGGCTCGAATCTGCGCCTCGGCAACGGCGCCCCGCCGATCGCGGCCCTGATGGAGGCCGGTATCGGCTTCGCGCTGGGCACCGATAACTGCGCGCTCGACGACAATGAGGATTATCTCTCGGAGCTGCGGCTCGGGCGGCTGCTCGGGCGCTCGGCCGCAGCGGCCCCGGCCGAACAGCTGCGCACTTTCCTCGCCACCGCCACGGAGCGAGGCGCCGACGCCGCCTTTCTCGACGGGACGGGACGCATCGGCGCAGGGCTCAAGGCCGATCTGGTCGCGATCGATCTGGCGGAGTCCGAGGGGGCCTATCTGGCCCCCGATGGGCAAGTCCTCGAGGCCATGCTGGCGCGGGCGACGGGCCGGGACGTCGTCATGACCATGGTCGAGGGAAAGATCCTCTGCCGAAACGGCAGAGCGACCGGAACCGATGCCGGCAGCCTGCGCGCCAAAGCGAGCCAGACCGCGCGCGAGACGCGGCTCGATCCTGAAACGAGACGCCTGGCCGAGACCCTCTCGGACGCACTGCACCGCCACTACGGCCCCGCCTGAGGGCGCCCGGCCGCTGCCTCATGGCATCCGGGCCCCCTTCCGGGTTGACCGGGCTCAACTATGCGCCAGTCTGTGCCGCGGAATGCGCCGTGCCTTCTGGAAGGATGCCATGAAGAAGCTGATCAACGATCCCCGCCAGGTCGTCCGCGAAATGCTGGAGGGGATCGTTGCCCTTCATCCCGGTCTCGCCCTGCTGGCGGAGCATGACGTCGTGCTGCGCAGTGACACGCCGGAGGCGGCGCAGCGCAAGGTCGCGGTGATCTCCGGCGGCGGTGCCGGCCATGAGCCCGCCCATGCCGGCTATGTCGGCACGGGCATGCTGCATGCGGCCGTCTCCGGCGATGTCTTCACCTCGCCCTCCGTCGACGCGGTCCTCGCCGCGATCCAGGCCGTCGCGGGGCCGGCCGGCGCGCTTCTGGTGGTCAAGAACTATACCGGAGACCGGCTGAATTTCGGGCTCGCGGCGGAACTCGCGCGCGCCAGCGGCATCCCGACCGAGATCGTCGTCGTCGCCGACGATGTCGCCCTGCGTGACACAGTTCCGGAAGAGCGCCGGCGCGGCATTGCCGGTACGGTGCTGATCCACAAGATCGTCGGCGCGCTGGCCGAAGCCGACGCGGACCTGCAAAGGATCGCGGCGGCGGGCCGGGCAGCGGCGGCGGCGACCGGCACCATGGGCGTCGCGCTCGGCGCCTGCACGATCCCGGCCGCCGGCACGCCGGGCTTCAGCCTCGGCGAGGACGAGATCGAACTCGGCCTCGGCATCCATGGCGAGCCCGGCATCGCCCGCCAGAAGATCGCATCGGCCGACACAATCACCGACCGGATGCTGGACATGATCCTCGCCGATCGCGGCTATCCCGCCGGCACGCCCGTCGCCCTGCTGGTCAACAATCTCGGCGGCACCACGACGATGGAGCTCGCGGTCGTCGCCAGGCGCGCGCTCGCCCGACTGCGCGAGCATGGCCTGGTCGTGCGACGGGCCTGGGCCGGCACCCTGCTGAGCGCGCTCGAAATGCCGGGCTTCTCGCTCTCGGTGATGGCGCTGGACGATGCCCGCCTCGCTTTGCTCGACCAGGCGACGCAGGCTCCGGCCTGGGCCGGCCCCGGCCTCGTGCCGCAGCGCGCCAGCATCGTCTCGGTCGGAGAGCCTGCCGCGGAAAGCGAGACCGTCGTCTCGGCGGACGCGCTCGGCGAAACGGTCAGGCGCGCCGCCCTTGCCGCCGCGACCGCTCTCGAAGCTGCCGAGACGCAGCTCACCGAACTCGACAGCCGCGCCGGCGACGGCGACCTCGGCATCAGCATGAAGCGGGCGGCGGATGCGATCCGCGCGAGCTGCACGGCAAGCCGCTCGGCCGACGCCGCCTCGGTCCTGGCCTTGCTGGCAGGCGCCCTGCGGCGGGCGATCGGCGGCAGCTCCGGACCGTTCTACGCCGTCGGATTGCTGCGTGCGGCGCGCCAGCTCGCCGGGGAACCGCAGAGCGATCTGAAGAGCTGGAGCGCCGCCTTCGCGGCCGGCGTCGCCGCCATTTCCGAGCTCGGCGGCGCCAGGGACGGCGACCGGACCATGCTCGACGCCCTGCTGCCTGCCGCCGATGCTCTGGCCGACGCCGTCCGGCGCGATCTCACCGCGACCGAAGCCTGGGCGCAGGCGGCCGAGGCGGCACGGAGCGGCGCCGAGGCGACAGCCGGGATGAAGCCCCGCCTCGGCCGCGCGAGCTATCTCGGCGATCGCGCCCTCGGCGTGCCCGATGGCGGCGCGGTCGCAGTCTCGCTCTGGCTCGCCGCCATCGCCGGGCGCTCGGCGGCGTGAGCCCGAACGATCCCCGTCCGGGCCAGCTCTCAAGGCACTGCGAGCAGATGGATCAGCCCGAGCGAGATCGCTCCGAGCGCGAGAAGCGACAAGATGACTGCGGCGCTGACGCGAGGCCCGGCCTTGGCGACGGAGCGAAGATCGACGCCGAGCCCGAGCGCCGCCATTGAGATGATGGTCAGCAGGTTCGCCAGACCGGCCAACGGGCTCAGCAATACCGTCGGGATCAGTCCGGCCGAGCGGAGCGCCGCCATCACCACGAAGCCGACGATGAACCAGGGCACGATGTGATGAGGGGCGAACCGGTGCCCGGCGGCAGGCGCGTCTGTCCGTCCACGCAGCCGGATCGACAGCACGAGCACGACGGGGCCGAGCATCAGCACCCGCACCAGCTTGACCAGGGTTCCGAGCTGGATCGCCGCCTGGCCGGCCGGCGCCGTGGCCGCGAGGACCTGAGGGACGGCATAGACCGTCAGGCCCGCCAGGATGCCGAACTGGTGGACGCTGAGGCCGAGCAGCGCGATCAGCAGCGGCAGGCCGAGGACGACCGCGACCCCGAGCACCGCCGTGAAGGCGATCGACGCCGCGACATCGTCGCCGTCGGCCCCGATGACCGGCGCGACAGCCGCGATCGCTGAATTTCCGCAGATCGAGTTGCCGCAGGCGACGAGGATCGCCATGCGCTGCGGCAGGCCGAGCAGGCGGCCGATGCCATAGCTCAGGCCGATCGCCACGAAGACGACCGCGGCGATCCCGAGCAGCAGCGGCGCGCCGGCTGCGGCGATCGTCACGGCGCTCAGCGAAGCGCCGAGCAAGACGACCGCGATCTCCAGCAGCGTCTTCGCCGAGAGCGCGATGCCCGGGAGCCAGCGGCGACCGGGACGCCAGAGGGACCTGACCAAGGTGCCGATCAGAATCGCCAGAACCAGGGCTTCGAGCCAGGCCCGCCCGAAAAATCCGGCCTCGACATGCTCGGCGGCGAGCGCCACGCCCGACACGACCAGGCACAGCAGCAGGCCTGGTCCGAAATGCCTTGCCTTGGCGGCGATCTGGTCGGCCAGCCCGGCCTGGCCCTGGGTCTGCAAAGTCATTGGAGCACCTGAGAATCTGACGGAGCGAGTTTTGCCTCGCCTCATTCAATCAATCAAACGGGTTGATTGAGTTATTATAATCGATATTATCGATTGATTGTCGTCGTTCCCGAAAGAAGGACGCTCCAATGGCGCCGTCCAGCATCGATCGGCAGCAACAATCGCGCGTGCTCGCCGCTCAGCTCTGTGAACCAGCTGGCAGTCGATGACCCTCGAGCAGCTTCGCATCTTCGTCGCGGTCGCCGAGCGCGAGCACGTCACCCGCGCAGCCGCAGCGCTCAACCTCACCCAATCGGCAACGAGCGCCGCCATCGCCGCGCTTGAACAGCGCCATGCGGTGAGGCTGTTCGACCGCGTTGGGCGCCGGATCATGCTGACCGATGCCGGCGCCCTGTTCCTCGTCGAAGCGCGCGCGATCCTCGCCCGCGCCACGGCCGGCGAGCAGGTCCTGTCGGATCTCGCCGGGCTGAAGCGCGGCCGGCTGGCCCTCGCCGCGAGCCAGACGATCGGCAATTACTGGCTGCCGCGCCGGCTCGCAGCGTTTCGTGCCCGGCATCCGGGCATCGAGACGCCCTTGGTGATCGGCAACACCGAGACGGTCGCCGCCGCGATCCATGACGGGCTTGCCGATATCGGCTTCGTCGAAGGCGAGGTCGACGATCCCCATCTTGCGAGCCAGGTCGTGGCGATGGACGAGATGACGATCGTCGTGGCGCCGGAGCATCCCTGGGCCAGGCAGGACCACATCGATGCATCGGCCCTCGACCAGACATCCTGGATCCTGCGGGAGCCCGGCTCGGGCACGAGGCAGCTTCTGGACACCGTGCTCGTCGACGCCGGAGGCTCGCTCGCCGCGCTCGATATCGCACTGGAACTGCCCGCCAACGAGGCCGTGCGCGCCGCGGTCGAGGCGGGCGCCGGCGCCAGCCTGATGTCGCGGCTCGTCGTCGCCAACGCCCTGCATTCGGGTGCGCTCGTCGAAGTCGCAGTGGACATCCCGGCCCGGCGTTTCATCATGCTGCGGCACAAGGAACGCTATCTCAGCCGGGCCGCGCAGGCCTTCAGCGCCCTTCTCGCGGAGGACGCTTCCGGGAGCGCCCCCCAGGACTGCCAAAGCAGCGCCTCCCATGACCGCTCCCCGCCGCGCGGACCGTGCGCCCGGCTGCTCTGGGCTTGTGATGACGGGGCGCCATGATAGATCGGCGCATGATCACGCGCCTGACCCTCGTCGAGCTCACCACCGCACGGCAGGAGATCAAGAAGAGCCGCTTCCTGGCCCTCGCCGGCCCCGTTGCCGACGAGGCGGCGGCCAAGGACTTCATCGCCGCGCAGGCCGATCCGGCCGCCAATCACAATTGCTGGGCCTGGCGCCTCGGCCAGCGCTATCGGTTCAATGACGATGGCGAGCCCGGCGGAACCGCGGGCAAGCCGATCCTCGCCGCGATCGATGGCCAAGCCCTCGATGGTGTCGCCGTCGTCGTGACGCGCTGGTTCGGCGGCGTCCTGCTGGGCGGCGGCGGATTGATCCGCGCCTATGGCGGAACCGCCGCCCTCTGCTTGCGGGAGGCGAAGAAGACGATGCTCGTCCAGAGCATCTCAGGCACGATAGCCTGCGGCTTCGGCGATCTGGCGCTCGTCCAGGCCCGTCTTGCGGTGATCCCGGGCGTTCAGCTCTGCAATCAGGCCTTCACGGATACCGGTGCAGTTCTGACGATCTCCGTTCCGAAGGCCGAGGCCGACACCGTGACCGGTCTTGTGACGGATATCACCAGCGCTCGCGCGGTGATCCGATGGCAGAGATAGGCAGGCAGCAGACTGAGGAAACGACCAGCCGCACGGTCCGGACCCGATCCATCAAACGCAGGGACTAAACAGCGGGGCAGAGAAAACGGCAGGGCGGAGCGCATCGGGGCGAGATCCGGCCCGATTTCAGCTTTCAGCGCCGTATCTCAGATATTCGCCGGATCGCGGCCAGGCGCCTGCTTGTCGATCGAGCAGGGCGTCTTGCTGAAGCGCACCGGCGGCCTGGTGCCGACCAGGCGTCCCTCGCTGGGATGCTCGACGGTCTCGAAGAAGCCGGTGGCCTTCAGATGCGGGTGGTCGAGCAGGTTCTCGAAGCTGTTGATCGTCGAGCACGGCACATCGGCCTCCTCCAGCATCGCGACCCATTCCGCCGTGCGGAGTGCGGTGAGGCAATCCGCGAGACGTTCATAGAGGGTATCGATCATCGCGGCGCGGGCTGCCGCCTCACCGAGCGCCGGCTCGTCCGCCCAGTCGTCACGCCCGGCGGCGTGAAAAAAGGCGCGCCAATGCGCGCCGGTATAGGGCATGACGGCAATGAAGCCGTCCGCGGTCCGGTAGGGGCGCCGATGCGGCGACAGCGCACGCGAATAGCCGCTGGGGCCGAGCGGCGGCGCGAAGCTGCGGCCTCCGAGATGTTCGATCGCGAGGAACGACACCATCGCCTCGAACATCGGAACCTCGATTGCCTGCCCTTCCCCCGAAACCTCCCGGTGATAAAGAGCCGCATTGATCGCGCCGACGGCGAAAAGAGCGGTGGTCTTGTCGGCGACGACGGTGGGCGCATAACGCGGCACCTCACCCGCACGTTCCGCGAGCGCGGCCCAGCCCGCGGCAGCCTGGATGACATCGTCATAGGCCGGCCGGTCACGATAAGGGCCGTCCTGCCCGAAGCCGACAATGGCGCAATAGATCAGGCGCGGGTGGCGGGCGAGCAGCGTCTCCGGGTCGAGGCCGCTTCTGCGTGCCGCGCCCATCCGCATATTGTGGACGAAGATGTCGGCCTCCGCGATGAGCTCGCGCAGCTTGGCGAGGTCCTGTTCGCACTTCACGTCGAGCGTGATGCTGCGCTTGTTGCGGTTGCAGTTGAGGAAGGCCGCGCCCATCCCCGGTGATCTGGCCGGGCCGGGCGCGCGCATGATGTCGCCGCCCGGCGGCTCGACCTTGAGAATCTCGGCTCCCATGTCGCCGAGGGTCTGCGTCGCATAAGGGCCAGCGATGACCGTGGTCAGGTCGACGACCTTGATACCGTGAAGCGGGCCCGGCATGGCGCGGCTGTTCTCCGTTCAGCGCGCAGTGAAGCCGCCATCGACGGGCAAGGCAACGCCGGTGACGAAGGACGCATCGTCCGAGGCCAGCCAGAGCGCGGCATGGGCCGCTTCTTCGGCCTTGCAGAGCCGCCCCATCGGCACCGCCGCCATCATCCGCGCCTGGTTTTCCTCCGCCTGCTTCGGATCGCCCGAGCGCCCGGTGAAGCCGAGCTTCATCGGCGTATCGGCCAGCCCCGGGCAAACGACGTTGACGCGGACATTGTCCGGCGCGAAGCGCTGCGCGAGGGATTTGGTCAGTCCGACGACGGCGAACTTCGCCGCCGAATAGATCGGACTGAACATCGACCCGACCAGGCCCGAGACCGAGGCCGTGAAGACGATCGAGCCGCCGCCGCGCTTGCGCATGTGACCGATGACCTCTCCCGATGCGAGTGCGGCGGAGGTGACGTTGAGCGCGATGGCCTGGTCATAGGCGACAAGATCGAGGTCCTCGATGCCGCCGGGGCCGGGAATGCCGGCATGAGCCCAGAGGATGTCGACGCCGCCGAGCGCTGCTGCCGCGTCGTTGATCGAACTCCTCATCTGGTCGGCCTGCAAGAGATCGGCCTGAATCGTCACGATCTCATGGCCCTTCGCGCTGGCATCGGCCTTCAGGGCGGCGAGGGCCTCGGCATTGACGTCGATCGCCGCCACCCTGGCGCCTTCGCGCAGGAAGAGTTCGACGCCGGCGCGGCCCATGCCGGAGCCCCCGGCGGTGACGATGGCGAGTTTGTCGGCGAGGCGCATCACTGTCTCTCGATCTGTCTGCAGGATTTCAGTTGGCGCAGGCGTCGGGAAAGCGCCCGATCGTGCTGACCACGGTGGTACGGGTCTCGAGATAGGCATCGAGCGCCAGGTCCCGCCGATGGCTCGAGGCTTGCGATGGAGCCGCCATCCACCAGGGCGCTCCAGGCTGCGTCGATGCAAAGAGACGCGGAGCGGGTGAACGGAACGGCTTGCGCGACAAGGATCATGGCGGCCGGCCCGGAGCCTCATTTCACCAGCGGGCAACCGCCATCCGCGAGCGGGCGGAAGGCACGTTCGGCCGGAATCGTGGCGAGGACCTTGTAGTAGTCGAAGGCCTTCTTCGATTCAGATGGCTGCTTGACCTCGACCAGCATCATGTCGTGCAGGACGCGGCCGTCCTCCCGCAGCGAGGTCTTGCCGAACAGCGGATCGTCGAAGGTCCCGGCCTCGCGCATCGCCTTGACGACGGCCGCCCCGTCCTTGGCCGAGCCGATTTTCGCGACGGCGTCGAGATAGGCGAGTGTCGCCGAATAGGCGCCGGCCTGGTTCATCGAGGGGAAGCGGCCATTACTGCGCTTGGCGAAGCGTTCGCCGAAAGCGCGCGTCTTGTCGTTGAGGTCCCAGTAGAAGGCGGTCGTAAGCTGCAGGCCCTGCGCACTTTTCAGGCCGAGCGAGTGGATGTCGGAGATGAAGAGCAGCATGCCCGCGAGCTTCTGGCCGCCCTGAACGATGCCGAACTCCGATGCCTGCTTGATCGCGTTGATCGTGTCGCCGCCGGCATTGGCGAGCGCGATGACCTGCGCCTTCGAGGCCTGGGCCTGCAGCAGATAGGAGGAGAAGTCCTTTGAATCCGTGGGATGGCGGACGCCGCCAACGACCTGCCCGCCATTCTGCTTGACCACGGCGCTGGCGTCGCGCTCGAGCGAATGGCCGAGGGCGAAATCGACGGTCAGGAAGAACCAGGATTTGCCGCCGCCCTTGGTGATGGCATCGGCCGTGCCATGCGACAGCGCCCAGGTATCGTAGGTCCAGTGCACCGAGTTCGGCGTACAGGCCTTTCCCGTCAGGTCGGATGTGCCGGAGGCGGTGAACAGCGCCACCTTGTTCTTCTCCTGGGCGATCGGCGCTATCGCCAGCGAGATCGCGCTGGTCGGCAGGTCGACGAGGGCATCGACGCCTTCGGTATCGAACCATTTGCGCGCGATGGCGCTGGAGACGTCCGGCTTGTTCTGCGCATCGGCGGAGACGATCTCGATCTTGAAGCGCTCGGAGCCGGGCCGCTTCATGAAATCCTCGACCGCCATCCTGGTCGCTTCGGTCGCGCCGGGACCGCCAATGTCGGAGAAAATCCCCGACATGTCGGCAAGGACGCCAAGCTTGACCGGGATCTCCTGTGCAACCGCTGTCGTCGCCAGGGCGGCGGTCGAAAGCGCGAAGGCACGGAACATCGAACGCTTGATTGCGGACATCGCTTCCTCCCTGGAACCACCTGGCTCGCAATGCGCACTCGCCGGCTGGTCGGGCGCATCAATTCTCATTTATGAATTAAGAAGACATGATCATGAATTTTGAGTCAAGCACACACTGCCGGGGCTTGCCTGAGGGCGCCGCTTCCGCTTGATCTGGCGCAAGCGGCCCGGCCTGCGGCAGCGACCGCTGGCGAACCGGGGACGAAAGCAGGGCAAGATGCTGGTCAAGCAGGCGGCGAACGTATTGGAGCTGATGGAGTACTTCGCCCGCCGCAGACGGCCGGCGACGATGGCCGAGATCTCCGATGATCTCGGCTGGCCGCGTTCGAGCACCTTCAATCTGGTGGGAACCGTCGCTGAGAAAGGCTGGCTCTACGAGCCGCGTCAGCGGGGTGGCTTCTATCCGAGCCCGCGCTGGCTGACGCTGGCGCGCATCGTCGCCGATTCAGAACCGTTGCCGGAAAGCGTGCATCGCCTGACGATGCGGATTGCGGAAGAGACGAAAGAAACGACGGCGATCGCCGCGCTCGCCGGCACGTCAGCGCTGTTCATCGACGTCGTCGAATCGTTCCAGCCGGTGCGC
This sequence comes from Allobosea sp. NPDC055594, assembly GCF_053618995.1. Lineage (NCBI taxonomy): Bacteria > Pseudomonadati > Pseudomonadota > Alphaproteobacteria > Hyphomicrobiales > Alloboseaceae > Allobosea > Allobosea sp. NPDC055594. Next base: position 127,433 of record NZ_JBSHIO010000003.1, read on the forward strand.
TATTTCGCGGCGATAGGCGATCGGGTTCCGATCCATGCCAGCTCCGTAGGCCGGGCCATCCTGGCGCAGTATTCCCCGGAAGAACGCCGTGCGATCTATCGCAAGATCGGGTTCGAGCGCTTTTCCGCGACCACGCCGATGTCGGCCGATCGGATCGAGGCCGACCTGTCGGAAGCCCAAGGCCGCGGCTATCATCAAAGCTCGTCCGAGTTCATCCCCGACCTGGCCGGTGTCGCCTTTCCACTGCCCGTCGGCGCACGTCGGCTGTCGATCGTGGTCGCCGGACCAACCTCGCGCTGCCTCGACCGCAGGCCGGCGACGGCGAAGGTCATGGCAAAGGCGATCCGGGAGTTCTCCGAGGAAAAGACGGCGGAATAGCCGCCCACACCGGCCTGGGAGCCGCGGCGACGACCGGCGCGCCGTCGCGCTGAATCGAGCGCTCTCTGAAGCCCCCGCGCTCCGGCCTCCCGCAGCCCGGCGGCGCAACAGAACGGCGAGAGGTCACGCCCGCTCGAGCGCGAGCGCGATGCCCTGACCGACGCCGATGCACATGGTCGCGAGCGCACGCTTCTTGCCGGTCAGCGACAATTCGAGCGCCGCCGTGCCGGTGATGCGAGCGCCCGACATGCCGAGCGGGTGGCCGAGCGCGATCGCGCCGCCATTCGGGTTCACATGTGCGCCGTCCTCGGCGATGCCGAGTGCGCGCAGCACGGCGATACCCTGGCTGGCAAAGGCCTCATTGAGCTCGACCACGTCAAAATCCGCTGGTTGCAGGTCGAGCCGGGCGCAGAGCTTGCGCGTCGCCGGGACCGGGCCGAGGCCCATCACCCGGGGCGCAACGCCACCCGTTGCGCCTCCGAGGACGCGCGCGAGCGGGGTGAGCCCATATTTCCTCACCGCCTGCTCCGAGGCGAGGATCAGAGCCGCCGCGCCATCATTGACGCCGGACGCATTGCCGGCGGTGACGCTGCCACCCTCCTTGCGGAAGGGCGTCGGCAACCTGGCGAGCTTCTCCAGCGTGGTGTCGCCGCGCGGATGCTCGTCGATCTCGACCAGGGAAGGGTCGCCCTTTCGCTGCGGGATCACGACCGGCACGATCTCCCTGGCCAGCCTGCCATTCTGCTGAGCCGCCACGGCCTTCTGCTGCGAACGGACGGCGAAGGCATCCTGATCGGCACGGCTGATGGCACAGTCGGCGGCGACGTTTTCGCCGGTCTCCGGCATGGAATCGACGCCATATTGCGCCTTCATCAGCGGATTGACGAAACGCCAGCCGATCGTCGTGTCGTGAATCTCGCCATGGCGTGAGAAGGCGCTCTCAGCCTTGGGCAGCACGAAGGGCGCGCGCGACATGCTCTCGACGCCGCCGGCGATCATCAATTCGGCCTCGCCGGCCTTGATCGCGCGGGCTGCGGCGATGACCGCGTCCATACCGGAGCCGCAGAGCCGGTTGATCGTCGTGCCCGTCACCTCCTTGGGCAGTCCGGCAAGCAGCAGCGACATGCGCGCGACGTTGCGGTTGTCCTCGCCCGCCTGGTTGGCGCAGCCGAAGATCACGTCGTCGACCGCACCGAAATCGAGGCCCGGATGCCGCTCGACCAGCGCCTTCAGCGGCACGGCGCCGAGATCGTCGGCCCGTACCGAGGACAGCGAACCGCCGAAACGGCCGATCGGCGTGCGGACATAGGCACAGATGAAAGCTTCGCGCATACGGATCGTCCCTGCATTGCAACCGAGCCGCTGCGGCCGGAATGGTACTGTTGTTTCGCCAGCGGCCCGACTTGGCCGGAAAGCGGCGCTGCCAGCCCTTCACAAATAATGGCTGGTGACCGCCTCCGATTGCCGGAGGCTGTCGCGCGGGCCCGCTAGCGTGACTTCGCCGAGCTCCAGCACCATGCCGTGCTGGGCGACGTCGAGTGCCATGGCGGCGTTCTGCTCGACGAGGAGCACGCCCGTGCCGGCCGCGGCAACCGCCGCGATGATCGCGAAGATCTCGTCGACGATCTTGGGGGCGAGGCCGAGCGACGGCTCGTCCAGAAGCAGGATGGCGGGCTTCGCCATCAGGGCGCGGGCGATCGCCAGCATCTGCTGCTCGCCGCCCGAGAGGGTCCGGGCAGGCTGCCCGGCGCGCTTGCGCAGCACCGGAAAAGTGTCGAGCAGGCGCTGCATATCGGTATCGAGATCGGGGGCTCCTCGCCTCTGATAGCCGCCGAGCCGCAGATTGTCGGCGACGCTCAGGCCGAGGAACAACTCCCTTTGCTCTGCCACCAGCGACACTCCGGCGGCGAGTGCGCGATCGGGCGTCTCGTTCGGGAGCGGCCTGCCGTCGAGCTCCACCGTGCCGGCTGAGCGGCGCAGAAGACCGATAATGGCTTTCAGCAGGGTCGACTTCCCCGCCCCGTTCGCGCCGAGCACCGTGACGATCTCGCCGCGCGGGACGTCGAGGCTGACGCCGCGGACCACGGTCTTGCCGCCATAGCCGGCATGGAGGTCACGAACCGAGAGCATGGCTGGCCCTTTCGCCCATATAGGCCTTGATGACCTGCGGCGAGCGCCGCACCTCGTCCGGCGGCCCTTCCGCGATCCTGGTGCCGAAATTCAGCACGGTGATGCGGTCCGAAATCGCCATGACCAGCGCCATGACGTGGTCGATCACGACGATGGTCAGCCCCTGCTCGGCCCGCAGATCGAGCAGGATGCGGTTCAGGGCCTCGACCTCGAGCGCCCGCAGGCCTGCCGCCGGCTCGTCGAGCAGGAGCAGCCGTGGCCGCGTCGCCAGCGCACGCGCGATTTCGAGCCGCCGCTGCTTGCCGAAAGGCAGGGCGGCCGCCGCCGCGTTCTCGGCATCGGCGAGGCCGACCAGCGCCAGCAACCGGCGCGCCTCCGCCCGCGCCGCCTCCTCGCTGCGGCGCCAGGCGGCGCTGTGGATGGCCGCCGCGAACGGGCCGCAGGCATGGTGCCGGTCGAGCCCGACCATGACGTTCTCCAGCGCACTCATCTCTCCGAAGAGCTCGGTGTTCTGGAAGGTCCGGGCGATGCCACGGCGCAAGATCGCATGCGGCGCCAGGCCGTCGATGCGTTCGCCGCACAAGGCGACCGAGCCGCCACCGACCGGGTAGATGCCGGAGATCACATTGAGCAATGTGCTCTTGCCGGCGCCGTTTGGACCGATCACGGCATGGATCGCGCCCGGAGCGACCTGCAGCGAGACATCCTGCAGCGCGGTCAGCCCGCCGAAGCGCACCGTGACCTTGTCAATCGTGAGCAGGGGGCCGGTCATGGCGTCAGCTCCGGCTTGGCGCGCCGCGGCCAGCTCCGCAGGCGCGCGATGCTCAAGCTTGCCAGGCCGTTCGGGCGCAGCACGATGAAGCCGAGCAGCAGCAATGCGAAGACCAGGCCGAGATAGGTCTGGAAGCCCTGCAGCAGGTCGGGCAGCAGCACGAAGACGGCACTGCCGACGATCGCCCCCAGCGGCGAGGCCATACCACCGACCACGGCGACCGCGAGGTAGTAGACCGATTGCGTGATGCCGAACTGAGCCGGATCGAGATAGGAGGAGAGCGGCGCCAGGAGCCCGCCGCCGAGGGCGCCGAGGAAGGCGCTCGCGCCGAAGGCGGCCGCCTTGTAGCGCAGGACGTCGAGCCCCATCGCCTCGGCCGCCGTCTCGCTCTGTCGGATCGCGGCGAAAGCGCGCCCGTAATGCGAGTTGAGCAGACGCTCGACCGCGAGGAAGAACAGGGCCGCGCTCGGCACGATGACGTAATACAGCTGGCGTCCGGTGGTCAGCTCCAGCCCGAACAATCCGAAGGGCGGCACCGCCAGGCCCGCTGCGCCGCCGGTGATCGCATCCGAGTGGATCAGGGCGAGCTGGACAATGGCGGTCACCGCCATCGTCGCCAAGGCGAGATAATGCCCAGCGACCCGCAGCGTCATCAGGCCGAGCAGGTAGCCGAGCCCGCCGGTAGCCAGGGCCGTCACGACGATCCCGGCCCAGAGCGGGATGCCGGCCGAGACTGCAAGCACGGTGGCCCCATAGGCGCCGAGCGCGGCGAAGGCCGATTGGGCGAGCGAGATCTGCCCCGCCAACCCGGTGACCACGACCAGGCCGAGCACGATCAGCGCGGTGCCGGCGATCAGGCAGAGCTGGAACAGATGGAACTCGGCGAGGAACTGCGGCAGCACGAGCAGAAGCGCCAGCACGAGGCCTATCCAAAGAGAGCGTGCGATCATGCTCCTAGACCTTCTTCACTGTCAGGACGCCGAGCAGACCCTGCGGTCTGACGAGGACGACCAGGATCAGGATCGCGTAGCTGATCATGTCCTTGAGCGCGCTCGAGACATAGGTTCCGGCCAGCGCCTCGATCATGCCGAGCGCGATGCCGCCGACCACGGCGCCGGGCAGGCTGGAAAAGCCGCCGAGCACCGCCGCCGTGAAGCCCTTGATGCCGATCAGCCCCATCTCGGGCGAAAGGGTCAGCAGCGGCGCCACCAGGATGCCGCCGACCGTCGCAAGCACCGAGGCGAGCACCCAGATCGCCAGGAAGACCCGCGAGACCCTGATGCCGACGAGGCTGGCGCCAGTGCGGTTGTCGCAGGCCGCCATCACCGCCTTGCCGCGCAAGCTCCGCTCGAAGAACAGGAAGAGCGCCGCCAGGATCGCCAGCGAGACGCCGACGATGGCGAGGTTGGCGGGCACGATCAGCAACTCCCCCCAATGGACCGGCGCCGGCGAGAGCAGGAAGGGGAAAGGCCAGGCGCTCGGGCCCATATAGGCGCGGACGAATTCGCGCAGCACCGTTCCGAGCGCGAGGCTGGCGATGATCCGCGCCAGCAGCGAGGCGCCGCGCAGCGGCCACATGAAGCCGCCATAGATCACCGCGCCGAGCAGGACAGAAGCGATGAGGGCGACGAGAACGGCCGGCCAGAACGGCAGGCCGATCACCGTCTGCGCGATCAGGACGAGATAGGCCCCGAATGTCACCTGATCGCCATAGCCGAAATGAACGACCCCGGTGCCCTTGTGGATCAGCACGAAGCCGAGCGCGATCAGCGCGTAGACGGCACCGGCGGTGATGGAGCTGACGAGGACCTGGACCAGCATGACGGCCTCAGAGCGCCGCCACGGCTTTGATCTCGATCAGCGCGCCGGGGCGTACCAGGCCGGCGACCACGACTCCGGTCGCCGCCGGCCAGGGCGGCCCCTTGAAGAGCTCGCGCCGAAGCTGTGCCGTCTTCTTGTACTCCTCGAGCGACAGCACATAGTCCGTGGTCTCGACGATGTTCTCGAGCCCGGCACCGAGCTGTGCCAGCGCGCGCTCGAACTTGGCGAAGATCTGGCGCGTCTGGGCGACGATGTCGTCCGGCCCCACCAGCTGTCCGGTCTCGTCCGTCGCCGTCGTGCCCGACAGGAAGACGAGATTGCCGACACGGACCGCCGGCGAGAAGGTGAACTTCTCCGGCCAGCTGGCCGGAACGATCGGGGTGTAGTGCGACATGGCCTGTTGCCTCAGCTCGCGGCGCGCAGCGCGAAGCGCTGGATCTTGCCGGTCTCGGTCTTCGGGAGCGCATCGACATATTGGACGATGCGGGGGAACTGGTGCTTGCCGACGGTGCGCTTCACCGTCTCGACGAGCTCGTCGGTCAGGCTGTCGCTGCCGACATGGCCGGGGCGGAGCACGACGACGGCCTTGACGACCTGGCCGCGCATCGCATCCGGCTGGCCGATCACCGCGGCCTCGGCGACGGCCGGATGCGTCAGCAGCGCGCTCTCGACCTCGAAGGGGCCGATCCGGTAGCCGCTGCTCTTGATCATGTCGTCGCTCCGGCCTTCGAACCAGAAATAGCCGTCCTCATCGCGGCGACCGAGATCACCGGTGACGATCCAGCCATTGCGGACGAGCGCCGCCGAGGCCGCTGCATCGTTCCAGTAGCGCAGCCAGTAGCGGCAATCGGCAGCCGCCCGTTTGGCGATGAAGCCCGTCGCTCCGGTCGGCAGTTCGGCGCCCCCCTCGTCGACGATCGCCATCCGATAGCCCGGACAGGGCAGACCCATCGAGCCGGCCCGCACCTCCATGGCGATGGCATTGTGATTGCCGACCGGCAGCCCGTATTCTGTGGCGCCGAAATGATCCATCGGCGTGACCTTCCAGAGCCGGCGGAAGGCCTGCACCACCTCGCCATTGAGCGGTTCGCCGCAGCTCGATATCGCGCGCAGGCGCAGATCGGGCGCCCTTAGCGCCGGCTCCTCCAGCGTCAGCAGGCTGCGCAGCACGGTCGGTGTCGTCGCCATGTTGGTGACGCGATAGCTTTCCAGGACCGAGAGGCAGAGCTCGGCGGTCGGGTTCTTCTGGATCGAGATCACGAGCGCGCCGCGCGCCAGCGCGCCGAGATAGCAGACGAAGCCATAGCCCCAGCCCGGATCGCCGGTCGCCCAGAGAACGTCGTCGGGCCGCACATCCAGGCCGTGGACGATATAGGGCCAGGTCGCTGCGAGGAAGTTGACGGCCAGAGTGCCGCCCTTGGGCTGCCCGGTCGAGCCGGAGGTGTAGATGATAGCGGCCGGGTCGTCGCGGTCGCGCAGCAAGGCTTCGAAGCTCTGGGACTCGCCCTGAAGGCCCGTCTCGAAATCGACGAAACCAGGCGGGAGCTCGCCATCCGAGCCCGCCGCCACCACCACGACGTCGTCGAGCGTTGCCGGGAGCTGATGGAAATTGCCGCGATGCGTGACCAGTACCCGCGCCTCGCTATGCGAGAGTCGGAAGGCCACCGCGTCCGGTCCGAAGCCGGTGAAGATCGGCACGTAGATCGCGCCGAGCTTCAGCGCGCCGATCATCGCGATCAGCACCTCCGGGCCGCGCGGCAAGAGCCCGGCGACCCGGTCGCCCGGCCGGACGCCGAGGCGGTTCAGCAGATTGGCGAAGCGGTTGCTGGCCTGCGACAGCTCCCGATAGCTCAGCCGGGTCTCCCGGCCATCCGCGGCCACCGCGATCAGCGCCGTCCTGTCGCTATCGGCGTGACGGTCGACGATCGCCGCTCCGAGCGAGACCTTTTCGCCCGGCCTCCAGCCGAGCTGGTCCGAGACTGCGGACCAGGAGAAGGCGCGCGTGACGTCGCTGTAGGTCTCGAGGGTCATGGGGCGTCCGAAAGAGGCGCGGCCGGCGGCCGGAAGGTCAGCAAATAGGCGTGATGTCCGGAGAAGACGGTCTCGCCGCTCTGGTTGGTGAGCGTCACCGCAAGGCGCAGGATCGCCTTCCTCCCGCCTCCGGTCTGCTCGACGGCCACGACCTCGAAATGGCTGGTCAGGAGGTCGTCGATGAAGACGGGCGCGAGGAAGCGCCCATCCTGTTCCAGGAAGGCGACCAGCGATTCCTCCAGCCGGCGCGAGGTCGGTGTCGCGCCGAGCGCCGCCATGCCGGTGACGAGAAGGCCATGGGCCAGGCGCCGGCCGAACCGCGTCCTTGCGGCATAGTCGGCGTCGTAGTGGATCGGATGGGCGTCGCCGGTGATCCCGGCAAAGGCCGTGAACTGCGCTTCTCCGACGGCGCGCGGTACGCCGGAGAAGCGCTCTCCGACGCGAAAATCCTCGGCGAAGAGCTGGGCCTCCGGCGCAAGCGCGGTCACGGCGCGTTACCCCCGTCACGGGCCTTGATCACCACCGGCTCGAGCTTGCGCGAAAGATCGCTCTGGATCTCGACGACCTTGGCCGACTGGTTGCCCTCGCGGATATCGGGTCCGAAAGTGGTCGGCAGCGTCAGCCCGGTCTCGAAACCCTTCAGCGATTCCAGGGCCTGGATGAAGCCCTCCTGCGTCGGCTGCGGCCCGGCGCGCTTCAGCCCTTCGAGGAAGACCAGGGCGCCGCCATAGCCGAGGATGTCGCCGAGATCGGGACGCCCCTGTCGCGCCAGATCCGGAAAGCGCTGTTCGAAAGCCTGCCGGAAGCGCACCGCGGTGGGCTCACTGCCTTCCGGCAGGGCATCGAGCGTCACGATGTTGCGGGTTCCGCTCGCCGCCTCCCCGACGATCTCGGGGTATTTCCTGCTGCCGGCCGAATTCGAGCCCATGATCACCGCCTTGAGCCCGAGTTGCCTCGCCTGCCGGGTGATGATCGCCGAGGGGTTCGGATAGCCGTAGACGACGAGAACGTCGGGCATGGCCTGGATGGTTCGCGCGATCTGGGCCGTGAAATCGCTGTCCGAGAGGTTGAAGACCTCGTCGCTGACCAGCTTCACCTGGCGCTTGCCGAGGCGGCCGATCAGGCCGTCGGCGCCGCGCTTGCCGTATTCGTCGGACTGGCGCAGCAGCGCGATGCGCTTGGCCTTGAGCTCATCGACGAGATAATCGGCGATCGCGCTGCCCTGCTGCCGGTCATTCATCGGCCCGGTCCGGAACACCGTGCGGATCGGCGGCTCGGTCACGGCCGGCGTCGAGAAGACCGAGATGAAGACCGGCGTCTTGCTGGCCTTGAAGGTCGGGACCAGCGCCTGGCCGACGGCGCTCGCGGCGGGGCCGAAAACCGCGAAGACCTTCTCCTGATCGACGAGGCGCTTGAAGGCGGCGATGCCCTTGGGCGGCGAGGATTCGTCGTCGAGCGAGACCCATTCGATCTGCCGGCCATTGACGCCGCCGGCGGCATTCGCCTGCTCGAAGGCCAGCGTGGCGCCGGCGAGATTGCCGCTGCCGAACACGGCGAGCGGCCCGGTCAGGCTGCCGAGCACGCCGATCCGGATCGACTTCGCAGCCACGCCCGGCGCCGCATTGGCCAACGCCGCCCCTGAGCCGAGAAGCGAGGTCGAGGCCGCGAGCAGGCCGAGCGCCTGGCGACGGTCGAACAGCTTGGATGTCCGGTCGATCTTTTTGGCCATGATTTCCTCCCAAAATTTTCCGTAAATCGGAAATAGTTTTTGATAAATGGAATTTAATGCGATAGAGTGAGTCGTTGTCAAGTGGCCGTCCGTGCAGCAGCATCGGCCTGTCGTCGGAGATCGCCCGTGAAACCCGCTACAGACACCCCGCTCGAGCGCTATATCCGGGCGCTGGAGAGCATCGCCCTGTCGCAGGATGGGCTTGGCGTTTCGGGGCTCGCGGATCGCTGCGGGCTCTCGGTCGCGACGGCGCACCGCCTCTTGCAGAACCTGCAGGCGACCGGGCTGATCGTCGCCGCGGGAGGCAAGCGCAAGGACTACAAGATCGGCCCGCGGCTGCTGCGAATTCTGCATGCCGGCTCGGATTCCGCCTGGCTCGCCATCGCCGTCCAGCCGGTTCTCAACGCCCTCGCCGACCGGCTGTCGGAGACCTGCTATCTCGCCCGGCTTCTCGGCGACGAGGTGGTTTCGGTGGCATGGGCGGCGCCGAGCTCCGGGCTGCGCGGCTATGTCGTTCCCGGCCTCGCCCTGGCGCCTCATGTCGCCGCCTCGGCCAAGGCGATCATGGCTTTCCAGGAACCCGCCGTGATCGAACGGGCTCTGTCCAGGCCTCTGACCAGATTGACCCCCCAAACCAGAACTGATCGAGCCGAGGTCGAACAGGATTATGCCGGCGTGCGTGAGCGTGGCTACGCGACCTGCTGGAATGAGATGGAGCAGGGCCTCGGGGCTGTGGCCGTGCCGATTTCCCTGCCCGATGTCGGAGTGCTCTACAGTGTCGGCACCGCCGGGCTGCTGGAACGCATGACTCAACGACCGGAGCAGGACTATGTCCTGGCACTACGCTCCGCAGTCGAACCCTTGAAGCGCGCCCTCAAAGAGCAGCCGCCCGGCGCCACCGGACAAGCTTAGAGCCCGCTTGAGAGTTCATGCAGCCCTGATCCTGAGGAGGCATTCCCCCAGGGATCGCGTCCCCTAGATCGCCGCGCGTCCGTGCGGGCGCGATCATGGCGATCTATCTTATTGTGATCACATCGTAATTTTCCGAAAAGCGGAGGCCACTTTTCGGTCCGATGCTAAAGCACGGGAACAGCCCGCTCGCCGGCGCGCCCGCTACCTCAACCATCGCGCGCGCCCTCGCTCGCTCGTAGCGCGAGAGATTGTCCATGACGACGACGTCGCCGGCCGTCAGCTCGGAAACCGGCGCCTTGGCGATATGGCCCGGCCGGCCAAAGCGCAGACAGCATCGCATGCATCGGCATCACGAATGAAACACGGCCCCGCAGGCAGCTCTCCACCTTGACCTGCCGGAAGGCCGCATGCGCTGGCTCGCCGATACCGCTATGGCGCCTGCTCATCACCTGGGTCACGATCAGGGCAAGGCATGGACCGATATTCCGCGCAGCCGGCCTCGCGCCCGGTCAGGCCGGCCGAGCCTAAACGCGTATCCGGGTCGACCCATGTGAGTCAGACATCCCGCCCGCCGCGTTGATCTGAATCAAATCAACGTGCCTATCAATGAAGTAAGCCATGGGCACTCCCCACACATTCTTTCAATCTAATTTGCATATATTGCAGTAAATTTTTTTCAGATCAGGCAATTCATTTCGCAGAGTCGTTATCTGAATAGCGGGGTAAATTCACAATCTACACCAGAGAAATGAGGTAATTCATCTTGATGAGCGTAGACTTGCTTCACTGGACATTAGCATCCGTGCCGATCGTGATTCTCATCGTCCTCATGGTCGGCCTCGGCTGGACCGCGCAGCAGGCGGGCAGCACGGGCATCTTCATCGCCGCCGGTGTCGCCGCCTTCGCGTTCGAGACCCCGGCACGGACCCTGGCGGTGGCTTCGGCAAAGGGCATCTGGGACGCGATCCCGATCCTCTACGTCATCTGGCCGGCCCTGCTGCTCTACCAGATCATGAACCAGTCCGGCGGCTATGACGCGCTGCGCCGCGGCATTGCCCGGATGTCGCGCAACGAGCTCTTCATCATCGTTGCGCTCGGCTGGGTCTTCACCTCCTTCCTGCAGGGGATCGACGGTTTCGGTACGCCCATCGCCGTGGTCGCCCCGCTGCTCGTCGCCTTCGGCATGAAGCCGATCTATGCGGTCGCGATCCCGATCATCGCGCATATCTGGGCGAAATTTTACGGCACGCTGGGCGTCGGCTGGCTGGCGACCCTGCAGGTCGTCGATATCGATGCGGCGACCGCCTTCTCGACCGGCGTGCAGGCCGCCCTGCTGATCGCCATCCAGGCCGTGCTCGGCGGCTTCACCATCGTCTGGCTCTATGGTCGCTGGCCGGCGATCCGCGCTGGCTGGCCGCTGGTGCTGATCATCTCCGCCATCCAGGGCATCGGCCAGATCATCACCGTCTGGATCGACCCGGTGCTCGCCGCCTTTCTGCCCGCGACGGTCGCGCTGCTCGCGCTCTATCCGCTGTCGCGCTGGTCGCGCTACAGCCAGCCCGCCGCGGACATCGTCGATCGGCCGGCGATGCGCGAGGACGCGCATCTGGACGAGAGCGGCGCCGAGCCCCCCATGGGCACCTTCGCCGCACTGGCGCCCTATGGCCTGCTGACCGTTCTGGCGACCGGGACCTCGCTGATCGAGCCGCTGCGCCAGATGCTGGACGGCCCGGCCGTCGGCTGGGCCTTCCCGGCGGTGGCCACCGGGCTGGGCGTCACCACGGCTGCGACGGAGCAGTACTCCGCGCTGCGCTTCCTCAGCCATCCCGGCGCCACCATCCTGCTGACCGCGCTGATCATCTGGCTGGTTTTCGCAAGCAAGGGCTACTTCGCGCAATGGGCCCGGCGCAGCGGCAAGGCGCAGCCCGGCATCGTCTGGGGCCTGGTCGCCAGCGCCGTGCCCGCCTCGGTGCCGATCCTCGCCTTCCTGACCATGGCTTCGATCATGAAGCATTCGGGGCAGAACACGATGCTGGCGCTCGGCATCGCCGAAGTCGCTCCGGCCTATGTCTTCGCCTTCCTGGCGAACGGCATCGGCATTCTCGGCGCTTTCATCACCTCCAGCAGCACCTCGTCCCAGGTGCTGTTCTCGGAGCTTCAGGTCACGCTGGCGCGCGCCAAGGGCCTGCCGGAAGCGACGATCCTGGCCGCGCAGAGCGCCGGCGGCGCCATCGGCAACGCCATTGCCCCGGCCAATGTGGTGATGGGCGCCAGCACCACCGGCATCAACGGGCAGGAAGGGGCCATCCTGCGCAAGACCATCCCCTGGACCGTCATGGCTTTTGTCGCCACCGGCATCGCCACGGTCGCCCTGGTCCTCGTGACCCAGTGAGTGGAGGAACAAGATGATCAAGCGGATTCTGCAGAATAGACTGTCCTATCTCAGCGTTTCGTTCCTTCTGTTCCTCGCGGCGCTGCCCCTGATCAGCATTGGGACGAGCCATGACTGGCGCCTCGTCTCGACGACCGGGATGGTCGCCCTGAGCATGGCCGCGATCATTCCGCCGCTGCAGCGAATGCTGTTCCCGCCGAAGAAGTGATCCCGGCCCCCTCCCATCCATTTCAAGAAAGAAAGACCATCATGATCAACGCTAACGGACCGAGAACCGGCAGGCCCGCCATCCAGGCTGCGAGGGGCATGGTGAGCTCGCCGCACTACCTGGCCTCCGCCTCCGGGCAGGACGCGCTGCGCCGCGGCGGCAGCGCGGTCGACGCCGCGATCGCCATCAATGCGACGCTCTGCGTGGTCTACCCGCACATGGCCGGGCTCGGCGGCGACGCCTTCTGGCTGATCGCGGGGGGCGCCGCCAGGGGCGTCGAGGCGATCGAGGCGAGCGGCCCTGCCGCGCGCCTCGCGACACGCGAGTTCTACAAGGCCAACGGCCATGACGAGCAGATTCCGATGCGCGGGCCGCTGGCCGCCCTGACCGCGCCGGGCGCGGTCGATGGTTGGCGCCTCGCTCATGAGCGCCATGGCAAGCTGCCCTGGAAGAGCCTTTTCGCCGACGCGATCGAATATGCCCGCAACGGCATGGCGATCACCCGCTCGCTTGCCGACTGGCTGGTGACGGACGCGCCGATCCTCGACGGCGACAAGGATATGGCGCGCATTTTCCTGCCGAAGGGCAGGCCGCAGCGCGACGGCGAGAGGCTGATCCAGGCGGACCTCGCCAAGACCCTCGCCTTCCTCGCCGAGCACGGACCGCGCGAGGGCTTCTATGAGGGTCCGATCGCGAAGGAGATGGCAAGATCGCTGGAGGCGGCCGGCTCGCCGCTGCGCCTCGAGGACCTGACGAACTACCGGGCACGCTGGAGCGAGCCCATTTCGAGCCGCTATCGGGGCTGCGAGGTCTTCCAGCTGCCGCCCTCGACGCAAGGCTTTGCGGCCCTGCAGATCCTCAACCTGCTCGAAGGCTATGATGTGAGGAGCTGGGGCAGCGACACGGTGGCCTATTACCACCACCTCGTCGAGGCGATCAAAATCGCCTTCGCGGATCGCGACGAGTGGCTGAGCGACCCGGCCCATGTCGACATCCCGCTCGCACGCTTCCTGTCGATGGACTATGCGAATGAGCGCCGCAAGCTGATCGACCCCGTCGCCGCGCGGCCCTTCGAGGCGATCGAGCCCGGCATCCGCCATGGCAGCAAAGCCGAGCGGCAGGCGCCGACGGGCGACACCGTCTATTTCTGCGCAGCCGATTCCGACGGGCTCGTGGTTTCGAACATCCAGTCGATCTACCACGACTTCGGAGCGGCGGTGATCGCCGGCGATACCGGCATCGTCATGCAGAACCGCGGCTCCTTCTTCTCGCTCGACCGCTCCCATCCGAACAGCCTCGAGCCGGGCAAGCGGACCTTCCACACCATCATCCCGGCGATGCTGATGAAGGACGGCAAACCGGTGCTCGCCTATGGCACGATGGGTGGCGAAGGGCAGCCGCAGACCCAGGCCGCCATGCTGACCCGGATCATCGACTTCGGCTTCAACGTGCAGCAGGCGATCGAGGCCCCGCGCTGGCTCATGGGCCGGACCTGGGGCACGGCTTCCCGCGATCTCGCGCTGGAAGCCCGCATCCCTGACGAGGTGCGGCGCGAGCTGCGCCTGCGCGGCCATCCGGTGAAGACCGTGGACGCCTGGGACGGCACCCTCGGCCATGCCCAGGCCATCCGCATCGACCAGGAAAGAGGAATCTATGAAGGCGGGGCGGATCCGCGCGGCGATGGCATCGCCCTCGGCTTCTAGGATACCGGGGCCGCCGGAGAGATGTCGGGCGGCGATTGCCGCCCGACGAAGCCCTTTGTGGCACGCATCGCAGCCTGACCGGCAAGCACGGTGAACACTCGGCATCTTGCGGCAGCTGTGCTTGAATTGGGGCAGCCTAGGCCATGGACGACATGTCCGGCGTCGGACCAGCCTGGGCCGGCGCCGTTGCGACGTTCGCGAACGGAGTCCGGGAGACGCTTCACGCTGGCCGGGTGTGCGTCCGACAGCAGCGCGGCTCATCGACATCGCGAGGTTGGAATTCGATACTCGACCGCCCCGGACCAACCTCACCGAGACCGGGTTTTCCCGGCAAAGGCAGGGAGCTTATGACCAGGTTCAGCGTAGGCGACCACGTCCGGTGGAACTCCGAAGCCGGGATGGTGAGCGGCCGGATCATCAAGGTCCATCACGCCGATTTCGACTACAAGGGCCATCGGCATCGCGCCACAAGGGACGAGCCGCAATACGAGATCAAGAGCGACAGAACCGACCATGTCGCCGCCCATAAGGAAGCTGCCCTGACGAAGATCGATGGATGATGGCGCAGTTCACAACCATCGGCCATTCCAACCGCTCCCTTGCCGAGTTCGTATCGATGCTGCAGGAGGCCGGTGTCGATCTGCTGATCGATGTCCGGGCATTTCCTCGATCGAGGGCCAATGCGGCCTTCAATATCGACCGGCTTCCGAGCGATCTGGCGCGCTTCCAGATCGGCTATCGCCATTTTGAGGCGCTCGGCGGGCGGCGGCCAAAGCAAAAGGAGGTGGATGGCCACCTCAATGCGCTCTGGCAGGTTCAGAGCTTCCACAACTACGCCGACTTCGCACTGAGCGACGAATTTGGCACGGCCTTCCGGGAATTGCTTCGCCTCGGCGAGGATCGCCGCCTGTCGTTGATGTGCTCGGAGGCGGTCTGGTGGCGGTGCCATCGCCGGATCATCACGGATTATCTGCTCCTGAATGGCCATGCGGTCGACCATCTGATGGGGCCAGGGCACATCGAACATGCTGCGCCGACGCAGGGGGCTCAGCGAACCGCCGACGGGAAGGTGGTCTACCCGGCGCCGGAGCCCGCCGACGAAAGTGGACAGAGCAAGGACTACTAGCCGAGCATGCGGCCTGCTTGGGCCTCGCCGTCGAAGCCGCTGCCACCGCGGCTCGTGCATCGGACCGAAAAGCGGAATCCTCGCCTCGGGTGAAGCCGGCGCTTGCACAAAAAGATGGATCGAGTTCGCAGCCTCGATGGGCACGGCCGACATCGAAGGCGCCGGACTTCTGGATCCGGATGCGGGTCAGCTTGCGCAGCAGGTCGCGGATCCGCGGCTATTCCGCCTCGTTGGTTGACGTCCCATGCGCACCCAGGACGGCGCCATCGTCTGGTTCGAGACGACCGTCGCGCAGGATGTATTTGCGGTCGAACCAGTCGAATATCTTCTCGTCATGGGTGACGACGATGATCGCGGCCTCCTGCTCGACAGCGACCTTGCGCAGCAGGTCCATGACGATCCCGGCGCGTTTCGAGTCGAGTGCTGCGGTCGGCTCGTCGGCGAGAATGACGCGCGGCCGATTGGCCAGGGCGCGCGCGATGGCAACACGCTGCGCCTCGCCGCCCGACAGCTTGGCGGGCATCGCATTCCGCCTGTGCCCGACCTCGAGATAGTCGAGCAACTCGATCGCTCGCGCCCGGGCCACGCCCGCTTCTTCCCCGGCCAATTGCAGCACGAGAGCCACATTGTCGGTCGCGTCGAGAAACGGGATCAGGTTGTGGAACTGGAAGATGAAGCCGATCTTGTGAAGCCTGAGCTGCCTGAGATTGGTTTTCAGCCATCGCCCCTCGCTCAGCACCGTCTCACCGTCGAGCGCCATCGCGCCCGAAGATGCATCGAGAATGCAGCCGATGATGTTGAGGAGCGTCGTCTTCCCGGAGCCGGAAGGGCCGAGCAAGGCGACGACCTCGCGCGGATAGACGTCCAGGCTCACATCGCGAAGCGCATCCACGCGCGTCTCGCCTTCGCCGAAATGCTTGGAGATGCGCTCACAGCGGACGAGCGGATGATCTGCCATCTCTCAACTTCCCAATGCGGTCGCGGGGTCCACCCGGAGCGCTGCGCGAACCCCGAGGCCACTCGCGATCAGGCACACGACCACCACGACGAGGCCGAGCGCGAACATGTTGTCGGCTTCGAGGATCACGCGGCGCGGAAAATGGTCGCTGATGCCGACGATCAGCGTGGCACCGATGGAAAATCCGATGAGACCAAGCGCCAGCGCCTGCTGAACGATCATCCCGATGATGGTTCTGTCCGGGGCGCCGATCAGTTTCAGCGTGGCGATCTGCTTCGTCTTCTCCATGGTCATGGTGTAGATGATCAGGGCGATGATCACGGCGGATACGACGAGCAGGAGCGAGGTGAAGAGGCCGATCTGACGCCTGGCGCGGTCGACCAGGGAGCGGATCAGGATCTGCTCCTGGGCCTCCTGCGTGATCGCAGTCTGGTGTTTCCAGCGGCGGACGACTTCTGCCACCGCTTCGGGGGAAGCATTGGGCTGCAGCCGCGCCACGACGGCGTTAACGGTGTCGCGGCTCGCTGCGATGGCACCGCGCGCCTGCTGGATGCGTATAGCGGGCGGTGCGAGGTCGAACTGCAGCTTCTGCGCATCCGCCAGGGTGATATACACGGCCGGATCGCCGCCGGAGCTGACCTGGTGGCGCGTCAATCCCACGACTGAATACGTGTTCCGGCCGACATGGAGGCGATCGCCGAGCGTCAGGCCGGTGCTTTGATCAGCCACCATCTCGTAATGGCTGCGCGTGATCCCGCGCCCGGCGACGACCTCCGGCGGCCCCCCAGGGCGCGCCGGCTCATAGCCGATGACATAGAGCCGGAGCTTGGCGCCCATATGCTCGGTTTCGACCGTCTGATAGGTGATGCCGCCTGCCGACTTCACGCCGGCTATGCGCGCGACGGCGTCACGGACGTCGCCGGGTATCCGCGAGGCCTCGGCGAAGGGACCGCGCGTATTGGCCTCGACGACCCACAGATCGACGGCGGGAGCCCGGGCGATGGTCAGTGCATCGACGACAAGCCCGCGATAGATGCCGATCATGGCGAGCACGACGCCGAGCAGGAGCCCAAGCCCGATACAGGTCAGGATGAAGCGCCCGAAGCCATGCCTGATGTCGCGATAGGCGAGGTTCACGGCCCCTTGACCTCGCTGATCCGTGCCTGGCGCCCGACCCGCAGGCCCGGCGCGAGTCGCGCGACCACCTGCGCGCGCTCAGGCACCCCATCGACGATCTCGAGGCGCGAATCTTCGGCACGGTGACGGAACCTGACGAGCCGCCGGTTCAGCCGACCATCCTCGACCGTCCAGACCGTCCCTTCATGTCCGTTGTAGCCGTACACGGCGGCCTCCGGAACCAGGAGCGCCTCGGCGAGTGTGGCCGCCGTGATCAGGAACTCCACCTGCTCTCCCAGGAAGACGCGGGCCGGCGGATTATCGCCTTTGATGAACACGCGCCGCTCCTCGGTGCTGCGGTCGCTTTCAAGTCCGATGCGGACCACCTTGCCGATGAAGACGTCCTGCGGGCGTGAACGCAAGCGGGCCTGCACCCGCTGGCCTTCGGCGATGAAGCCGGCACGCGCCTCGTCGACATGGGCAAGACCCCAGTAGCTGTCGTTTGCCATCAGGGTGAAGATCGGATCGCCGGCCCTGACGACGGTGCCCAGCTCCTTGTGCCGTTCGATGACGATCGCATCATAGGGCGCCGTCAATGTCCGGTGTCCCAGCAAGGTCTCTTCGAACTGGACTTGCGCCCGGGCGTCCACCAGCTGCGCCCTGCTGCTCGCGACCTCGCTTTCGGCAACAGTGACGTCCGCCTTGGCGACGGCCTCGTCGCGGGCCGACTCCTCGGCCGACTGCTCCGACACGATGCTGCGCCCGGCAAGCTCCTGCCGGCGCCGATTGGCAACCTGCCTTTGCGCCAGAACGGCACGCGTCTTCTCCAGATTCGCGTCCGCCCGCTCGATGCTGACTTCGGCGATCCGGAGTGCGGCACGTGCCTTTGCCATCTTGGCCTCCTGTTCGCCGAGGCTGAGCCGGGCCAGAACCTGCCCCTTGCGAACCTGGTCGCCATGATCCGCGTGAAGTTCCGCCAGCGCGGCTCCGACCTCGAAGCCGACCTTCGACGTCACCCGCGCCTCGACCGTGCCCAGCCCGAACACGCGGATCGGGACCTCGCGTTCGGGCCGGACCGTTTCGACTTCGACCGGACGGTTGCTGTAGACGACGCCGGCACCGAAAAGCGTGACGATGATCCCGATGCCCGCAAGGGCACGCCGGACGGCTCGCCGGCCGAAGACGCTTGTTTTCTTCGGCTTGCGACCGGCCAGGCTCGGCTGTTTTGATCGCGCATCCATGCTGGTTCAGACTCCATAGCGGCTATGCACGCGGCGTCGCCGCCGTTCAGGCAAGGCGCGACACTCCGGTCGCGCTGATCTCGCCGGGTTCCCGGGCGGTTCGCCTGCCGGCAGCGGTCCGGTGCAGTCAACGCCTGCCTCCGCGGCTACCCGAAGCCGATCGTCGCCGGCAGGGTCTTGAAGATCACATAGGTCGCGACGGTCAGGATGAGCGCTGCGAAGATGCGGTTCAGCGTGGCCTTGCCCGCCGAGAGACGCGTCGCCAGCAGCATGCCGAGAATCCCGCCCAGGACGCCACCGGAGATGAACTGCGCTGCGATGCCCCAGTCGACGAGGCCGTTGTGGGCATAGTTCAGCGCCGTCGCCAGCCCGAAGGTTCCCACCGCGAGCAAGGAGGAGCCGATGGCGTTGATCATCGGCATGCCGGTGGCGAGGACCAGCGCCGGCACGATGAGGAAGCCGCCGCCGATGCCGAAGAAGCCGGAAGCCATGCCTGTCGCGAGCGCCGCGGCGGCGGTGAGTGCGCATGTGCGCCGGTCGACCGGCCGCTCCTCGCCACCTCCGATGCCGCGCCGGCGCAGCATCAGCAGCCCGACGACGACCATCAGCACGCCGAAGAGCAGGAGAAGGCGCGTTCCGTCGAAGACGAGGCCGAGGCTGGAACCGAGCAGGGCGCCAAGCGTGCCCACCGCCGCGAAGACGGCCGCGCAGAGCCAGCGCACATGGCCCTTCCGGGCATGCGCAATGAGGTTCGCATAGGCATTGATCGAGACCGCCAGCGCGCTGGTGCCGATCGCGACATGCGGGCTGGCGACACCGACGACATAAAGCAGCAGCGGCGTGGCAAGGATCGAGCCGCCGCCGCCGACCAAGCCGAGGCTGAAGCCGACGAGGCCGCCGGACGCGAGCGCGGGAACGAGGGTCGAGGTCATTGCGGCAGCGTCCCTGTCGTCATCGCCGCGACGAACGGGAGAGCCGGGCCGAGCCTCATCGAGACAGGCCAATAGACACTCATGGGCGGGTTTCCGGTTCGCTGTGGATGGCGTGAGCGCTGCGAACGGCGGCGCGGCCCTTCCCTTCGCTCAGCCGGCAGAAGCCCTGCCCTGCCGTGCGATGCGCCGTGACGGTCTCGGCTTCGACGATCTTCTCGGTGATCATCCTGCGTCCTCATCAGCAATCAATATATAATTACATATAATGTATATTGATAATAAGGCAAGTGCGGCAGCATGCTGCGGTCGTGGCGATAGGGCTGCCTCGCGAACTTCAGAACGCGGCCTGGCTGCACGGGCCATCTGCGAACAAGGCCCCGACCGCCCGGGACCGGACGGTTTCGCCCTCGCGCATCAGGAACAGCACGTCGAGCCGGAGCCGCCGCGCCAGCCTTTCCCCCTCTCCAGGGCCCAGAACCATCAGCGCAGTCGCCCAGGCGTCGGCTTCGGCGCAGGTTCGCGCCACTACGGTGACCGAGGCGGGCGACGTCGCCAGCGGCGCGCCGCGGCGCGGGTCCATCGTGTGCGACAAGCGACGGCCAGCGACGTCCACCCAGTGCCGATAGTCGCCCGAAGTCGCCACCGCGGCATCCTGGAGAGCAAGCATCGAATGCGGCGCACGGGACGCGAAATCGGGCTTCTCGACGGCGATCATCCACGGCTCGCCATCCGAGCGCAGGCCAAGGGCTCGCATCTCGCCATCGATGCCCACCAGCCCGGAAACGATACCGAAGCCACGGAGCGTCTCGGCCAGCCGGTCGGCGCCATGGCCCTTGGCGATGCCGTTGAGATCGAGGACGATGGGAGCGCGTTTGCGCATTTCTCCGCCCTCGACATTCAGCTCCAGCACCTCATGGGCGGCCTGCCGCAGAGCTTCGAGCGCCTCCCGGATCAGGGCCCGGTCGGCGCCGGACGGACCGAACCCCCAGGCGCCCACGGCGTCGCCCATGCCGATATCGAACGCTCCGGCCGAGGCGCGACCGATTTCGAGCGAGAGCCCGAGCACCTTCATCAGCTGTTCCGGCACGGCCATCCATCGCCCCACCGGCCCGGCATTGA
Source organism: Allobosea sp. NPDC055594 (assembly GCF_053618995.1). Lineage (NCBI taxonomy): Bacteria > Pseudomonadati > Pseudomonadota > Alphaproteobacteria > Hyphomicrobiales > Alloboseaceae > Allobosea > Allobosea sp. NPDC055594. Next base: position 148,001 of record NZ_JBSHIO010000003.1, read on the forward strand.
GGCGCATCAGATCGCTATCCGGCTTCCAGCTGGACATCTGTTCGTCCACCTCGTCCACCGCAGCCTGAAGCGCGCTCCGAACCGGCGCGGGGTCGAAGGCCGAGATCGTGTGGAACAGCGCCGACCAGCGCGTACCCATGGTCGGCCCGCTCAGTGCCCGGCGACCTCGGTCAGAAGACATCTTCGACATAGCGTCCCTCCGCCCGGAGCCGCGCCGGGGTCAGCCCCGTGGGCGCGAGAATGTCGGCGAGCGCCGCGGAGACGCCGGCAGCCATGTCGCGCCCGCCGCAGACCATGACCCGCGCTCCCTCGCGAACCATGCGTGCGATCTCGGCTCTCTCTTCGCGCAGAACATCCTGCACATAGCTGGGCTGCTGCGTGCGCGAGCACGCCGTGGCGAGCCGTTGCAGTTGCCCGCTCCGCCGCCAGCCCTTCAGCTCATCGCCATAGAGAAAATCGCTGTCGGGATGCCGCATCCCGAAGAACAGACGGATGGGCCGGCGCCGGACATTGGCCCTGATGAAGCCTGCCAGCGGCCCGATGCCCGTCCCCGCTCCGATGAGAATGAGGGGCGCGGTGTCACGGCCGGCATGGAAGCCGGGATTCTGCCGCATGAAGGCGTTGACCGTATCGCCGGGTTGCAGCTCGAAGAGCTGGCCGGAGCAGAGGCCGGCAGGGTGCTTTCTGACGACGATCTCGATGAAACCGTCGCGACACCCGGAGGCCAGCGAGTAGAACCGGGGAACGGCAGAGCCTTCCGGCAGGACACCGAGGAGATCTCCGGCCACGAAGCGCCCGAAACCGCGGCCGGTGAGCCGCAGCCAGAATGGCCGCGTCGGCAGCGCAAAGCGCAGGATCGCGGTCGGAGCCTGCACCTCGGCCCCATGATCGCGGCGCGAAACCAGCCTCAGCGGGAAAACCGCCGGCAGGACCGGATGATGGACGAGGTCCAGTGTCACCCCCATCGCAGCCCCCAGCGACCGGCCCCAGCGGGCGAAATCCTGCGGTGACTGGCGGTTCACCGCCATGAACGGAACCAGCATGCACCAGCCCCGCGCCTCGGCCATCTCGGCGACGGCGCGCCCGAAAGCGCAATAGCCGGGAAAGCTGCGATCGCCGAAACCGAGAACCGCGAGCGCGACCGGCGCAGCCACCGGCACGGACTTCAGCCGGTCAAGAAATCCGCGCGCGGAGGCCGGTGCATCGCCATCGCCATAGGTCGCGGTCAGGATCAGGATGCGCCGCGCCTGCCGGTAGCGGGTCGGCTCGAAGGACGACATCGGCGCGGCATGAACGGCCTGCCCGGATGCAGAGAGCGCCGCATGCAGCGTCGCGGCGAAGCCCCATGTGCTGCCGCCCTCGGAGCCGACGAGCAGGATCGTCTCGGCGCGCCCGGCTGCGACATTGCCGCGAATGCGCGGACGGGCAGGCCGGCCCGCGAACCACAGGACGAAGCCCGTCCCGGCCATCGCGGGCACGCCGAGCGCCATAAAGCCAAGGATCAGCCCCAGGGCAGCGGCGCCCCGTCCGGTGTGCAGCATGTAGAGGGTTGCCGAGACGCGCTGCCATGCGCTCGGCTCGCTCCAGGTCAGCAGCGCGCCGGTCCCCTGGTCGAGATGGCCGATGCCGCGATCCGTCTTGAGCGTGAAGACATCGGCCGCATCCGCCGGATCGGGAAAGGACAGGCTGCGCAGCTCGGAAACCGGTGTCCGTTTCAGCATGTCCATATCTGCGACAGGCATTCCCGTCCGGCCGCTTCCCTCGGCCTCGGTCACGGCCGAAGTCGCCCCGTCGGGCAGGAGGTCGAAGCTCGAGGCAGACATCCACAGGGCCGTGACAGACGACAGCAGCAGGCCGGCGACGGCGATCCGCGCGATCTCGACATGCAGGCGTGCCGCGAACGGGCCCCGCAACGGCGAGAACCAGCGCCGCCAGCCGCCAGCCCGCCGCGCGACGAGCACGGCCCCGGAAACGGCCAGCACCAGCATGGCGGCCGCACCGACCGCCGTCAGCATGCGGCCGGCATCATCGAAGAGGAGGGAACGGTGCAGCCTGGTCAACCAGCGCTCGAACGGATTCGGATCGGCGGAGGCGATCTCCCGGCCGCTCGCGGGATCCATGACCGCCGCTCGCGCCACGCCGTTCTCGGACCAGTAGGCGGTAATCCGGCCCGAAGGCCTCCGCCTGATCTGCTCGACCTCGGGATGAACCGCCTGGATGCGCTCCGCCAGTTCCGCCGTCGAAAGCGCAGCCGGCTGCAGCGAGGAGAAGCGCTCGATGGCCGGGAATAGCGAGAGAAGCGCGCCACTCAGGCTGAGCACCAGCAGAAGAAGGCCGGCGAGAAGCCCCGGCCAGCGATGGACGACACGGATCATGCCGGCCACCGCTCAGAAAGAATAAGCCAGGCTCGAGACATAACGCCGGCCACGGACCGGCGTTTTCGCGCCCGCACTCGTCAGCGGGATTGCGATCTCGTTCGGACTGTCGTGCATGTCTTCCACGGCAGCATCGACATGCAGAACGTAGCCTGCGTCGAAGAGCGCATCGGCCAGATCGAGCGAAATCTCGAGCGTGCGTCCCGCGCCGACACTGGCGCCCGTGATACCGTTGATCTCGGCGGGGTTGCCGCCGGTTGCGCGGTGCCAACCCGACAGGTGCGAATAGTATTTCGACTTGCGGCCAGCCAGCCACAGGCTGCCGGCATAGGCCCCCTGCGCATTCGTGACATAGAATGCGAGATAGGCACCGTCGCCGCCATAATTGGCCAGCGTGGTTGTGAGCTTGAGCGGTCGCGCCTCGGCAAGAGCGGGCAGCGTGAGCGCGGTGGCCAACGCGATGGCCGGCAGGATCGTCTTCATGGTAGCTGGACCTCCTTTGCCCGGCCCCGAGAACGGCATGTCCCGGCCGGCGAGCATCGAGCCGCACCGGCAAGGCCAGCGCCCCGCCATCCGGCACGATCAACCTGGGACCCTGCGCTGACGGCCTCCTGACGCCGTGACGGTTTCGGCTTCAGCCGGGCGTCAGGAAGAGCCGGGATCGTGGGAAATGCCGCGCCTCTCCGGCCCTCCCCGCCTCAACCGATGCAGGCAGGGCGGGATAGGCGGAGGGCGCGGGCCGCCGGCCTTCTCAGCGCAGGCTCATCCGCCGCAGCGTCCCATCGCGCAGAACGAACTGGTGCCAGATCGCCATCAGGGCGTGGAGGCCGGCGAGGATGAGGATGAAGGTGCCGCCATTCTCGTGGAGTTCGGCGATCAGACCGGGGCGGCGATGGCCGGCAAATGCAGGCCGAAAATGGGGACGGACACGCCCATGCGCGATACGGCGTACCAGCCGGTGAGCGGCAAGCCGATCAGCAGCAGATAGAGCAGCCCATGGCCGAGCGTGGCACCGATGGCGAGCCAGCCATGCCGCGGGCCGGCCGCGGGAGCGGGCTCGGCCAGCCTCAGGATCAGGCGGGGAACGACCAGAACCAGGACCGCAAGGCCCAGCCAGAAATGCAGCACAGGCGGGTTCCGGACCACTTCACGGCCGCCTTCCGCCGTCAGCCATGCGCCGAGCACGGCGAGAGCCGTAACCCCGTGAATGACGACCAGGCTTCTCGAATAGCGCGCGGTTGCGACGGACATGGCCATTTCTCCAGCGTTGGACGAAGGGATGCAGTGTCCCGGGGCACGGTGTCCGGCCCGCTCAGTTCACCCTGGCCTTCGGCGGTTCGCCGCGGTCGAACAGGGATTTCGGGGACACGGGGCCGGATGGCTCGGCCGTCTCTGTCGGGACGGACGGAGCCCGTTCATGCCGGTGTCCGCCGCTCCGGGACCGGTGCTTCATCTTGACGATCGCCAGAGTGGCGGGATCGATCTTGGCCTTGAAAGGCCGCCCCGTCTCGTCGGTGCCCCTGATCTGGTAGCAGCCATCATCGATCCTGAGCCGGTCTACCTGCCAGCCACGGGCCTGCGCCATCGCCTGCACGGCCTCCCGGGGCTGCCACTGCCCCAGGGGCACGTCGCAATCGTCATCGGCCCTCGCAGCGCCCGATCCAGCGACGGCAAGGAGCAGCAAGCCCGCCACGAACTGCTTCATCATGGCATTTGTCCCTGATCAGTCTCCACAAGCCGGAATGATGGCAAGCTTTCCTGACGCGCAGCTGAAGCGGGCAGAGCCCGCCCTTTCAGCAAGCTGACAGGTTCCGCAGGCAACTGGTCTGCGACAGATGGGATTGCGCCTTCATGAGAGTTCTTCTGATCGAGGACGACACGATCCTCGGGGCCGCGGTGCGCGATCAGATCGTCGGCGACAGCCATTCGGTGGACTGGGTCGGCCGCCTCGATCGCGCCGCCGAGCATCTCGACAGCGCCGCCTATGATCTGGTCCTGCTGGACCTGATGCTTCCCGACGGGCGTGGGCTCGCCTTCCTGCGCGAGCTGCGCAGGAAGGGCTGCGCCACGCCGGTCATCATCCTGACCGCGCTGGACCAGATCTCCGACCGCATCGCCGGGCTGAATGCGGGAGCGGACGACTACATGACCAAGCCGTTCGACCTCTCGGAACTCTCCGCAAGGCTGAACGCCGTGGCCCGCCGCTACAGCGGCAATCCCAACCCGCTCGTCGAGATCGGCCATCTGCAGATCGATCTCGCGGCGCGAACGGTCGTGAAAAGCGGGCGGCTCGTTGATCTCACCGCGCGCGAATGGGCGCTTTTCGAGGCCTTCGTCCAGCGCCCGGGCCTGGTGATCTCCAAGGCTCAGCTGGAAGATCGGCTCTATGCCTTCGGTACCGAGGTCGAGAGCAACACGATCGAGGTCTATGTAAGCCGCCTGCGCAAGAAGCTCGGACCCGAGATCGTCCACACCCTGCGCGGTATAGGCTACCGGCTCGGAAGCGCGCGATGACCGCGCCGAAAAGCCTGCAATGGCGGCTGTCGCTCTGGCTGGGCCTGGCCATCGCGCTCGTCTGGGCACTGGCCGCTGCGGTGACCGCCCAGAATCTGCGCCACGAAATGGAGGAGGTCTTCGACAGCGCGCTTGCCGAAACCGGGCAGCGCCTGCTGCCTCTGGCCGTGCGCGACATCATCGGGCGCGACAGCGACGACGCCGCCAGCCAGAGCGTCGCGACGATGCGCGAGCATGACGAGCACTTCACCTATGTGGTGCGAAACGCCGAAGGGCAGGTGCTGCTGCGCTCGCATAGAGCCGACCCGGCGATCTTTCCGCCATTCAGCGGCATGGGCTTCTCCGATACGCCGACCCACCGCCTCTACTCGGATGCTGCGCTACAGGGCACGATCACGATCACGGTCGCCGAGCCGCAGGTCCGCCGTCGCGCCGTGGCGTGGGAGGTGCTCGTCGGACTGGCCCGCCCGCTCGCCCTGATCGTTCCGATCAGCCTGATCGGCGTGTGGGCCGTCATACGCCTGTCGACGATGAGCCTGCGGCGCTTCCGCTCCGAGATCGAACTTCGCGGCGCCGGCGATCTGACCGCCGTCGCCGCCGACGACCTGCCCTCGGAAATCCGACCAGTCGCCCAGTCGGTGAACCAGCTGCTGGAACGGCTCAGGCGCACTCTGGAAGCCGAGCGCAGCTTTACCGCCAACTCCGCGCATGAGCTCCGCACGCCGGTGGCGGCCGCACTCGCGCAGACGCAGAGACTGATCGTGGAAACGACCGACGCGGCCGCACGCAACCGCGCTCGCGACATTGAAACCGCATTGCGGCGGCTCTCGGCTCTCTCGGAAAAACTGATGCAGTTGGCCAGGGCGGAAGGCGGCAGTCTGCATGGCGCCGAGCCGGTCGACATCGGTGCCATACTCCGGTTGATCGCGGATGAACTGACCGCCAACGCCGGCGCAGCCGGGCCGATCGAGTTGGCCCTGCCCGATGCCCCAGTGCTCTCGCGCATCGATCCCGATGCCTTCGCGATCCTGATGCGGAACCTGATCGAGAATGCGCTGAAGCACGGCTCGCAGGCCGAACCGGTCTGCGTGACGCTGTCGATGGACGGCCTGCTACGCATCACCAATGCCGGGCCGGCCGTGCCGCAGGATCTGCTCGCCCGCCTGCTCGACCCGTTCGAGCGCGGCCGCACGCAGGCGAAAGGCGCCGGGCTCGGGCTGGCCATCGCGAAGGCGATCGCCGCCGGTACCGGCAGCAGCCTCGAGCTGATCTCCCCGAGAGAGGGACACCAAGACGGCTTCGAGGTCCGGCTCCGGATCGGCCGGCTGGGATGACCCGGCCCGGACGGCCCGGCAGTTGCGCGAAGAGTGCATCAGGCATAGATTAGAATAATTCCAATCTATGCCACGTCCCAAGACCGCCTGGCACCGATCACGCATTGGAGGGGGTGTTGCCGCGTTTCCGATTGAATCTCCCGGTCGTTCTCACCATGGCCACGGTGATTGGCCTCGTGCTGGCCGTATCGGGCCACTGGATCCTCGGGGGCGAGACTGGGGCACGAGCCGCCCTGGCCGGCACGGCCCTCGTCTACCTGGCCGGCGGCGTGCCGGCCGGCTGGCGGGCCCTGACGGCGCTCTCACGCGACCATGTCCTCGATATCGATCTCCTGATGATCGTCGCGGCGATCGCCGCGGCAGTCGTCGGCGCCTCGCTCGAAGGCGCGATCCTGCTGACGCTGTTCAGCCTGTCGACGACGCTCGAGGAACGGGCCATGGGGCGCGCCAAGCGTGCCATCGAGGCCTTGATGGCGCTGCGGCCGGAAACGGCCTTCCGCAAAATGCCGCATGGCGGAATCGAGGAAGTGCCTGCGGCCGATCTGCGGATCGGCGATTTGCTGATCCTTCGCCCGGGCTCACGGGTTCCGGCGGACGGCGTGGTCGTCTCCGGCCGGGGTGCGCTGGACGAATCCACGATCACCGGCGAGTCGATGCCCGTCAGCAAGGAGCCGGGCCAGCCGCTTTTCGAGGCGACCGTCAATCTCGATGGTGTGCTCGAGCTGAGGGTCACCAAGACGCTGGCGCAGAGCACGGTCGCCCGGATGATCGCGCTGGTCACGCAGGCTCAGGCGGCGAAGGCGCCCTCCGAACGGTTCAGCGCGTGGTTCGGACAGCGCTACACGATCGCGGTGCTCGCCGGCTCCGCCGCCGCGCTCGCCGTCTTCCTCTGGCTCGGACACAGCTGGGAGATCGCCCTTTATCGCGCCGCGACCATGCTGGTCGCGGCCAGCCCCTGCGCAGTCGTCATCTCCGTGCCGGCCGCAATCCTTTCGGCGCTTGCGGCGGCAGCCCGCGGAGGCGTTCTCTTCAAGGGTGGCGCGGCACTGGAGACCCTGGCCGATGTCAAGGTCTTTGCGTTCGACAAGACCGGAACTTTGACGGCAGGACGGGCCAGCGTGACGAACGTCGTCGCTCTCGACGGGAACGAGCGCGACCTCCTGTCGACACTCGCCAGCCTCGAGGCCCATTCCGAGCATCATATTGCCGATGCCCTGCGCCGCGAAGTCGCGCAGCGCGGACTGCCCATCCGTGAAGTGCGGAACGTGCAGGCACTGCCCAGCAGGGGGATCACGGGAGAAGACGATGCCGGCCCGCTCTGGGCAGGAAACCGCCGGATGGCGGAGGCCATGGGCGCAGCACTGGATCACGAGGCGCTAAGCGCACTGCGCGACGCAGCCGAGACCGTGGTCTATCTGGGCCGTGGCGACCGTCTCCTCGGCGCCGCAAGCGTCTCCGACAAGCCACGCGAAACCTCCGCGGCCGCGCTCGCCGCGCTGCGGCGAAGCGGCGTCGAAACAATTCTCATGATGACGGGCGACAGACGTTCCGTCGCGCTGCGGATCGGTGCGGAGCTGAGCCTGAGCGACGACGAGGTCCACGCCGAGATGCTGCCCGAGGACAAGGTCAGGCTGGTAGCCGCGGCAGCGAAACGACGGAAAATCGCGTTCGTCGGCGACGGCGTGAACGATGCGGCCGCGCTGGCGCGTGCCGATGTCGGCATCGCCATGGGCGCGGCCGGCTCCGAGGTGGCCCTTCAGGCAGCCGACGTCGCCCTCCTCTCGGAAGACATGGAGCGGCTCGCGGCGGCGCACAGACTGTCGCAGCGAGCCGCACGGATCATTCGCCAGAACCTGATGTTCGCGATCGGCGCGATGCTGCTTCTCGTCACCGGCGCCGCCTTTTTCGACCTGCCTCTGCCATTCGCAGTGCTCGGGCACGAGGGCGGGACGGTTCTCGTCGTTCTCAACGGCCTGCGGCTGCTGAACGATCCGATCCGGGTTGTTTCGCGGGCCGGAGCGCAGACGACCGGAAACAGGCCGGCCCCAGCACCGCACCGCGCCCAGCTCGGTGGGCAAGTCGCCGTGGACACGAATAGCGATCAGGCGACACCGGCCTGACATGCCCTTGCGCCGCCGATCGCGAAACCCACAAGGCTGCGCCGGTCATCCTGCTCGACGAGGCCGGCGCCGCGCTCGATGCCGAGAACGAGGCCACAGTGCTGGAGGCATTGATCAGCGCGGCCCATCTGGCGGAGACATCGATCGGGCATGATCTCCCGGGAAAGCTGATGAAATCCGGGCGATTTACCCTTTCGCGGCCAGACTAATCCCCAGCGCCAGCGGCAGGCCGGGCCACCTCGCCCGGCCGATGCCGCACCCGCAGGCGGAAGGAAGCACAGGCCGGCCTCCAAGCCTTGCTCGCCGGAAACTGATCAAGCGCGATCCGCCTCGCGGAGCGAGGGGCTGAACAAGATGAGGCTCAGAATCTCGAACAGCATCTGGGCCGCGTTATGGGTCGTGTTGCTCGTCGCGTCATAGGCAGGCGCGACCTCGACGACATCGCCGCCGACCAGATTGACACCCTTCATCCCGCGCAGGATCTCGAGGGCTTCGCGGTTTGTGAGCCCGCCCACCTCCGGCGTGCCGGTGCCGGGGGCGAAGGCCGGATCGAGGCTGTCGATGTCGAAGGAGAGGTATGTCGGCCCATCCCCCACGACAGCTCTCGCCTTCTCGATGATCGCCGGCAGGCCGAGCCCGGAAATCTCCCGGGCAGGGATCACCGTCATCCCCGATATCCGGGAGAACTCCCAGATGTACTCGGCCGCCCCCCGGATCCCGATCTGAATCGTCCGGGTGGGGTCGAGCACGCCGTCGAGCACGGCGTTGCGGAACGGGCCGCCATGGTGGAAGCGCTCGCCCTCATAGACGCCACCCGTGTCGCAATGGGCGTCGATATGAATCATGCCGACAGGGCCGTGGCGGCCGAGAACCTTCAGGATGGGATGGCTGATCGAGTGGTCTCCGCCGACCGAGAGCGGGATGACGCCGGCATCGACGATCCTGCCGATATGGCGCTCGATGTCCTCATGGCTCATCGCCAGGTCGAACCTGCTGCGAAACGGCACGTCCCCGATATCGGCCACGCGCATTTCGTGGACCGGGGCACATGCGAGCGCGTCGTTGTAAGGCCCGATCCGCTCGACCGTCCGCAAGGCGCGCGGGCCGAACCGCGAGCCGGCCCGGTTGGTCACGGCGAGGTCCATCGGGATGCCCAGGAGCGCGACTTGCAACGCGCTGAGGCGATCCGGGCTTTCGGCGAGGTTCAATGCGGGCGCATCCAGCAGGGTCGGAAAACCGGCATAGGGGAATTCGCGCCGGTCTCCGTCCTTGAAGATCAGGTCGGCGATCCGCTGATAGGCCGGCGTCTCCATTGCCCCGCCTGAGGCCGTTCCGAACCGGCTCCGGAGCGCCGCAAGATCATCGGAGTTCCACATTGTCGCTGGCTCCCTGCATCCATGACGATGGCGAGTGGTCCAGACAGATTGCCTGCGAGGAAATCTATTGCAATTGAGAAGATCAACAGGTCTATGATGAGAAAAATTTGCAGATCCGATGCGCCGTCGACCTCTCCTTCTCAACGCGCTCAGAACCTTCGAGGCCGTTGCCAGGCATGGAAGCCTCACCGGCGCAGCCGGGGAGCTGCATGTCACGCCGAGCGCGGTGAGCCATCAGTTGCGGGCGCTCGAGGCCGGCCTACGGATAAGCCTGCTCGAAAAGGGAAAGCGAAAAGTCAGCCTCACGCGAGCGGGCGAACAGCTCTATGCCGACAGCGCCGCGGCCTTCGATATCCTGTCCGGCTCGATAACGAAGATCGAAAAGCCGATATCGCACGGAAAGCTTTGCGTGGGCTGCGTTCCGGCCTTCCTGTCCTACTGGCTGATGCCGAAGCTCGAGGCGATCCGAGCGCATCTGCCTGATGTCGAGGTCCGGTTCGTTTCCACGAGCTCCTCGGGCCCGGATGTCGGAAAAGGCGACGTCAACATTCTGTACGGGAACGGCGACTGGCCGGACATGTGGGTTCATCTGCTCGCGGGCCTGAACCTCTTCCCGGTGATCAGCCCGCATCTCGCCGGCCGGCTTCCGCTCCGATCGATCCGCGATCTCGACCGGCACGTGCTCCTGCACGCCGATGACGGGGCGGAATGGCAGAGATGGCTGCAATCCTCGGGCGTGCGGGGAAGACCTTACGCCCGGCAATATCTTCCGGATGCCCAGCTCTCTCTCGAAGCGGCCATCTACGGTCAGGGCGTCGCCCTGGGAGACGATCTCACGGCGCGGCACGCCCTCGATACCGGGCGGCTCGTCGCCCCGTTCGCCGCCAGCGTTCCTGCAAACCGGTCACTATATCTCGCCTGCCCGAGCGGCACCCAGGAAACGCCGATCGTTGCGGCATTTATCAGTTGGCTGCTCACGGAACTCCAGGCGAACCCCGATGATGAAAGACAGCAGGTGTCCAGGTCGAGCTAGGCCGAAGGCGCTCCCCCTGGCTCGCCGCCGCGTGCTGTTCAGGACAACGGCCGAGACGTTCGCCACAATCGCGATCGGAACCACATCATCTCGGCGCCGCATCCGCTTCACCTGAGTGTCGCACACTGGGGATCGGCGGCGTCTCATCACACCCATGTCCAAGCCCGGGAGGCGTGACGTCCGCGCCGAAGGCTTGCTGACGCCGGCGCTCACACCAGCCTGACGGCAGGGCCTCACTCAGGAACTTGACAGCAGCTCGATCTGGCGCTCTCTTGGTATCCCAAGAGAATAATCCATGAATGCCATAGAGGATCGAGTGCCTCCCATCCCAAAGCCTCCAGCCCCGCCCGCCGCCTCGAGCGTGACCGAACGCACCTATGAAACGATCCTTCGCTGGATCGAGAACCGGGAGATCGGCGCCGGATCCGTGCTCGACGAGAGGCGCATCTCGGAGGCGCTGGAGGTGTCCAGGACGCCGCTGCGCAACGTTCTGAGCCGGCTGCAAGGCGAGGGATATCTCGTGCGCCTGGCGAACGGCACGATGGTCGTCAGGGATATCGGCGCCGGAGAGGTGCTTGAGCTGCTCCTGGTGCGCCGCCTGCTCGAACCAGAGGCCGCGGCCATGGCCGCGGGTCGGATTCCTGCCGCTGCCTTGCAGGCCGCACGCGACCATGTCGACGACCCCGCGGCCGATCACAACGACACCAATACCTGGCTGAAGGGCGACGAGGTCCACGACCTCATCGCGAAGCACTGCGGCAACCGCTCGCTCGCCCTGATGATCGGCGAGGCCCGCAGGCGCATCCGCCTGTCGCATATCGAACGGGTTCCGGGCCGCACAAGCCATGCGCGCGAAGAGCATCTTGCCATCATCGACGCGCTCGGCGCCGGCGACGGCAAGGCTGCGCGGGAGGCGATGTTCCGCCATCTCGAGAATATCCGGGAAGGCTTCCTGGCTGCCTTCGGACGGGGAGCCCTATGATGGCGGCCGGTCGGATACAGATCGAGGTCGCGCCTCTCACGGCCGAAGGCTTCGCCCCCTTCGGAACCGTTGTCCTGCATTCCGGGACGGCCCGCCGCCACTATGTCCCGCGCGCTTTCGAACGCACCGACGAGGCCGGGCAGCCGACCCTCTGGGTCAGCCAGGTGGCGGCCGCCGTAACCCTACCCCTGATCGTCCGCCACCTGGAGCGCCATCCCTTCTCTGCACAAACCTTCCTGCCGCTGCGCGGCGTGGAGCATCTCGCGGTGGTTTGCCATTCCGATCCCGAGGGTCGGCCCGATCTCGGGACGCTGCGGGCGTTCCTGGTGCCTCACGACCATGGCGTGACCTATGGCCGCGACGTCTGGCACCACGGCTTCACAGCGCTCGACAAGCCCGCCGAATACGCCGTGGTCATGTCGCTGACCGGCCGGAACGATGACGACGTCTTCCTCGATCTCGATCGCCCGGTCGAGATCCGTAATCCGGCGCCTGCCGTCGTGGGAGCAAGCCATGTCCAGCCTTGATCATCTGCGTCGCGACTTTCGCGGCTATGGCGCCAAGCCGCCCCATCCGCAATGGCCCGGCAATGCCCGCCTCGCGCTGAACATCTGCGTCAACTACGAAGAAGGCGGCGAGCCCTCCGTTCCGGACGGCGACGCCACCAGCGAGAGCGGTCTGACCGAGGGCGGAACCTCCGGCTACAAGGGGCGCGACCTCGCTGCCGAGTCCATGTTCGAATACGGCAGCCGGGTGGGTTTCTGGCGCGTCGACCGGCTGCTCGCGGAACGCGGCATGACCGCGACGATCCTCGGATGCGCCCTGGCACTGGAACGCAACCCGGAAGTCTGCGCTCGCATCCGTGCTCGCGGATACGATGTCTGCTCCCATGGGCTGCGCTGGGAACATCATCAGGGGATGAGCGAAGCGGAAGAACGCGAGCGCATCCGCAACGCCACCGCGAAGCTGACGCACCTCTTTGGCGAGGCGCCGCTCGGCTGGTACTGCCGATACGGATCGAGCACCAATACACGTCGCCTCCTCGTCGAACATGGCGGATTTCTTTACGACTCGGACGCCTACAACGACGAATTGCCGTACTGGACCGAAGTAGACGGCAAATCTCACCTCGTCGTGCCCTATGGCCTGGTCAACAATGACGCGAAATTCATTCGCGGCGGCATGTCGACCGGAAGCCAGCTCTTCGAATATCTGCGCGACACCTTCGACATGCTCTACCGGGAGGGCGCGCAGGCGCCCAAGATGATGTCCGTCGGACTGCATCTTCGCCTCGTCGGCCACCCCGGCCGAGCGGCCGGGCTCGAGCGCTTTCTCGACCACGTCGCCAGCCATCCGGATGTCTGGGTCTGCCGCCGCGCCGACATCGCGCGCCACTGGCTGGCTACCCATCCGGCAAGGCCCTGATCCCGACACAGAACAACAATTGAGGAGGAACCCCATGAAACACTTCAAGAACCTGACAGTCGCGGCGGCGGCTATGCTTGGCGCGACGCTCTTCGCCGGCAGCGCCTCCCTGGCGCAGGAAGCCGATCACCCGGCAAACGCGCCACTGGTCGTCGGCACCGATTTTGGCGTGGCCCCCTGGATGGTCCGCGGCGCGAGCGGCCCCGAGGGCTTTGGCGCCGACCTGATCAACGAAGTCGGCAAGCGCCTCGGCCGCCCCAAGGTCGAGATCGTCGACATTCCCTTCTCAGGCCTGTTCGCCGCCCTGTTCGCAAAGCGGATCGAGTTCACGGTCAACCCATTGAACATCACGGCGGAACGATCCGAGCGGATGCTCTTCACCGAGCCTCTGTTTGCGACCGGCAACGGCTTTCTCGTTCGCACCAGCGATGAAATGAAAGGCTTCGAAGACCTGAAGGGCAAGGCGATCGCCGTCAATCGCGGCACGATTTCCGACACCTGGGCCACGGCAAATGCCGAGAAATACGGCTTCGAGGTCCAGCGCTACGATGCTTTCCCCGACACCGTCCAGGCGCTCATTACGCGGCGCGCCTTCGCGGCGCTCAACGAGATCCCGACGGCCGTCTACGCTGCCAAGCAGAACAAGGCGATCAAGGTCGCATTCAAAGACTATAATGGCCGCAATTTCGGATATGCGTTCCGGAATGAAAGCAACGCATATCGCAACAAGGTCGAAGACATCCTGCAATGCATGAAGCTCGACGGCACGATGCGGAAAATGCACGAGAAATGGTACGGTAAGCCGGACGACGGCTCCGCGATCGATACCGTCTATTTCGGCTACGGCGCCCCCGGCTTCAAGGGCTTCGAAGCCACGCCCAGCGCGCTCAACTGCAAGTAATCCTGGCGTGAAGCACGCAAAATCCACCGCGGCCGGGCTCCGTTCCGGCTGCGACGGACATTGGGCGGACATCTGTCATGGATAAGATCGTCGAGAACTACTTCAATCTTCAGGTCATGGCCGAGGCCTTCCCGACGGTCCTCGGCGGATTTGGCTTGACGGTGCTGGTCTCCATTCTGGTGATCATACTCGGCATCGGCGTCGGGCTGGGCTTCGCCGTTCTGCACTGCATGAATAGCAGGGCCCTGAGCGCAGCGATCGTCGTCTATGTCGATCTTTTCCGGACGCTGCCCCAGCTCGTCGTCATCATCTTCGTCTATTTCGGCCTACCCTATGCCGGCCTGGCCTTATCGCCGTTCGCCACCACGGTCGTCGCCCTCGCGTTGGTGCTCTCCGCCTTCGCCACCGAGATTTTCCATTCGGCCATCAGGGCGGTGCCGCGCGGGCAATGGGAAGCTTCCGAAGCGCTCGGATTCACCTATTTTCGGGCACTGTTCCTCATCGTGCTGCCACAGGCCATCCGCCTGGCGATTCCGCTCCTGACCAACCGTGCGATCGCGATCAGCAAGGGAACTGCGCTGGGCACGGCCGTCGCCCTGCCGGAAACCCTGGGGCAGGCGCAAAGCGTGATGGCGATCGTCGCCAACCCCTCCCCCCTGACGCTGGCCGCCGCCTTCTACCTCACCTTCTTCATCCCGCTGGTCATCGCCAGTCGCTGGGTCGAACGCAAGTTCAGCCCGCGCAGCCGCTGAGGTACAGGCACGATGGACATCTTTCTCGAGAACTTCTTCAACGTCGATTCTCTGATCCAGATATACCCGCTTCTGGTTCAGGGCCTGGAGCTGACGCTCCTGCTGGCCATCGTCACTCTGCCGCTCGCCGTGCTCTGCGGCCTGCTGATCGCGATCCTGTACAGCTTCCACATTCGCTGGCTCAATATCCTGCTGCTGATCTACGTCGATGTGCTGCGCTCGTTTCCAGTCATCGTCCTGCTGGTACTGATCTTCTACGGACTGCCGTTCCTGGGCCTCAAGCTCGGCAGCTTTGCCGCCGTGGTGATGGCCATAACCGTCAACAACTCCGGCTATTATGGCGAGATTCTGCGCGCAGGCGTCGAATCCGTACCCAAGGGCCAAAGGGAAGCCGCCCACGCCCTCGGTTTCGGCCCGATCCGCACAGTGGTCTACATCATCCTGCCGCAAGCGATCCGAAACGTCCTGGCGCCCCTGGCGAGCAACTCGCTCGAGCTCGTGAAAACCACCTCGATCGCCGCCCTCGTCGCCCTGCCCGAACTGCTGCGCTCCGCCCGTGTGGCACAGGAACAAACCTACAATCCGACTCCGCTCACGGCCGCGGCGCTGATCTTCTTCGTCCTGCTTTGGCCGTTTGCCCGCTGGGTCGCGAAGCTCGAGCGGCGCACCATGATCGTCCGCTGAGGGACCTGCCATGACCGTTCTTATCACCGGAGGCGCAGGCTTCGTCGGTCTTGCGATCGCCGAGCAGCTGCTCGCCCACGGCGAGGACATCGTCCTCTTCGATACCCGCCAGCCCCCGCCCCACGCCCTGAAGCAGTTCGGGCAGGCGGTAAGGCCCGTACTCGGAGACGTGACCTGCGCCGACGATATCCGTCGGGCGCTTGCCGGCTGCCCGATAGACCGCATCGTGCATACGGCGGCGATCACCGCCGGACCGCAAAGGGAAAGGACCGACGCGCGCAGCATCGTCGACGTCAACCTGAACGGGACTCTGAACGTTCTGGAGCAGGCGCATGAGCATGGCGGGATACGGCGCCTGACGATGCTCAGCTCCGTCGCCGTCTACGGCTTCTCCCGTCCTGGCCTGTCGGGCACCTATGAGGAGCAAAGCTCCTGCCCTTCGCCCGCTTCGCTGTACGGCATCACCAAACTCGCCTCCGAACAGGCTGCCCTGCATCTCGGCGGCCTGTATGACATCGATGTCCGGGTGGTGCGCCTGGGGCCCGTCTTTGGCCCTTGGGAACATCGCTCCGGCGCGCGCGACGCGATGAGCCCGCATCTGCAGATCCTCGATCAGGCTCTTGCCGGACAAGAGGTCGTGCTGCCGCGCCCGATGGCCGCGGACTGGATCTACTCGCGCGATGCGGCCTCCGGCATCGTCGCGGTTCTCTTCGGCCAGACCTTGCAACGGCGGATCTACAATCTCGGCGCAGGCAGCACGACCGACCTGCTCGAATGGTGCAGCCATATCGCCCGGCACACGGGCCTTCGCTACCGCCTCGCGGAGGCCGGCGAGCCGGCGAGCGTCGCCTACAATCTCAAGCAGGATCGCCCGGCCCTGAGCACCGCCGCCCTCGCGGCCGACACCGGGTTCTCCGCCCGGCGCGAGCTCGCTGCGGCGGCGAGCGAATATCTCGACTGGACGCGCCAGCTTGCGGCGCTCGGGGAGGCACGGCCATGACCAGGCTTTCGGGCAAGGTGACGATCATCACCGGGGCTTCATCCGGCATCGGGCGGGCCATCGCCCTGCGCTTCGCATCGGAAGGCGCACGTCTCGTGCTCGTCGATCGGACGGAAGAGGTCCGCGAGGGTGGCGGGCCGATCGAAACGGTGCTTCGCCGCGAAGGACACGACATTGCCTTTCTGAAGGCCGACGTCGCCACCGAAGAGGATGTCGAAAGGGTGGTCGACGAAGCGACCCGCCGTTTCGGCCGGCTCGACGTCCTCGTGAACAATGCCGCGATCGGCGTCGGCAAGCCGCTCGTCGAGACCAGCCTCGCCGAATGGAACAGGGTTCTGGCGGTCAATCTGACGGGGCCGTTCCTGATGGCGCGCGCCGCCGTCAGGCAGATGATGACCCAGGAGATCCGCAACGAGGCTCGCGGCCGGATCGTCAATATTTCCTCGCAGCACGGCATGATCGCCGCTCCGGAGGATATCGCCTACGGAACCTCGAAATCCGGGGTCGTCTACATGACCCGGCAGATCGCCGCCGACTATGCCAGACACGGCATCATCTGCAACGCCGTGGCTCCCGGCAAGATCCTGACGGGCAAGACCGGCCGTGCAGTCGAAGAGCGCTGGCTCGAATACTCCCGCAACCGGACGCCCTGGCCGCGCTTCGGCAGGCCGGACGATGTTGCGAGCGCCGCGCTGTTCCTGGCCTCGGACGAGGCGAACTTCATCACCGGGGAGAATCTCCTCGTCGACGGCGGCTGGATGGCGAGCTAGGCTTCTAAGGAACGAAACGATGACGACATCGACGCTGGCGGCAGCCGACACCGCTCCGATGATCCGCCTCCGCGGCGTGAGCAAATGGTATGGCGACTTTCAGGTTCTGAAGAAAATCGACTTCGAGGTCGCGCGCGGCGAGCGCGTGGTGATCTGCGGGCCTTCCGGATCAGGAAAATCGACCCTGATCCGTTGCATCAACCGGCTCGAGGACCATCGCGACGGTGAGATCCTCGTCAACGGCGTCACCCTGGACCACAGCATGCGCAGTGTTGCCGCTGTCCGCCAAGACGTCGGCATGGTGTTCCAGCAATTCAATCTCTTCCCGCATCTCACCGTCCTGCAAAACCTCATGATCGCGCCCGTGAAGATCAAGGGCGTCAGCAAGGATGAAGCGGAGGCGACGGCGCGCGAATACCTGCTGCGTGTCCGCATTGGAGAGCAGGCGCACAAATACCCTGGCGAACTCTCCGGCGGACAGCAGCAGCGCGTGGCGATTGCACGGGCGCTGTGCATGAAGCCGACGGCCATGTTGTTCGACGAGCCGACCTCGGCCCTCGACCCGGAAATGATCAAGGAGGTCCTCGACGTGATCGTCGAGCTCGCCGGTCAGGGCATGACCATGGTCTGCGTCACCCACGAGATGGCTTTCGCGCGCACCGTCGCCGACCGTATCCTGTTCATGGACAAGGGAGAGATCGTCGAAGAAGCGCCTCCGGAAGCGTTCTTCACCAATCCGCGAAACGAGAGAACCAAGGCGTTCCTCGGGCAAATCCTCCATCGCTAGCCAGTCTTGGGGAGGCTCGCTTGATCCGCTGCCAGGACGGCAGCTTCGAGGCCACGGGCGAGACGCTGCGCTACACTTGGGTAGCGCCCAGCGGCAGCGCCACCGGGCACATGCTGTATCTGCACGGCGGCGGCTCGGGGAACCGCAAGCGTATCGGCTATCTTGCCCGGGCCTTGGCGGAGCGGGGCATCTCGACCTTCGCCTTCGACTTCTCCGGCCATGGTAACAGTTCCGGACAACTCTCCGGATCCAGCCTCAGGCTGCGGCTCGACCAGGCGCGTGCCGCGGCCGCGTTCATGGGCGAAAGCAAGCCCAGCATCGTCATGGGCAACAGCATGGGCGGCTATGTGGCCGCCGAGTTGCTCGCGTTCCTGCAGCCGCGTTCGCTGGTGCTCTCCTGCCCCGCCCTTTACGTGGCGGAGGCATTCGATGTGCACTTCGATCATCATTTCACTGAGATTCTGCGGCAAAGCCGGGATTTCGCGAATGCCCGCCCTCTCCCACTCCTCCGCGCATTCCGTGGAAAAGTGCTCCTCGTCACCGCCGGGCAGGATCACGTAATTCCCGCTGGCGTGATCGAAGCCTATCGCCGAGCCATCCCCTCGGCCATGCTCGATCACCTCGATCTTCCCGACGCTCCCCATCAGATTCATCCATGGGCGGCCCGTGATCCCATCCGCGTTCGGCTGCTGGCCGACAAGATCGTGGCAAGCTCGTAGCGTTCAAGGCGGCGAGAAGACGGCCCGGGACTCTCGGGAGATTGTCGCTGAGCCGAGGCCCTGATTTGCCTCCGGATTTGAGCCGAGGCCGTCAATCAAGGAGGCGGACTAGACGAAGGCGGAAGGCGGTGGCTCGTGCCTGCACGGTACATGCGGCAAGCCGGCGTCGGGCGTGCCTGGCCTTGAAGACCGACCGCTCGACGGCGCGCTGCAGGAGCGCCCGTCCGGTTGAGGCCCATTGTGCGCTTGGAACGACACGCAGAGAACGACAAGCCGTTTTCTTTATAGAACCGCAACTCCTGCCAATCAGGCATATTGTCATTCAATATCAGCGCAAAACGTATATCTTCTACCGTAATCCCAGTCAGTAGAATACATTGTTTTGATGCTTCATTCTTTAAAAAGAACATTCTTGTTGACGCTAGAACTTGTCTGAGCGAGTTTTTTACCGACTTTGACGAGACGCCAGCCAGAAACGGCGTGGCCTCCGCCGGTCGATTACTCGATCAAGCGCACCGTCGGCATTCGGCATGGCGCGCTGAAACGGAGCTAGCCTTTTGACCATCATCCCGCTCCACACCAGGGCAGCTCTCCGGCAGCAACCTGCCTCGCCCGATACCGCCATGTTTCGCACGGCGCTGCGTCGGCTCGTCGGCGGCGTCAGCGTCGTCACCGTCGGGCGTGGCGAGGACCGCACCGGCCTGACCGCAACCTCGGTGTCGTCCCTTTCGGCCGAACCGCCGACGGTGATGTTCGGGCTCAACCTCGTCGCTGATCGTGTTGCGCAGATAGAACTTCGAGGGATAGCCGCGCGCGGCTGCCAGCGCAGCGAGCCCGATCCCCGTATTCCCGCTGGTGACGTCGACGATACGCTGGCCCGCCTTCAACTGGCCGCTTTCCTCGGCGTCGCGAATGAGGCCCCAGGCGGTCCGGTCCTTGATGCCGCCGGCAGGATTCAGATACTCGATCTTGGCAAGGATCCGCGCGCCGAGTTTCAGTCCCTCGGCGAAACGGTTAAGTTCGAGCAGCGGCGTGTCGCCGACCAGCGCCGCGAAGTGATCGTGTCCAGATGCCATGATACGCTCTCGAGAAGATTTGAGGCAGCCATGACTGCACTCTGACTTCGGCAGACCGTCGTTATCGATATTCGTACCTGGATCGAATGCTTGATCAATAGGATCGGAAGAATAAGTATATTTATTCAAAGTTCGGCACTGCCAGCACTTACTATGCTCGACGCAGGCCTGATCGGAGATGAAATTCTTGCAACCGGGAAACGGCGGCGAACATCGGCTGACGAGTCCGGAGGCCGTTCGGGCGAAATGCTTTACGGCGCCCCTGAGATCCGAGACGGAGGACGAGTCGCCCCCAGCCCACCGGCGGAGCCCGGGGAGCAACCGCATGCACGCCTTAGGTCTTTGGGGAATATTGGCGCAGCCGAGGTCCAGGCCGTACGGGTCGGGAGCGGAGCGCTCTCATGAACCAGCCCGCAAAGAAAAGAGCGACGGTTGCCCGTCGCTCTCCAACATCACCACCGCGGAGGCGGACGATACCCCGAACGGGGACCATAATAGCCCGGACCACGACCATAACCCGGACGCGGGCCGTAGCCGTACCCGGGGCCGTATCCATAGCGCGGCGGCGGCCCGTAACCACGATTATACCCTGGCCCACCGCGACCATAACGCTGCTGCCGATTGGCCTGGTCCATCATGTAGAGGCGGCGCCGCTTGGCCTCGGTCATGCTGTACTCGGCCGCGGTGCCGTCCAGCCGTTGCGCCAGACTCTGAGGAATGGCCTCGGAAGCATGAATGGGAGTGACAAAGGCAGCGCCGACCGTAAAGGCCGTCAGCGCGAAAAGTTTATGCATGATTTCTCCTTCTCTCCCAGCATTGGACGCCGGCACTGGTCAACGGGAGATGAACAAGACCGTCGGTCGATGTTCATCGGGATGGAGCGAGGCATCGGGAAGCTCCAGCCCCACCGGCGCGAACCGGTCGCGTAGGCTCGCGATAGTCCGGACACAGTTTCTTGAACGCGCGAGACGATCGCTATAGCCCTACACGCAGTCCTGCCACCAAACAGCTCACGAGCAGAAACCTGGGAAACATGGTCCGGACCATGTAAATCCATTCGATCAGAAGGCGATACCTTCTATCATTATCATCCCTCGGTTTGGGAAGATGATTTGACGCATGATTTTGAATTACAGACATGGCTTCTGCTGGCCCACAAATTCAGCCCATCGGCAATGAGACAGACTTCAAAATCACCGCCGGCCCAAACCAAGTAGCAGGCATACGCGATGGAGCGCACGACGCCCACGGCGACTATGCAAGAAGAAATGGCAGAAATACTGGCCCACCGGGCACTTGTAACGCAGACACCTATCGCGGAAACGAGGATAAGGGCCACACCGTCAACGGCTTCAGCAGCTACCCGCGCGACGCAGACGTCGGGCTTTCCTTGTGCTGCCAGCCCCATGCCTCAGGAAAGCCGCCGGGCACCGTCTCGCCGAAGCAGGATGTCTGCCAATGAGATCATGGCAGTGCTCGGACACAAGACACTTGCCGAGGCCGGGCGCTAAACTCGCGACGTCGATCAGCAGCGCCTCGCACGCGCCGCCGTCACCCGGCTGGAATACGCAGCGCGAACAGACACTTCCAAACCCAGCCCGAGAGGTTTGGGAAAGACACCGAACAATGATGGAGGATCAATGCGATAGCGAGCCGGATGGCGCTCCCTAGGGGACTCGAACCCCTGTTTTCGCCGTGAGAGGGCGACGTCCTAGACCGCTAGACGAAGGGAGCAGCGCGGCAGGCCGTCCGTATAGTCGGGCCTTGCCCGCACTGCAAGCCTTTCCTGCACCGCGATGACAAAAGCTTCACGCAGGCGCGGGGGCCGCCGGTTCGGCTTCATCCCACCCGTCCGCGCATCGGCGCCCTGCCCTGCCGGACCAGCATGGTCGAAATTCCCGCTTCGCCGGCATTTCGTGATGGTTCCGGCCTCGCGAAGCCTTCCTGCCCGGACCGGCGCGCTCCGCATTCCCCAGTATCCGGGCATCGTGTCGAGGCTCGTGCTGCGATCGAGTCCGGGTGTCGAAAGCCTAAGCCGGCTCCCCGAGCCACCGGCGCGAAGCCAGTCTGGGCCGACAAGGCGCCGGTTCGGAGGGCGAATCGCCTGGAGCGGCGGAATGCATCCGCGCGGGCGGGGCCGGCAAGCGCCAGCCCCGCAGAAGGGCGGCAGCAGCGAGGCCGCCTCAGACCGCGGGTGCGGCATCCGGGCCGGCCAGCGCCGGATAGTCGGTGTAGCCCCGGGCATCGCCACCATAGAAGGTCGCCGTATCCGGCGTGTTCAGCGGCGCGTCGCGGCGCAGGCGCTCCGGCAGGTCGGGATTGGCGATGAAGAGCCGGCCGAAGGCGACGAGATCGGCCTCGCCCTTCTCGACCGCCTCGATGGCGAGCGCGCGGGTGAAGCCATTATTGGCGATGTAGGCGCCGCGGAAAGCCTTGCGCAGCGCCTGATAGTCGAAGGGCAGATAGTCGCGCGCCTCGCGCGTCGCGCCCTCGACGACATGGATGAAGCCGATGCCGCGCTTGTCGAGCTCGCCGACGAGATAGCCGAACAGCTCCTGCGGATGCTGGTCGCGGGCATCGTTGGCCGGGCTGACCGGCGAGATCCTGATGCCAACGCACCCCTTCGGGAAGACCTGGGCGACGGCGTCGACCACCTCCAGCGTCAACCGAGCGCGATTTTCGATCGAGCCGCCATAGGCGTCGTCGCGCTTGTTGGAGCCGTCACGCAGGAACTGGTCGAGCAGATAGCCATGGGCGCCGTGCAGCTCGATGCCGTCGAAGCCGGCGGCCTTGGCGTTCTCAGCCGCCCGGACGAAGTCGGCGACGATGCCGGGGATCTCGTCGAGCGCGAGCGCCCGCGGTTCCGAAACATCGGTGAAGCCGCTCTCGATATAGGTCTTGGTGTTGGCCCGCAGGGCAGACGGCGCGACCGGCGCCTGGTTGCCGGGCTGCAGCACGCTGTGGCTGACCCGGCCGACATGCCAGAGCTGGGCGAAGATCACGCCGCCCTGCGCATGGACGGCGTCGGTCACCGCCTTCCAGCCGGCGATATGCGCGTCGCGATAGATGCCCGGGGTCCAGATATAGCCCTGGCCCTGCTGCGAGATCTGCGTCGCCTCGGTGATGATCAGCCCGGCACCGGCGCGCTGGCGGTAATACTCGACATTCAGCGCATTCGGCGCATCATCATGCTTGCTGGCGCGGTTGCGCGTCAGCGGCGCCATCACGACGCGGTTCTTCAGCGTGAGATCGCCGAGCTGGAAGGGCGTGAACAGCTTCGCGACGGAAGCGCTGGCGGAAGCACCGGAATGACTCATCTTGGCGGTCCTTGTCGGGAGGCGGCCGGTCGGCCGGAGGGAGGGGAGACGGCGTGCCGGCCTTGCGGGCCGGGCCGCGCCTTCGATTCTGAGATAGGGTCCGCCCGGCGAATTGACATGCCCGGAGAGGCTCGCACGGCAAAAAGCCAAAATCCATTCGCCGCGGAGGCATCGCGGGGATGAGCCTTCCGCAGAAGCTGCAGAAGACGATGGCAATCGCCTCCGGCGGGGCACTCCGCAGCGGTCGGCGCTGGCTCGGCGCCGGGCTGAAGGGACTGGTCGAGCTCATTTATCCACCATCCTGCATCGCCTGCCGGGCAGCAACGGACCAGGCCCAGGGGCTCTGCGCCGCCTGCTGGTCAGGGATCGGCTTCATCGAGCGGCCCTTTTGCGAGCGCCTCGGCACGCCCTTCGAGGTCGACCTCGGCGCCGGGCTGGTCTCGCCCGCCGCGATCGCCGATCCGCCGGTTTTCGCCAGGGCCCGCGCCGCCTGCCGCTTCGATGGCACGGCGCGCGAGCTGGTGCACCGGCTGAAATATGGCGACCGGCTCGAACTCGCTCTGATGCTCGGCAGGATGATGGCGCAGGCCGGCCATGAGCTGACCGCGGAATGCGATCTCGTCGTGCCGGTGCCGCTGCATCGCTTCCGCCTCTGGACACGCCGCTTCAACCAGGCGGCTGCGCTGGCGCAGGTGGTGGCGCGGCAGTCCGGCCTGCCCTGCGAGCACCAGGCGCTCACCCGCGTCAAGCGGACGAAGCAGCAGGTCGGGCTGACGCGGGCGCAGCGCGGCGAGAACCTGCAGGGCGCCTTCAAGGTGCCGCCGGCGATGCGCCCGCGTCTCGAAGGCAGGCGCGTCCTGCTGGTGGACGACGTGCTGACCACCGGCGCGACCGCCAATGCCGCCGCCCGCGCTTTGCTGCGCGGCGGGGCGACGGCCGTCGACATGCTGAGCTTCGCCCGGGTCGTGACGGAAAGCTGAGCCGGCCCTATATACGAAGGCTGGAGACAGCGACCGGACCCGAGCGATGCCGCAAGTCACGATCTACACCACGAGCTGGTGCCCCTATTGCCATGCCGCCAAGGCCCTGCTGACCAAGAAGGGCGTCGCCTTCGAGGAGATCGGCGTCGACGGCAAGCCGGAGCTGCGCCAGGCGATGACAGCCAAGGCCGGCGGGCGGACCTCGGTGCCGCAGATCTTCATCGGCGAAAGCCATGTCGGCGGTTCCGACGATCTTCACGCCCTCGAGGCGCAGGGCAAGCTCGACGCCCTGCTCGCCGCCTGAACGGAGAGAGCCATGTCCGGCACGCGCTTCATCGCCGCCTGCGTCCAGATGCGTTCGAGTCGCGATCCGCTGCGCAACCGCGACGATGCGGTGCGGATGATCGGCGAGGCCGTCGCCCAGGGCGCGCAGTTCGTCCAGACCCCCGAGGTCACCAATCTCTGCGAGCGCGACACCAAGCGCCTGCGCGAGACCTGTCAGGCCGAGGACAGCCATGACGTCCTCGCCGGGCTGCGCGAGACCGCGCGCGACCGCAAGATCTGGCTGCAGATCGGCTCGCTCTCGGTCAAGGCTGGCGAGAAGATCGCCAACCGCGCCTATATGATCGACCCCGAGGGCAACATCGCCGCGCGCTACGACAAGATCCATCTCTTCGATGTCGATCTGCCCAATGGCGAGACCTGGCGCGAATCGAACACCTTCAGCGGCGGCGCCGAGGCAGCCCTGGTCGAGACGCCCTGGGGGCTGGTCGGCATGTCGATCTGCTACGATGTCCGCTTCCCCTATCTCTACCGGGCGCAAGCGGAGGCCGGCGCCTTCATGCTGACCGCGCCTGCCTGCTTCACCCGCCAGACCGGCGAGGCGCATTGGCAGGTGCTGCAGCGCGCGCGGGCGATCGAGAACGGCGCCTTCATGGTCTCGGCCGCGCAGGGCGGCGTGCATGAGGATGGCCGCGAGAGCTATGGCCATTCGATCATCGTCGATCCCTGGGGCCGGGTCCTGGCGGAGGCCGGCAACGAGCCGGGCGTGATCCTCGCCGAGTTCGACCTCGCCGAGGTCGCCAATGCCCGCACCCGGATTCCGAGCCTGCGGCATACGCGGCCCTTCACGGTCGAGACCTGGCAGGCCGAGCGCCCGCAGCGCGACGCGGCCGAATGATGCGGCCCCGCGGGCTTGGCGCCGAAGGCGGCAGGCCCCATTTTAACTGATTGAGCCCTTGAGACGCTTCGGCACGCCGCGCAGTGTGGCGCCCCGACCAGAGAAGACATGATCCGCTACGCTCTCATCTGCGATAATGGCCACGGCTTCGAGAGCTGGTTCGCCAGCTCCTCCGGTTTCGACGAACAGGCCAGGCGCGGCCTCGTCGCCTGCCCGTTCTGCGACAGTATCAAGATCGAGCGCGGCGTCATGGCCCCGGCGGTCGCGCGCACGGATCGCGGCCCGCGCCCGTCCGAGCAGGCCGAGCCGGCGGAAACGCCCGCCGCCGAAGCTCCAGCGCCAGCGACACCCGCGCCCGTCGCGCTGATGGGCGAGAAGGAAGTCGCCTTCCGCGCCATGCTGACCGCCCTGCACGATCATGTCGCCAAGAACGCCGAGCATGTCGGGCCGCGGTTCGCCGAGGAGGCGTTGAAGATCCATCACGGCGAGAGCGAAGGCCGCGCCATCTATGGCGAGGCGACGGCCGAGGATGCGAAGATGCTGAACGAGGAAGGCGTCGACTTCCTGCCGCTGCCCAAGCTGCCGGGCGCGAGGAACTAACGACAGCCTTCCCCGCGTCTTGGTCGGGCTTGCCCCGACCATCCACGTCTCCGTTGGGAAGGGGGCGTTCTAGACGTGGATACTCACCGCAAGGGCAACATGACGGGCCTCGCCAACAGGGATCAGCCCGGCACGCATTGTGACTTGCAATCACCTCATCGCGGGCATATACCCGCACCCATGTCCTCGCCCTGCATCTGCACGACCCTGCGCTCGGCCTCGCGGCGGATGATCGCCTTCTATGACGAGGCGATCGCGCCGGTCGGGGTCAACATCGCGCAGTTCAGCCTGATGCGCTCGATCGCCCGCATCGAGCCGGCGACGCTGACCGAGCTCGGCCACCGGGTCGACCTCGACCGTTCGACCGTCGGCCGCAATGTCCGCGTGCTCGAGAAGATGGGCCTCGTCGCGCTCGGACGTGGCGAAGACCAACGCGAGGCGATCGTTCAGCTCTCCGATGCCGGTCGACAGGTCCTGACCGACGGAGCCCCACTCTGGGATGGCGCCCAGAAGGCCCTCGACGACCGCCTCGGGGCCGATTTCATGAAGCAGCTGCGCTCCGCCCTCGATTCACTCTGATTCCTTCACGCGAATACGGGTATCTACCCGCGACAGGAAGCCGCCATGCAACCGGACTTCGCCGCCCCACCTGCCCCTTCAGGCCTCGCCGGCGCCCTCGCCCGCCATGGCATCCATTACGGCTGGATCGTCGCCGCCGTGACCTTCCTGACCATGCTGGTGACGGCGGGCGCGGTCGGCGCGCCCGGCGTGCTGATCGGGCCGCTGCAGAAGGAATTCGGCTGGGCGACCTCCGAAATCTCCTCGGCGCTGGCGATCCGGCTCGCGCTGTTCGGCCTGATGGGCCCCTTCGCCGCCGCCTTCATGAACCGCTTCGGCCTGCGCCCGGTCGTCGCCGTCGCGCTCGCCTTGATCGCCGCGAGCATCCTCGGCTCCTTTGCCATGACCGAGCTCTGGCAGCTGATGCTGCTCTGGGGCGTCGTGCTCGGCTTCGGCACCGGCATGACCGCGATGGTGCTCGGCGCGACCGTCGCGACGCGCTGGTTCTCGCACCGGCGCGGCCTCGTCGTCGGCCTGCTGACGGCGAGCACCGCGACCGGACAGCTCGTCTTCCTGCCCGTGCTCGCCTGGCTGACCGATCAGGTCGGCTGGCGCTCGGCCATGCTGCTGGTGCTCGGCCTGATCGTCGTCGCGGCGCTCGCCGTGCTCGCCCTGATGCGCGACCGGCCCGCCGATGTCGGCCTCGCGCCCTATGGCGAGACGAAGATCGTCCCGGCCCCTTCAGCCCCCGCGAGCTTCGGCGCGATGCTCGTCTCGCCGCTCGTCGCACTGCGCGAGGCGGCACGGACCCGCACCTTCTGGGTGCTGTTCGGCACCTTCTTCGTCTGCGGCGCCAGCACCAACGGGCTGGTGCAGACCCATTTCATCGCGCTCTGCGGCGATTACGGCATGGCCGCGGTGACGGCGGCGGGCGTGCTCGCCGTGATCGGCATTTTCGATTTCCTCGGGACGGTCGGCTCGGGCTGGCTCTCCGACCGCTATGACAGCCGCTGGCTGCTGTTCTGGTATTACGGGCTGCGCGGGCTCTCGCTGCTCTATCTGCCCTTCACCGGCTTCTCGTTCTACGGCCTCGCTCTGTTCGCCGTATTTTACGGGCTCGACTGGGTCGCGACCGTGCCGCCGACCGTAAAGCTCGCCGCCGACCGCTTCGGCGAGAAAGCGAACCTCGTCTTCGGCTGGATCTTCGCCGGCCACCAGCTCGGCGCCGCCTTCGCCGCCTATGGCGCCGGCTTCAGCCGCACCGTCTATGACAGCTACCTGCCGGCCTTCTTCATCGCCGGCGCGCTCTGCCTCTTCGCCGCCGCCTTCTGCATCACCATGCGCGGCGGCAAGGCCGGCGCGCTGGTCGCGAAGCCGGCCTGAGCCAAAGCGAGGTCGTTCAGGCCGCCCGGTCTGGCCGCGCTTCGAGCTGGCGCCTTGTCGCCCGCGCCAGCCGGCGCACGCCCTCGCCCAGCACATCCGGCGCCGAGCGGGTGAAGTTCACCCGCATCGCGCTCTTCAGGACGCCATTGGGATCGAAGACGCTCGATGGCACGAAGGCGACCTTCTCCTGGAGCGCATGGGCATAGAGCACGTCGGTGTCGATCTCCGGCGTCTTCGCCCGCATCCAGACGAACATGCCACCGGGCGGCACCTCCCATTCGAACCAGTCGGAGAGATGCTCGCTTGCAGCAGCGCAGAGCGCGTCGCGCCGCTCGCGATAGGTCGCGACGATCTTCGGCACATGCTGCGCCTCGAAATCGCTCTCGATCATTTCGAGCGCCAGCGCCTGCGTCAGCAGACTGGAGGCGATGTCGGTCGACTGCTTGACCAGCGCCAGCGCCGCGATCAACGAGGCCTCGGCGACGATCCAGCCGACACGCATTCCCGGTGCCAGGCTCTTCGAGAGCGTACCGAGATAGATCACCGGCCCGTCATAGGCGCCGTTCGGCTGGCGCTGCGCATGATGGGCGAGGATGCCGGGCCCGGCCGGCCCGTCGAACTGCAGCGGCAGATAGGGGTCGTCCTCGACCAGCCAGGTCCCGGCCTCGATCACCTTGTCGAGCAGCCCGGCCCGCTGTTCCTGCGAGACGAGCACGCCGGTCGGGTTTGAGTAGTTCGGCACGGCATAGACGAATTTGGCCTGCCGCAGCGCCACGTCATGGCCCGGCGCCTGCAGGCTCCAGTCGAGCTTCTCATAGCGCGGCGACCGCGGCCGCCAGGCGTCGAGCGCCCCGAGATAGGTCGGGAATTGCGAGAGGATCAGTTCGCCGGGGTCGACCAGGAGCTTGCCGACGAGATCGAGCCCCTGCATCGCACCGGTGGTGAGCAGCACGTTTTCCGGGCCGAAGCGGCGTCCGCTCGCCGCCGAAACCCGCTCCGCCACCGCCGCCCGCAGCGCCGGAAGCCCTTCGATCGGCCCGTATTCGAGGATCGTCGAACCCCAGCGCGTCAGCGTCCGCTCCTGCGCGGCCGCCATCGCCTCGACCGGATAGAGCTCCGCCGCCGGCAGCCCGCCGGCGAGGCTGACGAAATCGGTCTGCCCGCCGATCGCCATGAACTGCTGGGTGATGCTGTTGCCGGTCGAGAGCCAGCTGGCGAGGGCAGGACGCGATTTCGGCATGGGCCCGTCAAGTTTCGGCATGGAGCTCGATCACCTTCTCGTCGACAGCGGGCATCTTCTACCCCAGGGTTGGACGCCACCATAGCACTCAGAGCTTGAGCGAATCCGTGCGATCTTTCGTAGAAATTCGCTCAGAGATCCATTTTTCAGCTATCAGATTCGACTACTGCTAGTGGAATTCACCCATGATCGAGCTGGACCGCATCGACCGGCGCATTCTCGCTGCTCTGCAGCACAACGGGCGCATCTCGATACTGGAACTGGCGGAGCTGGTGGGCCTGTCCGCAACGCCCTGCACCCGGCGGATCAAACGGCTCGAAGATGCAGGCGTGATCGAAGGCTATTCGGCGCGGATCAGTCCAATGGCGCTCGGCTTCGGCATCTGCGTCATGGTCAGTGTCAAGCTCGCCAAGCAGAGCCCGGATGCCGCCAGCCAGTTCATGAGCGCCATTCAGGGGCGTCCCGAAATCACGGAATGCCTGCTGGTGACCGGCAATGTCGATTACCTGCTGCGCGTCTGGGTCAAGGACATCGACGCACTCCGGAACTTCATCAGTGCCGGGCTGCAATCGATCCCCTGCGTCGCGGAAACCTCGACCATGGTGATCCTCGAAACCCATGTTTCGAATGAGCTGCTCCATGTAGCCGGCACCGAACAGCCCCACCGATAGCGGCCGTTGTCAGACCGTCCGCCCAGCGGCATAAGCGCCCCAAAGGGGAGCAGAAGACCATGCGCATCGTCGACGTCCGCGAGATCACGCAACCGATCGCCTCGCCGATCCGCAACGCCTATATCGACTTCTCGAAGATGACGACGAGCCTCGTCGCCGTCGTCACCGACGTCGTCCGCGACGGACGCCGCGTCGTCGGCTACGGCTTCAACTCGAACGGCCGCTACGGCCAGGGCGGGCTGATCCGCGAGCGTTTCGCGCCGCGCCTGCTGGAAGCCGAGGCTAAGAGCCTCGTCGACGACACCGGCGACAATCTCGATCCCGATCGCTGCTGGGCGGCGATGATGAAGAACGAGAAGCCGGGCGGCCATGGCGAGCGCTCGGTCGCCGTCGGCACGCTCGACATGGCGATCTGGGACGCCACCGCCAAGATCGCCGGCAAGCCGCTCTTCCGCCTGCTCGCCGAGCGCCATGGCCGGCAGGCCGATCCAAAGGTCTTCGTCTACGCCGCCGGCGGCTACTACTATCCCGGCAAGGACGACGATGCTCTGCGCGCCGAGATGCGCTCCTATCTCGACCGCGGCTATCGCGTCGTGAAGATGAAGATCGGCGGCGCCCCGCTGGCCGAGGACCGGCGCCGCATCGAGGCCGTGCTGGCCGAGATCGGCAAGGACGCTCAGCTCGCCGTCGACGCCAACGGCCGCTTCGACCTCGAGACAGCCATCGCCTATGCCAAGGCGCTGCGCGACTATCCGCTGTTCTGGTACGAGGAGGCGGGCGACCCGCTCGACTACGCCCTCCAGGCTGCCCTCGCCGAATTCTATCCCGGCCCGATGGCGACCGGCGAGAACCTGTTCAGCCATCAGGACGCGCGCAACCTCCTGCGCCATGGCGGCATGCGGCCGGATCGCGACTGGCTGCAATTCGACTGCGCCCTCTCCTACGGGCTCTGCGAATACCAGCGCACCCTCGCCGCGCTGAAGGTCGCCGGCTGGGCTTACGACCGCTGCATCCCGCATGGCGGCCACCAGATGTCGCTCAACATCGCCGCCGGCCTCGGGCTGGGCGGCAATGAGAGCTATCCCGACCTGTTCCAGCCTTATGGCGGCTTCCCTGACACGGTTCGGGTCGAAAACAGCTTCATCACCATGCCGGACCTGCCGGGCATCGGCTTCGAGGGCAAGTCCGACCTGATCAAGGTGATGCGCGAACTGGCGGCGTAGGGGCTCTTCCCTTCTCCCCTTGCGGGAGAAGGTGGCTCGGCGAAGCCGAGACGGATGAGGGGTTGCGGACCGCAGGCCGCGTCTCATTCTCCCGGCCAGATCGACGAAGGATAGCGCGACCCCTCATCCGGCGCTGCGCGCCACCTTCTCCCACAAGGGGAGAAGGAAGCCCCCTCATCCCAAGGTCTGAGGCGACCTTTCGCTCCCTCTGGCGTTATCTTCGTTGCAGTGCAACAATCAGTTTGCACGAGCTCAAGAAGACGGCACGGCAGGGAGCGGCCATGAACGCGATCGATCCTCTCGGCAAGCAGGCCCAGCGCGACAAGCCTTTGTCGCGTGATAAACCCTGGATCTTCCGGACCTATGCCGGCCACTCCGACGCCGCCGAATCCAACAGGCTCTACCGGACCAATCTCGCCAAGGGCCAGACCGGGCTTTCCGTCGCCTTCGACCTGCCGACCCAGACCGGCTACGACCCCGACCATGTCCTCTCGCGCGGCGAGGTCGGCAAGGTCGGCGTGCCCGTGACGCATCTCGGCGACATGAGGACCCTGTTCCAGGACATTCCGCTGGCGCAGATGAACACCTCGATGACGATCAACGCGACGGCGGCCTGGCTGCTCTCGCTCTATATCGCCGTCGCCGACGAGCAGGGCGCCCCGCGCCCGGCTTTGCAGGGCACGACCCAGAACGACCTCGTCAAGGAATACCTCTCCCGCGGGACCTATGTCTTCCCGCCGCGCCCCTCCATGGCGCTGACCACCGACATCGTCGTGTTCACGGCCCGCGAGCTGCCGAAATGGAACCCGACCAATGTCTGTTCCTACCATCTGCAGGAGGCCGGCGCCTCGCCGGTGCAGGAGCTTTCCTTCGCGCTCGCGACCGCGATCGCCCTGCTTGACTCGATCAAGGCCCGGCCGGAGGTCTCGCCGGAGGAATTCGGCAGCGTCGTCGGGCGCATCTCCTTCTTCGTCAATGCCGGCATGCGCTTCGTCACCGAGCTCTGCAAGATGCGCAGCTTCGTCGAACTCTGGGACGAGATCACCCTCGGCCGCTATGGCGTCACCGAGGAGCAGCATCGCCGCTTCCGCTATGGCGTGCAGGTCAATTCGCTCGGGCTGACCGAGCCGCAGGCCGAGAACAATGTCTACCGCATCCTGATCGAGATGCTGGCGGTGACGCTGTCGAAGAAGGCCCGCGCCCGCGCCGTGCAGCTGCCGGCCTGGAACGAGGCGCTGGGCCTGCCGCGCCCCTTCGACCAGCAATGGTCGCTGCGCATGCAGCAGGTGCTCGCCTACGAGACCGACCTGCTCGAATTCGGCGACATCTTCGACGGCTCGACCGTGATCGACAGCAAGGTCGCAGAGCTCAAGGCGGCAGCGCTCGAGGAACTGGCGAAGATCGACGCCATGGGCGGGGCCCTGGCCGCGATCGAGACCGGCTACATGAAGCAGGCGCTGGTCGAGAACGGCGCGCGCCGGATCGAGGCGATCGAGCGCGGCGAGCAGATCGTCGTCGGCGTCAACAAGTTCACCAACAGCGAGCCCTCGCCGCTCTCGGCCGGCGAGGGCAATGTCGTCACCGTGCCGGATTCGGTAGAGATCGAGGCGGTCGGTCGGCTGAAGGCCTGGCGCTCGGCCCGCGACGCCAGGACGGCCGAGGCCGCGCTGGCGGAATTGGCGAGCGCCGCCAAGGAGGCCCGCAACGTCATGCCGGCCTCGATCGCCTGCGCCAAGGCTGGCGTCACCACCGGCGAATGGGCCCAGACCCTGCGCGAGATCTTCGGCGAGTACCGCGCCCCGACCGGCGTCGACACGACCAAGCTCGGCGACGATGCCGGCCTCGCCACGGTCAAGGCCGCCGTCGCACGCGCGACCGAGAAGCTCGGCCGCACGCCGCGCTTCCTGGTCGGCAAGCCCGGGCTCGACGGCCATTCGAACGGGGCCGAGCAGATCGCGGTCAGGGCGCGCGATGCCGGCATGCAGGTCAGTTATGGCGGCATTCGCCAGACTCCCGAGGAGATCGTGACCCAGGCGAAGGAAACCGAGGCAGATATCATCGGCCTTTCCATTCTTTCGGGTTCGCATCTGCCGCTGGTGCGCGACGTCACCGCGCGCCTGCGCGTCGCCGGCATGGAGGTGCCGGTCGTGGTCGGCGGCATCATTCCGCCCGATGACGAGAACGCCCTGCGCAATATGGGGGTCGCGGCGGTCTACACGCCCAAGGACTTCGCCCTCGACGGCATCATCGCCGATGTCGCGGGTCTGGCGGCGAAGGAACGCTGACGCGAGCTAGGTCCTCGGAGAAACGCTCGTCATCCCGGCCGGAGCGAAGCGCAGAGCCGGGATCCATGCCTGAGCCTTCATCGGTGATGTTCCGGCATGGGTCCCGGGTCAAGCCCGGGACGACCTTGTGGTTCCGACAGAAACCAGTGCGGGCTACTTCGCCCCTTTCAGCAGCCCCTGCTCGGCCGCCGGATCGAGCGGACCTTCCGCGCCGCGATCGAGCAGGAAAGCCTCGGCCAGCGCGCCGCCGCTCGCCGGCTTGTAGCCCGCCATCTCCGGCGGCGTCGCGGCGATGAACTCGGTCCGCCAGCCCTGCCCGTCCCGGCAGTCGATCCCGTTCCAGCCGGGCGCGCCCTCACCGGCGCCGGAGACCGTGTACTCCCGGCAGAGTCGGCCATCGGCGAGCTTGTGCGAGGCGATGATGCGCAGCTTTCCCGCCGGCAGCGCAACCGTGCCGCCACTCGCCACGGTGTCGAGCGCCGCGCTGAGCCCAGCGCGCGCGAGGCCTGCGACTGCGATGCCGGGTTCGGCGCCCGGCCCGCCGCGCCCGGCGAGATAGCCGGCCACTCCGCCCGCCACGAGCAGGAAGCTCGCCGCCAGCGGCAGGCGCCAGCCGGCCCTACGGACGCTGGCGCGCGGCACGGCAGCCAGCTTATCCGCGGCGCCGCCGGCGATCATCGTCAGTTGCGGCTGAACGGGCGCGGGACGGGCATCGGCGGCCGCGATCGCGGCCAGCAGCCGCTCCGGCACCGGCTCCTGCTTCGCCTCGCCCTCGGCTTCGAGCAGAAAGCGCGTCTCGGCCAGGACGGCGAAGCGCTCGGCCAATTCGGGATCGGCCGTGACCAAAGCATACAGACGGTCTGCCTCGCCGGCAGCGAGTTCGCCATCGGCGAGAGCGATCAACATCTCATCGGAAACCACGGGCTTCGTCATTTCGCTTCCATTCCCAGTCTTGCCGCCAGACCCTGCCGCGCCCGTGACAGGCGGCTCATCACCGTCCCGATCGGGATCGCCAATTGCTGCGAGGCCTCGCGATAGCTGCAGCCCTCGACGCAGATCAGCATCAGCAGCCGGCGATGCTCCTCCGGCATCTGCGCCAGCGCCTGCTGGACGGAATCGACGGTCAGCGCGACCTCGTTCACCTGCCGCCCGTCCTCGCCGGGCAGATCGAGATGGGCTTCGATCTCCTCGGTGCGCCCCTCGCGCTGGCGCTTGCGCAGCGCATCGATCCAGAGATTGCGGGCGATGCTGAACAGCCAGGCATCGAGCCTGGTCCCCTCCTGAAACTGCGCCTGCGCCTTCAGCGCCCGCTCGCAGCTCGCCTGCGCGAGATCGTCGGCCTCGCTGGCCGAGCGCGTCAACGTCATCGCATAGCGCCGCAGCCGCGGCAGCAGAGCGACCAGTTCCGTCGCGAAGGGCGAGAGCCCGCCGCCCTGCTCGGATATCGACACGCCATTCGCATTCAGGCCCGGTCTCGTCTCGGATATCGGCATCGTCCGGTTTCCCTGGCCTATAACGGGCAGGACAGGCTGCCCCAGCCGAAGACGGGGTCGCGGCCGGGCGCGCCGAGATCCCTGGCTTCAGCCGAGAGTGCGGCGAGCAGCGCCTGCGGCGCCGCCGCCTCGTCCTGCATCCGCCGATGCGCGAAGGCGAGCGTCACCAGCGGCGCGGCATAGGAGGTGCCCGAGCGTGGTGGGCCGGGCCGCATCGCCTTGTCGGGGAACTGGATGCGCACCCCCGGTGCCGCGAAGGCGAGATGTTCGCCACGATTGGCGCGCGCATAGATCTTGCCGTCGCGGTCGATCGCGGTCACCGCCACCGCCCATGGATAGGCGGCCGGGTGGCGCGGCTCGGCGCCCGGCCCATCATTGCCGGCAGCCGCGACCAGCACTGCGCCGCGTTCGTGCATCAGGGCGCCGAGACGCTCGAGCAACAGGTTCGCCGGCCCGGCCAGGCTCAGATTGACGGTCTGCACCCGGCGCCGGGCCAGAAGATCGAGCGCCGCGACGAGATCGAAACTGTCGGCATTGGCGCTGCCGCCACGCCGGTGGAAAGCGTCGACCGCGATGATGCGTGCCCCCTCGCCGCCGGTGCCTCGCGTCAGCAGGATCGCGACATCAGTTCCGTGCGCGTCGCCGGCCGGCTTGTAGCCCGCCTCGCGCACGCTCTCGGCCTCGATCGCCCGGCCGGCAAGCGCCGGATGCGCGAGGTCCACGCCCGTATCGACCATGCCGATGGTGCCGCGCGCGACGCAGCTCCCGGCAATGCGGGCCTCGGGTGCCAGCAGCGAGAAGCAGCGATTTTCCGGGCATGGCGCCGCGACGCCGCGATAGAGATGGTTGAGATCGACCAGGGCCGCCGGAAACAGCGTGCGCACCCGCTCCAGCGCCCGCGCCATCGAGAGACGCCGCGGCACCCGCATGCGCACCGTCAGATTGCCGACGAGGCCGAGACTGCGCTGCGCGACCAGGCGAAACCCTTCCTCGCGCAGCCGGGCGATATCCGCCTCGGTCAATCCCGCCGCGACGATCTCGCGCGGCACGGCCTGCGGCACTGGACGCTGCGTACTCCGCTGCGTCCGGCGCTGCGCGCCTTGCCCGATCTCGAACAGGCCGAACAGGTTGAAGGAACGGATATGACGCCCGCTGCTGCTGCGCTCCGAGCTGCCGCCACCACTGCCGCCTCCGGGACCGCCGGCTCCGCTGCCGCCGCTGCCTCCGCCGCCCGTTCCGCCTCCGCCGCCGTCATCGCCACCGCCATCATCGTCGGCGAGAGCGGCAG
Source organism: Allobosea sp. NPDC055594 (assembly GCF_053618995.1). Taxonomy (NCBI): domain Bacteria; kingdom Pseudomonadati; phylum Pseudomonadota; class Alphaproteobacteria; order Hyphomicrobiales; family Alloboseaceae; genus Allobosea; species Allobosea sp. NPDC055594. Next base: position 184,067 of record NZ_JBSHIO010000003.1, read on the forward strand.
CGAAACGGCCGGATGTGTCGGGCAGGCTGGCAAAGGGCATCAGCGCCAGCCCGAAGCCGAACGCCAGGGCGCGGGCGAGCCGCGTCAGACCGGCAGAGGAAGGACGGCGATGCGTCATGCCGCGGCGCTCTCGCCGCGCAGGCGGATGCCGACGCCGATCATGCGCACCGCATCCTCGGCGGCACGGCGCAGCAGCTTCTCCGATTCGGCGATCGCCTCCTCCAGCGTGCAGGGCCTCTTCAGGATGCTGGCGAAGGCGTCGATGCCATGCTCGAAATTGATCCGCACCTTGCCCCGGCCGATCGTGCCGGCGAGCGCCACCACCGGAATGCCCAGGGCCTTGGCGCGCCGCGCCACCTCGGCCGGGATTTTGCCGAAGGGCGTCTGTTCGTCGAGGCAGCCCTCGGCAGTGATCACGAGGTCGGCCTGGCCAAGCAGATCGTCGAAAGCCAGATATTGCATCACGATATTGTAACGCGGGTGCAGCCTTGCGCCCAGCAGCCCCTGCAGGCCGGCGCCGAGCCCTCCCGAGGCGCCGCCGCCGGGCGCGCAGGACAGATCCTGCCCGGTCGCCTCGCGCAGACAGGCGGCATAGGTCTCGAGCGCGGCCTCCAGGACGACGACCTGCTCCGGCGTCGCCCCCTTCTGCGGCGCGAAGACGCGCGCCACGCCTTTCGGGCCGAGCAGGATGTTGTGCCAGTTCACCGCGGCGTCGAGCCTGACGCAATCGAGACGCGGGTCGCGCCCCGAAAGGTCGATGCGGGCGAGGTCGGCGAGCGCGCCGCCGCCGCGGGCGATCTGCTGTCCCTTGGCATCGAGCAGGCGGATGCCGAGGGCTTCGGCCATACCGGCCCCGCCATCGTTGACACCGCTGTCGCCGCAGCCGATCAGAATGCGCTCCGCGCCGGCATCGAGCGCGGCGAGGATCAGTTCGCCGACGCCATAGCTCGTCGTCAGCATCGGGTTGCGCTGGTCGCGCGGGACCAAAGCGAGGCCGGCGGCGGCGGCCATCTCGATCACCGCGGTTTTCGGTCCGGGACGACCGAGGAAGCCTAAGCAGGCAGCGACCGGCTGGCCGACCGGCCCGGTCACGGTCCGTTCATGGAGCTGGCCGCCGGTGGCGGCGACCAGCGCCCGGGTGAAACCCTCGCCACCGTCGACCAGCGGCGCCAGCAGGGTCCTTGCGTCCGGCATGGCGGCATGAACGCCCGAGGCGATGGCGGCGGCGACGTCGCTGGCGTCCAGGCTCTCCTTGAAACCCGAGGGGGCGATCAGGATGTTGAGCGTCATCGGATGATCCTCACAGTGCCACGAGGCCTTGCGCCTCTGCTCCGTAAACGATGCCGATCCCGGCTTATTCCGATGCCGGCTCATTATTTTCGCGCCTCGGCTCAGCGCAGCACGAGGCCGAAAATCGGCCAGATCCAGAGCGAAAATCCCATCAGGAAGGCGAACATCACCGGCAGCAGCGCCAGCGAAAGAAGCATCAGGTCGCGCGCCGCATAGGTCGGCTTTTCGAGATCGGCATAGAGCGCGACCGGCTTGGCGCTGATCGCCAGCGTCTGGCAGAAGCCGGTGCCCATCACGATCAGCACGATCAGCGCGCTGGCATCATAGCCATGCGCGACCAGCGGCAGGGCGAGCAGCGGGATCAGGATCGTCGCCCGCGCGCTGCGCGAGGTGATCAGCAGATGCGAGAGCAGTGCGACCGCAGCGACCAGGGCGGCGACCGCCGGAAGCGAGCCCAGAGCCCCCGCCGGCAAGGCCGCGAGCAGAAGCTCCATCAGCGATTTTGCCGCGCCGGTCGCGATCAGCGCGCTGCCCATCAGCGTCGTCGCGGCGAGGAACAGGATCAGCTGCCATTCCACCGTCTTCGCCGCCTGCTTCATCGAGACCGGAGCGAACGGCTTCAGCGTCACCGCGACGGCGCCGAGCAGGGTGACGACCGCGGCATCGAGGCCATGCAGGCCCTGCGTGCTCCAGCCGAGAACGACGAAGCCAATGACGGCACCGACATAGAGCTGCTGGCGCGAGAGCGGTCCGGTCTCGGGCGCCGGCAGGGACAGAGCCCGTCGCCGCTCGGCCGGTTCGAGGAACAGCCACAGGATGATCGCCATGGCTGCGAGGCTGGCGAGCACCGCCAGCGGCAGCGCCATCGCCATCCAGCCGAGATAGCCATAGCCGACGCCGCCGCTGCGCAGGATCATCTCGACGGCGATCAGATGCGCCCCCGCGCCGATCAGTGAGCCGCCGGCCGAAAGCAGGATCACCGTTGGGAACAGCAGAGCGAGCGCCCGGTTGATCCTGGCATCGTCGATCGCCGCGGCGAGGGCAAGATAGACCGGCAGCAGCAGTGCCGCCCGGCCCGAGGTCGAGGGCACCACGAAGGCGGTGGCGATGATCACCCCGGTCACGGCGAGGAAGAGCGCCCAGACGGTGCGGACACGCCCCAGGGCCGAGAGCGCCAGCCGCTCGGCCAGTCCGCAGGCGCGCAGCGCCGCAGCGATGATGAAGGCGCCGATCAGGAGCCAGATCAGCTCGCTGCCGAGCGCGCCATGCAGTTGCTGAGCCGGGACGGTGCGCGTGGCGACCAGCGCCGCCGCCGCGGCGAGCGCGATCAGCGTGTCGTCAAGCCCCGTCAGGCACCAGGCGACCGTCGCGAGGCCAAAGACGATGAGCGCGATCCTTGCCTCGGCCGCGAAGGGCAGGCAGAACCACATCGCCGCGCCGAGCAGCACGGCGAGCCCGAGCGGCAGGATTCCGGCGCGGACCGCCGGCCGCATCGTCAGGGCAGGAAGGGCGAAGGACCGTGGCGCGCCGATGCGCTCCCCGGTCAGGGTCGGGGTCGGGACAATGCTCATGCCCCGCAAACGACGGCGCCGCCCTGCTTATTCCCCGATGCTGCGAAGAAACTATGCCGGGCTCAGACCAGCCCCTGCGCCTTCAGCGTCTGATAGGCCTTGAGGATTTCCTGCAGCGTGCCCTCGCGCGAGCGGTCGCCGGCATTCGCATCGGGGTGGAAGCGCTTCACCAGTTCCTTGTAGCGCGCCTTGATCGCCGCCTTGTCGGCACTGTCGTCCAGGCCGAGCGTATCGAGCGCCTTGCGCGCCAGGATGCCGACCCGCGATTCCGGCTTGCTCGCCTCCTGGCCGGCGCGCGCCCCGAAGATGTTGAAGCCGTCCTGCACCTCTGGCCCGGCAGCGCCGCCGGCGACCCGGCCGCGCTGCGCCATCCGCGCCGCCTTCGAATTGACACCGAGCTTCCAGGTCGGCCGGTGGCCGATCTCCTCCTGCTTGGCATAGGCGGCGAGTGCCTCGTCGTTCATCCCGGCGAAGTAGTTATAGGTCGCGTTATAGGCCTTCACATGGTCGAGGCAGAACTGGAAGAACTTGCCTTCCTTGCCGCGTCCCATCGGCGCCCGGAACTCGCCGCTCTTGGCACAGCCAGGATGATCGCAGCGGCGCGCAGGGATTTCCTCGACCGCTTCCGCCTCGGAAGCGCCGATCCTGATGCGGTCGAAAAGGCGTGAGTTGAAGTTCATGCTGGACGGGTTATGGGACCGGAAGGCGAAAGCGACAAGGGCATCGCAGCAGCGATATCTGCCGCGCGACAAGGGCATGATCATGACCGCAATGGCTGAACGGATTAAGACCAAACTGGAGCGGGCGCTAGCGCCCCTGCGGCTCGCCGTGCTCGACGAATCGCACCAGCATCACGGCCATGCCGGCTGGCGCGAAGGCGGACAAACCCATTTCAGGGTGGATATCGTCTCGCCGGCCTTCGCCGGCAAGAGCCGGCTCGAGCGCCACCGTCTGATCAACGCCGCCCTCGCCGAGGAACTGGCCGGCGGCGTGCATGCGCTGGCGATCGTCGCGCGCGCCCCCGAGGAAGGCTGAGGCGCGGCTCTACACTGCCTTCCGCTCCGGCGTCAGCAGATAGATCGCCGTCGAGGCGAGCAGCAGCGCCGCGAAGACCCAGTGCAGATTGGCGAAGGCGGTCGCCGCGTCGTGGCCGGTGCCACGCTGCATCGCGATGAACCAGCCCGAGCCGAACTGGACCATCGCCGCCCCGGCGATGAACAGGAAATTGACGAAGGTCATGCCGCGCCCGACCAGATGCTCGGGGAAGAAGATCCGTGCATGCGCCATCAGGATCGCATAGGTGAAGCCGGTCCCCCCGACGATCGCGAACAGCAGCACGGAGCCCGGCATCGAGCGCTCGCCGAGCAAGGCGAGCAAGGCGAAACCCACCCCGGTCGCGGCCGTGCCCCAGGCGACCAGCGGCTTGCTGCGGCCGGTGCGCTTCTGAAGGGCGCCATAGACGAAAGCGCCGACGACCATCGTCGTTGCCATGCCGAGTGTCGCATGGCCGGCCATGACCGCGTCGAGCCCATGAACCTGCGTCATATAGGGCGCGATCCACAGGCCCCGCGCCGTCGCGATGATGGCATAGCCGACCAGGGTGATCGGGGCCAGCAGCCAGAGCGGGCCGATGCTGACGATGCTCTTCAGCCCCTGCAGCAGCCCTTCCTGCCTGCCCGAGGCGTCGGTCGCCACCGGCGGATCGCGGACCAGCACCGCCGCCAGCACGGTCGCCAGCAGGAACATCGCGGCGAAACCCAGCATGGTCACGCGCCAGCCGAAGCTCTGCGCCGCCAGTGCCAATGGCGCCGCACCGACGAGATTGCCGAGCGAACCCAGTCCGATGAACACCGAGGACAGCACGCCGAAGCGCGCGACATCCTGCGTGCGGGCGAAGAGATAGAGCGCCGACATGAAGATCGGTGAGCAGCCTATGCCGACCAGCCCCATGGCGAAGACCGCGACCCAGGCGTTCTCGGATGTGGCGAACAGAAAGGCGCCGGCCGTGCCGATCGCCATCGCCGTGCCGACCGTGCGGCGCGGGCCGAGCCGGTCCAGCGCCCAGCCGACGGGAAACTGGGCGGCGGCGAAGGTGATGAACCAGGCCGCGCCCAGCGTGCCGAACTCGGCCGGGCCGATCTTGAGATCGGCCATGACCGGCCCGGCGATGACGCTCAGGAAAGAGCGGTAGAAGATCGAGAGGATATAGGCCGGCAGCAGCGCGAAGAAGATCGTCACCGGGAACCCTCACACCGGGCCAGGGCGGCCTCGGCCGGCTGCGGAATTCCCGGGACTCTCACTTGAGCCGCTCGAGCACGGAGACGTAGTTCGCCACAGCGGCCCCGCCCATGTTGAAGATGCCGCCGAGGCGGGCATCCTTGACCTGCATGCCTTCCGGCGCCTCGCCGACGAGCTGCATCGCCGAGAGCACATGCATCGAGACGCCGGTCGCGCCGATCGGATGCCCCTTGGCCTTGAGACCGCCCGAGACGTTGACCGGCAGCTTGCCGTCCTTCAGGGTCCAGCCTTCCTTGATCGCCCGGGCGCCGTCGCCCTCCCTGGTCAGGCCCATCGCCTCATATTCGAGCAGCTCGGCGATGGTGAAGCAGTCATGGGTCTCGACGAAGGAGAGATCGTCGAGCGCGACGCCGGCATTGGCGAGCGCCTGCTGCCAGGCGCGCGCGCCGGCCTCGAATTTCAGGATGTCGCGGCGCGACAGCGGCAGGAAGTCTTGGACATGGGCCATGCCGCGGAAGCCGACGGCGCGACGCATGGTCTTCGCCGTCTCCTCGTCCGCCAGCACCAGCGCAGCGGCGCCGTCCGAGACCAGCGAGCAGTCGGTGCGCTTCAGCGGCCCGGCGACGAAGGGGTTCTTCTCGCTTTCCTCGCGGCAGAAGGTATAGCCGAGATCCTTGCGCATCTGGGCGTAAGGGTTGTCGACGCCGTTCTTGTGATTCTTCGCCGCGATCATGGCGAGCGCGTCGGACTGGTCGCCATGGCGCTGGAAATAGGCTCCCGCGATCTTGCCGAAGACGCCGGCGAAGCCGCCCTGGGTGTCGCCTTCCTGCGGCAGATAGGAGGCCTTGAGCAGGTTCTTGCCGATTTCCGGCCCCGGCGTCGTCGTCATCTGCTCGACGCCGACGACGAGCACGATCTTGGCGGCGCCCGCCTTGATGGCGCGCACGCCCTGATGCACCGCAGCCGAGCCGGTGGCGCAGGCGTTCTCGACCCGTGTCGCCGGCTTGAAGCGCAGCGCCGGATCGGCCTGCAGCACGAGGGAGGCGGTGAAGTCCTGAGCCGAGAAGCCGGCGTTGAAATGGCCGAGCACGATCTCGTCGACCTGATCGGCGGTGATGCCGGCATCGACCAGCGCATCGGTCGCGACCCTGACGATCAGGCTCTCGATGGTCTCGGCATCCTGCTTGCCGAAGGGCGTGTGGGCCCAGCCAACGATTGCAGCGCTCATGGCGTCATCTCCCGAATGATGTGCAGTTACACCTTATCTGCCTTCGGGCGCGCGCCGCCACAAGCGGCATGGGTGCATTTCTGCCGTGCGTGGAAAGGTCACCGAAAGCGAACGCCAGTCAAGCACACCCGCGGCGCGCGCTATAGCATCGGACCGAAAAGTGGGATCGGCTTTTCGGTCCGATGCGATAACACTGAGATAGATCACCGTGACCGCGTCCGAACGGACGCGCCGCGATCTAACCGACCGAGAGTGCCAGCAGCACGCCGACACCGGCCACGATCATCGCCATCCCCAGGATCTCGCGCCGCGACGTGCCCTCCGCGAAAATCCGGCGCGAGGCGATCTGCGCCAGCGGCACCTCGACCAGGCCGAGCGTGCGGACATTGGCGGCGCTGGTCAGCGAGAAGCCGATGAACCAGAATTGCGAGGCGGCGGCGCCGAGGAAGCCGGCGGCGAGCGAAGGCTTCCAGTTCTCGAGCGAGCGCCGCAGCGCGGCCCTGTTGGCCACCGCCATGTAGCTGACGAGGATCACCGAGGAGAACGCCAGCCCCCAGGACAGGGTGGTGGTGGCGCGCAGCACGAAATTACCGTCCGGCAGGGCGAGGATACCGCCGCGGAAACCGATCGCCGACAGCGCGAAGGAGGCGCCTGCGGCGATGCCGAGTACGGCCGGGCGCAGGCCCGCGGCGCTGAGCTTCTCGCCGGGCTTCCACGACATCACGACGACCCCGGCGGTGGCGACGACGATGGCGGCGAATTTCGGCCAGCTCAACGCATCGCCGAGCAGGAGCGCCCCGAACAGCGCGACCTGCACCGGCTCGGTCTTGGTATAGGCCGTCGTCACCGAGAAGGAGCGCTCGCGCATCGCCGCCAGCATCAGCCCGGTCGCCAGGATCTGGGTGACCGAACCCCAGAGGGTGAAGCCGAGCGAGCGCAGATCCGGCATCGGCGGCAGGCGTCCGCTCGCCAGGCAGACCAGGGCGAGGAAGATCAGGGCGAAAGGCAGGCCGAACAGGAAGCGCACCTGCGTGGCGCCGACCACGCCGATCGCCTCGGTCAGCGAACGCTGGGTCAGGTTGCGCGCGGTCTGGAGGAGCGAGGCGGCGAGCGTCGCCGGTATCCACAAAAGGGCGAAGCTCACGCGGAAGTCCCGAAACAAAAGCGATTTGCCCGCTTGTGGACCGGTTGACGGCGCTAGGCAAATCGCTCCGCGAAGGGTAGGTATGCAGGATCGGCGAGGCCGAAAATCGCCCGCCGTCTCGAAAATGCCTCAAGCGTCGCGTTGAAGCCCCTCGACTACACGTCAAGACAGGTTCAAGACCTCAGCCGATGAACGCATTTCGCTTCGCCGCCGGCGCGACCCTCGCCAGCTTCCTCGCCGCAGCCATGCCCGCCCAGGCTGGCACGAGCCTGGTGATCGACGCCTCGAGCGGCGCCGTGCTCTCGAGCGAGAATGCGAGCCAGGCCTGGCACCCGGCCTCGACCACCAAGATGATGACGCTCTATGTCGCGCTCAAGGCGGTCCGCGACGGAAAGATCGGGCTCGAGACCGCGATCCCGGCCTCGAAGCGGGCTGCCAGCCAGCCGCGCGTCAAGGTCTATATCCGCGCCGGCCAGGAGGTGACGCTCGACAACGCCATCCGCATCATGATGGTGAAGTCGGCCAACGACATCGCCTACGTCATCGCCGAAGGCGTCGGCGGCGATGTCGAGAGTTTCGTCGGAATGATGAATGCCGAGGCCCGGCGCCTTGGCATGCGCGACACCAATTTCGTCAATCCCAATGGCTGGCACCACCCCGACCAGCAGAGCAGCGCCCGCGACCTCGCCGTGCTGGCCATGGCGCTGATGAGCGAATTCGGCGACTATTCCGACTACTGGAACACGGGTGCCGTCCAGCTCGGCAAGCAGGTGCTGAAGAACACGAACGGACTTGTCGGCCGCTATCATGGCATCAACGGCTTCAAGACCGGCTTCGTCTGCGCCTCCGGCTTCAATGTGGTCGCGACCGCGACCCGCGGCGGACGCACCCTGATCGCCGTGGTGATGGGCGCCCATTCCGGTGCCGAGCGCACCATCAAGGCAGCGCAGCTGCTCGATGACGGTTTCGGCAAATGGGGCGGGCTCGGCACCACGGTCGCCAGCCTTCCCTCCGGCACTGGCGGACGCGCCTACAGCGTCTGCGACGCCGTGCGCCGCGGCGGCGGCGCGCTCGGCGACGACGTCGATTCCAGCGGTCCGATCACCGTCTCCGCCGCCCCTGGTGTCGGCGGCAACAGCGACGGCACCTCCGACCGCTTCGCCGTCGGCGTGCCGCAATCCGGCGTCGGCGGCTCGGTCCTGACGCGCTCGCCCTCCGGCCGCATCACGCTCGGCCAGCGCGCCCCGCTCGCCACCGTCCCCGTCGCCTTCGGCCGCACGCCCGGCTCGGCCTCCGCTCCGCTCGCTGCCAATGTCGTCGCCAAGCCCGACACCCAGGTCGCGCGCGAAACCATCCAGCCGGGCGCACCGGTCGCGGCCGGGCTGGTCGGCTCCGGCCGCACCGCCTCCGCCAATGGCGCCATTCCGGCGCGCTCCTCCGCCTTCGCCGCCACAGCGCCGGGTGACGAGGTCCAACCGCCCTCCAACGCGTTCGGCTCCGGCCCGCTGCGCCTGCAGGGCGCCGTCCAGCCGGGCGCCGCGACCCCGGCGAGCCTGCGTCCCGGCGCCGCCGCCGGCATCAAGCCGGCAGCACGCAACGCCGCCAAGGCTACGCCGGCCAAGCCCTTGCTGACCAAGCCGGCCAGCAAACCGAAGGCTGCGCCAGCCAAGCCCAAGCCGAGCACGGCGCTGGTCAAGCCGCCCCAGCGCCCGGCCAAGCCGGCAGCCTCCGCCGCCAAGCCCGACGCCTGAAACCTGCCGGAGACGCCGTGCACACCGACGGCGACGTCTCCAATAGCCAACGCGGCATCGCGCTGGCGCTCGCCTCCGCCGCCGCCTTCGGTACCAACATCGTCAGCGCCCAGATCGCCGGGATGGCCGGGCTCAGCGGCCCGCTCCTGGTCTTCTACCGCGTCTTCGTGATGCTGGCCCTGGTCGGCGGCGTCATCCTGCTCTGGCGCTCCGGGCTTTCCGTGCCGCGCCGCCGCTGGCCGGCCCTCATCCTGTTCGGCCTCTCGACCGGGCTCGTCGGCAGCGCCTATCTCTCCTCGGTCGCCTTCCTGCCGGTCACCGTCGCCGCCGTGATGTTCTACACCTTCCCGGTGCTGGTCGTGCTGGCCGAGCCGCTGCTGACCCGGACGCGGCCGCGCCTGGAACGCATCGTCGTCATCCTCGTCGCCTTTCTCGGCGTCGCCATGGTCGTCGGGCCCGACTGGCATGGGCTCGATCCGCGCGGCCTCGCACTCGCGCTGCTCGCCAGCGTCGCCGCGGCGGTGCAGTTCTTCGCCGCCGGCGCGCTTGGCGAGACCGGGACGCTGCCAAAGCTGTTCTGGTCGCATCTGATGATCCTGCCGGTGACCTTCCTGATCCTGCTGCTCACCGGCGGCATGCAGCCGCCTGGCGCCCTCGCCTTGGCGCCGATCACAGTGCTCGTCACGATCGGCGGCTATCTCGTCGGCTTCCTCTGGCAGGTCCTGGCACTGGCGCGGGTCGCGCCCGGCCCGGCGGCGCTGGCCTTCTGCGCCGAGCCAGTCTTCGCCGTGGTCATTGCCGCCGCGGTGCTCGGCGAGCGCGTCGGCACGCTGCAATATGCCGGTGGAGGCCTTGTCGTCGCCGCGATCATGGTCAATGTAATATTAGAACAAAAGCGGGTGCGAGCCTCGAAGCTGGCGCTCGCGCCTCCGACCTGAATCATCCGCCAGAACGATCGTCCATCATGTCTGCAATGCCGCCTCCGCCCATCCCGCTGACACTGCTCACCGGCTTTCTCGGCGCCGGCAAGACGACGCTGCTCAACCACCTGCTCAAGGACGAGGCGCTGGCCGATACGCTGGTGCTGGTCAATGAGTTCGGCGAGATCGGCCTCGACCACCTCCTGATCGAAGGCGCCGAGGACAACATGGTCCTGCTCGCCTCCGGCTGCCTGTGCTGCACCATCCGCGACGATCTGATCGTGACGCTGGAGGATCTGCTGCGCCGGCGCGACAATCACCGGATCGCCCCGTTCCGGCGCATCGCGATCGAGACGACCGGGCTCGCCGACCCCGCGCCGATCCTCAACGTCCTGATCAACCACCGCTATCTCGCCATGCGCTTCCGGCTCGACGGTGTCGTCACCGTGGTCGATGCGGTCAATGGCTCGGCCACGCTCGATGCCCATGCCGAGGCGCTGCGCCAGGTGATCGCCGCCGACCGGATCGTCCTGACCAAGACAGAGATCGCGCAGGATGCCGAAGCGGTCGCCGCTCTGCGCCGCCGTCTCGGCGAACTCAATCCCGGTGCCGCGATCCTGCCCGCCGACGCACCGGCGCAGGCGCTGGTCGGTGCCGGGCTCTACGATCTCGCCGACCGTCCCGGCGAGTTGCGCCAATGGCTCGCCACCGAGACGCTCGAAGCTAGCCACGATCACCACCATGACGGTCACGGGCATCATCACCACCATGACGTCAACCGCCACGACGCCAGCATCCGCGCCTTCGTCCTGACCGCGGAGGAGCCGATCCGACGCGCGACCTTCGAACTGTTCTGGACCCTGCTGCGCTCGACCCATGGCCCCAGGCTGCTGCGCCTCAAGGGCCTGGTCGCGCTGGCCGAGGAACCGGAGGCTCCGCTTCTGGTCCACGCCGTCCAGCAGATCCTGCACCCGCCGGTCCAGCTTTCCGCCTGGCCCGATTCCGACCGGCGCTCGCGCCTCGTCCTGATCACCCGCGACCTCGACGAGGCGGTGGTCGCCCGGCTCTGGAGCGCCTTCCTCGGCCGTGCCGTGCCGGCGGAAGTGGGCAGCCACGCCCGTCATCATCACGGCTGAACCGGGCGCATCTGGCCCGCTTCTTGATCCCTGCCAACCAGCCTGCCGCTCTCGCTGTCGCGACGTGCCATTCCGGTACGGAACAGTATCGATCCGGCCTGGCTCCGGAGGCAGGACCATGCCGAACCTCTTCGCCCTGAACACACCGGCCGATGGCCGTCGGCCAGCCGCGCGGGCCGGCACCGGCCATGCCGCGAAGGCAGGCGGCACGCTTCATATCGAGCGCCGCCAGCTTTCTGCCTGCGCCGCGATCGAGGCCGACTGGGCCGCCCTGGCCGCCCGCGCCATCGAACCCAACCCCTTCTACGAGCCCAGCTTCGCGCTGCCGGCGGCACAGCATCTCGTCAGCTTCCGCAATGTCGGCGTGCTGCTGGTCCGGCAGGGCAGACCGGGCGGCACCGGTCGCCTGCTCGGCTTCATCCCGCTTCAGCCCAGCCGCCGCCTGTTCGGCAGCGATGTCCTGACCGGCTGGAACGACGCCCGGCTCGGCAGCGCCGCTCCCCTGATCGACCGCGACGAGCTCGTCCCGGTGCTCGAGGCCGTGCTCGGCATGCGCGGCAGCTGGGGCAGCACCACCTCGAGCGGCCTCCTGCTGCAAGGCATCGATCGCGATGGCGATCTCGCCCAGGCCATCCTGAGGCAGGCGCCCGCAATGGGTTGGGGAGCGAGCCTGGGCGCCGGCACCATGCCGCCATCGCCTCCGGCCGAAGGCGGTCCTGATCTTTCGGCGCTGCGGCATGGGCTCTCCCGCCACGGCGAGCTCGCTCTGGTCGACTCGGCCTCGCGGCAGGAGCTGCGCGACATCGTCGAGATGCTGCTGGCGCTGGAGGCTTCCGGCCCGCGCGCCCGGGCCGGCGCCGCGACCCTGCAGGACATTCGCGAGACCGCCTTCCTGCGCGCCATGACCCGCAATCTCGCCCGCAGCCGACAATGCCGCGCCAGCCTGCTGACGCTGGACGGCCAGCCGATCGCCGGGGCGATTCTACTCGGCAGGGGCAGGCGCCGCTGGCTCTACGCCAGCGCCCAGGACGAACGCTTCGCCAGCTTCGCGCCCTTGGCGCAGCTTCTCGCGCAATTGCGGCGGCGCAGCCATCTCCATGAGCTGTTCGGCGAGATCGCCGGCCAGCACGCGGTCACCGACCGGCTGGCGCTCGCCGAATTGCGGCTGCGGCCGGGAGCGCGCGGCAGCCTCGCGCCGGACCGCCCCGGCGCACTCAGCCGGGCTCGTCGCGCAGCAGCCGCCGGATGATCTTGCCAGTGGTGGTCATCGGCAGCTCGGTCCGGAACTCGATCTCGCGCGGATATTCATGCGCCGCCAGGCGCTGGCGCACGAAACCCTGAATCTCCGAAACCAGTGTTTCCGAGGGCTCCTGGCCGGCGGCCAGCACGACGAAGGCCTTGACGATCTCGGTGCGCAGCGCGTCCGGCTTGCCGACCACCGCCGCCAGCGACACCGCCGGATGGCGCAGCAGGCAATCCTCGATCTCGCCGGGTCCGATCCGGTAGCCCGAGGAGGTGATCACGTCATCATCGCGGCCGACGAAGCGGAAATAGCCTTCCGCATCGCAGAGCCCCTGGTCGCCGGTGGTCATCCAGTCGCCGATGAATTTCGCCGCCGTCGCCTCCGGCTTGTTCCAGTAGCGCAGGAACATCACCGGGTCCGGCCGCCTGACCGCGATCCGGCCCTCCTCCTCCGGCTCGCAGAGGCTGCCATCGGCGCGGATCACCGCGACCTCGTGGCCGGGCACCGCCTTGCCGATGCAGCCGGGCTTGACCACGCCGAGCGCCGCGCTGGAGGCGAGCACGAGATTGCACTCGGTCTGGCCGTAGAACTCGTTGATGGTCAGGCCGAGCTTCTCGCGGCCCCAGGCCAGCGTCTCGGCGCCGAGCGACTCTCCTCCCGAGGCGACGGTGCGCAGCCTGAGATCGTAGCGCCCGCGCGGATTGTCGACCGAGCGCAGCATGCGCAGCGCCGTCGGCGGGATGAAGCTGTTGCGCACGCCGAGCTCGGCCATCAGCCGGAAGGCCTCGTCCGGATCGAACTTCGCCGCCGGCCGCGCCACGATCGGCACGCCGTGATGCAGCGCCGGCATCAGGCAATTGAGCAGGCCGCCGGCCCAGGCCCAGTCGGCCGGCGTCCAGATCAGGTCGCCCGGCTGCGGCAGGAATTCATGCGGCATCTCCACCCCCGGCAGATGCGCCGGCATCACCCGGTGGCCATGCAGCGCGCCCTTGGCGTTGCCGGTGGTGCCGGAGGTGTAGATCATCAGCGCCGGGTCGTCGCGCGAGGTGTCGACCGGGGTGAAATCAGTGCTTTCGGCTTCGAGCGCCTCCGCCAGCCCTTCGGCTCGGCCATCGGCGCCGTCGCTGGAGAGGATCAGGTCGAGTTCCGGCAGCGGCTCCTCGATCTGCGCGAGCTTGGAAAGGCCCGCCGCATTGGTCACCAGCACCTTGGCGCCGCAATCGTTCAGCCGGTAGGACAGCGCATCGGCGCCGAACAAGGCCGCCAGCGGCACGGCGATGGCGCCGAGCTTGTAGGCGGCGAGATGGACGATCGGCACATGCCTTCCCTGCGGCAGCAGGATCGCGACACGGTCGCCGCTGCCGATGCCGCGCCGGCGTAGCGCATTGGCGAGGCGATTCGACTGGGCCCGCAATTCGCCATAGCTCACCGGCGTGACCGACCAGTCCGGATTGAGCTCGATGATCGCCGTCTTGTCGGGCTGGGCCGCGGCCCAGCGGTCGCAGCAATCGACGCCGATATTGTAGCGTTCCGGGATCTGCCAGCGGAAGGCGGCGCGCAGGCGCTCGTAATCGCGGATATCGGGAAGCATCGGCAGACCCTCGGCTAGAGGGCGCGCACGATAGGCAGGCGACGGAGCGCTGTCACCATGGCCAAGTGTCGACCATCGTCTTTGCGCTCCGCTCAGCCCCGTGCCGTCTGCGAGCGCTTGGCCCAGCCGGTCATCCGGTTCTCGACGAAATCGACGACCGCGACCAGCAAGATGCCGAGTACGGCCAGCACGATCAGCGCCGCGAACACCAGCGGCACGTTGAAATCGGCGGAGGCGCGGGTGATCAAATTGCCGATGCCGAGATTGGAGGCGTTCTGCTCGCCGATCACCGAGCCGACATAGGCGAGCGTGATCGAGACCTTCAGCGCCCCGAAGAAATACGGCAGCGAGCGGGGAATGCCGACCTTAGTCATGATGTCGAACCGGCTCGCGCCGAGCGCCTTCAGCACGTCCTCGGTCTCCGGCTCGATCGTCGCGAGGCCGGTCGCGACATTGACCACGATCGGGAAGAACGAGATCACGAAGGCGGTCAGCACCGGTGGCAGCCAGCCGACGCCGAACCAGAGTACCAGGATCGGCACCACCGCGACCTTGGGGATGGCGTTGAAGCCGACGAGCAGCGGGTTGAGCCCGGCCTGGAGCAGGCGCGAGGAGCCGACCAGCAGCCCGACCGCGAGCCCGAACAGGATCGAGAGCCCGAAGCCGGCCGTGGTCATCCAGAGCGTGTGGAAGGCGTTGGTGTAGAGCGGCTTCTGGTACTGCACCAGCGCCGCCCAGATCGCCGAGGGCGGCGGCAGCACGAAGGCCGAGATCGAAAGCGCCCGGCAGGCCGCTTCCCACAGCGCGAAGAAGCCGAGCGTGAACAGATAGGGCGCGAGCCTGAGCCAGATCGAGCGCTTCATGCCGCCGCCCTCGCCTCGCGGATATGGCCGCGCAGCTCGTGGACGATCTCGGCGAATTCCGGCGTGTAGGTGATTTCGAGGTCGCGCGGACGGGCGAAGTCGATCTCGCGCTCGGCGATGATCCTGCCCGGCCGCGCCGACATGCAGAATACCCGATCGGCCAGGAACACCGCCTCGCGCAGATCATGCGTGACGAGGATCACCGTCACGGCGCGCTCAGCCTGCAGATCGCGGATCACGCACCAGAGCTCCTCGCGCGTGAAAGCGTCGAGCGCGCCGAAGGGCTCGTCGAGCATCAGCAGCTTCGGCTCGTGGATCAGCGAGCGGCAGAGCGAGGCGCGCTGTTGCATGCCGCCCGAGAGCTCCCAGGGATATTTCGCGCCCATGCCCTTGAGGCCGACCTTCTCCAGCAGCCCTTCGGCCCGCGCGACATACTCGTCCTTGTTGGCGCGCAGGCGCTGTCGATGCGGCTGCACCACCTCGAGTGGCAGCAGGAGGTTGTCGAGCGTCGTACGCCAGGGCAGCAGCACAGGGTTCTGGAAGGCCATGCCAGTGATCTTGATCGGCTCGGCGACACGCTGGCCAGCCACCGTGACCATGCCGGCCTTCGGCTTCTGCAGGCCCGTCGCGAGCTTCATCAGGGTCGACTTGCCGCAACCGGACGGGCCGACGATCGCGGCGAACTCGCCCTCGCGCACCTTCAGCGACAGGCCGTCGACCGCGGGCGGCCCGTCCCCGCCACCATAGACATGCGTGACCTCGTTCAGTTCGACGAAGGCGGTCAAGGGCGCTCCATGGGCAGCAGAAAAGGAGCCGGCCTCCCCTTCACCGGGAAGGCCGGATGCAGCGCGGGAAGCTCAGAGCTTCCGCTCGGGCTCGGCCGGCAGGAAGCTGTCGACGAAGGCCTCGCCCGCCTTGGCCTTGTCCTTGAAGGTGAAGGTCAGACCGATCTGGTCGAGCGCCGTCGCCCAACGCGCCTTGTCGATGCCGCCGACGCCATTGGCCTTGACCCAGGGCGTCACCACGTTCTGCTCCAGCGTCATCTTCAGGCGCTCGAGCTCGACCTCCTGCTTGGCGACATCGTTACGCTTGATCACCAGCTGCGCGCCGAGCTCGGGATTGGCGACGGTGTCGCGGATACCCTTGGTGATCGCCCGCAGCAGGCCGCGCAGCGCCTCCGGCTTTTCCGCCATGAACTTCGGCGAGGCCATCACGACATTGCCGTAGAGCTCGACACCGTAATCCGACATCAGCATGGTGACGATGTCGTCGACCGGCACGCCGCGCGACTTCAGGTTGATGTAGGAGGAATTGGCGAAGCCGAAGACGGCGTCGACCTCGCCCGAAGCGAGCATCGGCTCGCGCACCGGGAAGCCGACATTCTCCATCCGCATCTTGCTGTCGTCGAGCTTGTTGACCGTCTTGAAGATCGGCCATTGCGCGAAGGCGGCGTCGGCTGCCGGGGCGCCGAACTTCTTGCCTTCGAGGCTCTTCACATCGCTGGTGATGCCACGGCTCTTGCGGCCGACGATGGCGAAGGGCGGACGGTCATAGACCATCATCACCGCTTTGAGATCGACGGTCGGATTCTCGTCGCGGAAGCGGATCAGCGAGTTCACGTCGCCGAAGCCGACATCATAGGTGCCCGAGGCGACACGCGGGATCGCCTCGCGCGAGCCATTGCCGGTGTCGATGGTGACGTCGAGCCCCTCGGCTTTGAAATAGCCCTTCTCCTGCGCCATCAGGAACAGAGCCGCCGGCCCCTCGAAGCGCCAGTCGAGCGTGAAGCGCACCGCGGTCTGCGCCGCGGCCGGGCCGCTTCCGAGCCCCGCCACGACCAGGCCGAGCACGCCCGCCAGCCCGGCCAGACGCCGGCGTGAAAGGGAGCTGTGGACTTTAGTCGTAGACATCTGGGACTCCGGAATGGGGCGCGAGAGGAGCGAGGGCGGGAAATTGGTTCCGGCGACGACGAGCAAGGCCCGTGCCGCAGAGCAGGCAGCTTCAAACTGGCGCAATGTCCATCTGCGTCAAGCCGATCCGATGAAAATTCATGCAGCGCGGCAAACAAGTCGCGCAAATTTCCAGCAGCCCGGCTCGGGCGCGCCCAATCGCGGTCAGGACACGGCCGGTCAGAGCGGCAGAGCGCCGTCGGTCTTGACCTCTTCCATCACGGCATAGGTCCGCGTCTCGCGCACCGCCGGCAGCGCCAGCAGCACCTCGCCGAGGAAGCGGCGATAGGCGTTCATGTCGGCCACTCTGGTCTTGACGAGGTAGTCGAAACCGCCGGCAACCATATGGCATTCCAACACCTCGGGCGCCCGCTTCACCGCATTGGCGAAGCGCTCGAAGGCGTCGGGCGTCGTCTTGTCGAGATAGACCTCGACGAAGACCAAAAGATGCAGGCCGAGCTTCACCGGATCGAGCGTCGCGCGGTAGCCGGTGATGTAGCCCTCACGCGTCAATCGCTTCAGGCGCTCGCCCGTCGCCGTCGGCGACAGACCGACCGCTTCGGCGAGTTCGACGCCGGCGGCGCGGCCATCATTCTGCAACATCGCCAGCAGGCGGCGATCGGTTCGATCCAGCACGGGATAATTTCCTGAAACTATTCCTCTATCCTGGACTTTATACAGCCGGAGCGCGAACATATCCATTGATATCCGGCGAGATAGCCATGATCCTTCAGATCATCCCGCATTCGCCTCTCCGGAGTCCCCGCCATGGCCGCCTCTGCCCCGCGACCGATCGACAGCACCGCGCCCCTCTTCCACGCGCCCTATGCCGAGGATGACGGAGCCATCGCCGGGCGCCTGCTCGCCGGCTCCAGGCGCGAACCGGCCGCCAAGGCCCGTATCGACGCCCGCGCCAGCGGGCTGATCGAGGCCATCCGGACCCGCAAGGTCGGCCTCGGCGGCATCGAGGAATTGCTGCGCGAGTACTCGCTCTCGACCAAGGAGGGCCTCGCTCTGATGGTCCTGGCCGAAGCCCTGCTGCGCGTGCCCGACGCCGCCACCGCCGACCGGCTGATCGAGGACAAGCTCGGCCAGGGCGACTTCGCCCATCATGAATCGAAATCCGACGCCTTCCTGATCTCGGCCTCGTCCTGGGCGCTCGGCCTCACCGCCCGCATCATCCAGCCCGGCGAGACCCCGACCAGCATCATCGGCAACCTCTCCAAGCGCCTCGGCCTGCCCGCCGTGCGCACCGCGACGCGCCAGGCGATGCGGGTGATGGGCAATCATTTCGTGCTTGGCCAGACCATCGAGGAGGCGCTGAAGCGCGCTCGCTCCGGCTCGGGCAAGCTTTATCGCTACTCCTTCGACATGCTGGGCGAGGGCGCCCGCACGCAAGGAGACGCCGACCGCTATTACGCCTCCTATGCCGCCGCGATCGAGGCGATCGGCCGCTCGGCCGGCAATGACAAGCTGCCGAACCGCCCGGGCATCTCGGTCAAGCTCTCGGCTCTGCATCCGCGCTATGACGCGACCAATCGCGAGCGCGTGCTCGTCGAGCTCACCCCGAAGGTGATCGAGCTCGCCCGCCAGGCCAAGAAATACGATCTCAACTTCACCGTCGACGCCGAGGAGGCCGACCGGCTCGAGCTCTCGCTCGACGTCATCGACGCCGTGCTGGCCGATGCCTCGCTCGCCGGCTGGGACGGCTTCGGCCTCGCCATCCAGGCCTATCAGAAGCGCGCCAGCGCGGTGATCGCCCATATCGCGGCGCTGGCCGAGTTCCACGACCGGCGCATGATGGTGCGCCTGGTCAAGGGCGCCTATTGGGACACCGAGCTGAAGCGCGCCCAGGAGCGCGGCCTGCCCGACTATCCGGTCTTCACCCGCAAGGCGATGACCGACCTGAACTACGAGGCCTGCGCCAGGCAGCTGCTGGCCCTGCGCCCGCGCATCATCCCGCAGTTCGCCACCCATAACGCGCTGACCGTCGCGACCGTCGCCGAGCTCGCCGGCGACACCGAGAACTTCGAGTTCCAGCGCCTGCACGGCATGGGCGAGGCGCTCTATGAGCGCCTGCTGCAGGAGAATTCCGGCTTCGCCTGCCGGACCTATGCGCCGGTCGGCGGCCATCAGGACCTGCTCGCCTATCTCGTGCGCCGCCTGCTCGAGAACGGCGCCAACTCCTCCTTCGTCTCGGTCTCCGGCGATCCCGACGTGCCGGTCTCGGAGCTGCTCGTGCCGCCGGCCGACATCATCGGCACGCCCGGCGCCGCCCGCCATCGCCGCATCCCGCTGCCGGCTGATCTCTTCGGCCCATCCCGCAAGAACTCGGCCGGCGTCGAGCTCGGCGATGCCGCGAGCCTGGAGGCGCTGCTCGCCGAGATCGGCCGCGCCACCGCCAAGCCCTTCGCGGAGGCGAGCGCCGTGATCGACGGCAAGCCCGTCGCCGGCAACCGGCGCGAGCTGAGCTCGCCGATCGACGCAAGGCCGATCGGCCATGTCGTCGAGGCGAACGAGGCCGCCGCCGCCCAGGCGGTGCTCGCCGCCAAGGCCGGCTTCCCGACCTGGAACGCGACGCCGGCCCGGATCCGCGCCGCGGCGCTGCGCCAGGCGGCCGAGCTGATGGAGGCCCGCCGCGGCCCGATCCTCGCTCTGCTCCAGGCCGAGGCCGGCAAGACGCTGGACGACGCCATCGCGGAACTCCGCGAAGCCGTCGACTTCCTGCGCTATTACGCCGCCGAGGCCGAGACGAAGTTCGCGGTGCCGACCGCCCTGCCAGGCCCGACCGGCGAGGAGAACCGCCTCGTCCTGCGCGGCCGCGGGCCCTTCATCTGCATCGCGCCCTGGAACTTCCCGCTCGCCATCTTCACCGGCCAGGTCGCGGCCGCGCTGGTCACCGGCAACAGCGTCGTCGCCAAGCCGGCGCCGCAGACCCCGCTGATCGCCAGCCTCGCCATCGCCATCCTGCACGAGGCCGGCGTGCCGAAATCGGCGCTGCACCTCACCCCCGGCGACGGCAAGCTCGGCGCCGCCCTCGTTTCCCATCCCGACGTCGCCGGCGTCGCCTTCACCGGCTCGACCGCGACGGCCCGCGCCATCAACCGGGCGCTCGCCGCCAAGGACGGGCCGATCGTCCCGCTGATCGCCGAGACCGGCGGGCTCAACGCCATGATCGTCGACGCGACCGCCCTCGCCGAGCAGGTCGCCGACGATGTGGTGATGTCGGCCTTCCGCTCGGCCGGCCAGCGCTGCTCGGCGCTGCGCCTCCTGGTCGTGCAGGAGGACGTCGCCGACAAGATGGTCGAGATGATCGAGGGCGCCGCCAGCGTGCTCAGGCTCGGCGACCCCCGCGAGATCGAGACCCATGTCGGCCCGGTGATCGACGCCACCGCCAAGCAGCGGCTCGATGCCCATATCGCGGCGATGCAGGCCGAGGGCCGCGTCGCCTATGCCGGCGCGGTACCGTCGCTCGGCGGCACCTTCGTCGCCCCGCACATCAT
The DNA here is from genome assembly GCF_053618995.1 of Allobosea sp. NPDC055594. Classification (NCBI taxonomy): domain Bacteria; kingdom Pseudomonadati; phylum Pseudomonadota; class Alphaproteobacteria; order Hyphomicrobiales; family Alloboseaceae; genus Allobosea; species Allobosea sp. NPDC055594. Next base: position 204,494 of record NZ_JBSHIO010000003.1, read on the forward strand.
CCGGCTCGACAAGGTCTCCGACCTCACCGCCGAGCATTTTGGCCCGGTGCTGCATGTCGTGCGCTGGAAGGCGGGCGAGCTCGACAAGGTGATCGAGGCGATCGAGGCCACCGGCTACGGCCTGACGCTCGGCGTGCATTCGCGCATCGAGACCACGGTCGAGCGCGTCACGCAAAAACTCTCGACCGGCAATATCTACGTCAACCGCAACATCATCGGCGCGGTCGTCGGCGTGCAGCCCTTCGGCGGCCACGGCCTGTCGGGCACCGGCCCCAAGGCCGGCGGGCCGAACTATCTCGCCCGCTTCGCCACCGAGCAGACGGTGACGATCAACACCGCGGCAGCCGGCGGCAACGCCTCGCTGATCGCGATGGGGGAATAGCCCTTCCCTTCTCCCCTTGCGGGAGAAGGTGGCTCGGCGAAGCCGAGACGGATGAGGGGTCGCTCGCCCCTTATCCGGCATCGCCAGCGGCGGGGCGCCGATCTCGCCGCGTTGCGCGCCCCCTCACCCCATCCCTCTCCCGCAAGGGGAGAGGGAGCTATCACCCCGCCTCCCGCGCCCTACTCCGCTCCCCTGGCCGCCGCCTGCTTCAGCCGCGCCAGCGCCTCCTCGGCGCCGGCCTTGACCTGGATGTCCTTCGAGGCGGCTTCCAGTTCGATCCGGGCGAGCAGCGCCGCGACATCGGGCACCTGGCCTTCCGCCGCGAGCTTCAGCACGGCGTTGGCGAGCACGTTCGGCCAATAGGCCGCGCCGCCCTTGGCCAGCCCCTTGGCCTTGCGGCCCTCGAATTCCTTGGTGAGCTGCTCGGGGGTCTTCCTGGCCATGGCGGCGCCTTCCGTGAATCGTCTGTCGCGGCGAGTTTAGCGCAACCGCCCCCGGAATGGGCGCGGCAAGCGCAGTCCGGCCATCTACCACGCGCCGCGCCGCGCGATCGCCTCGATCTGCGCCTTGTGCCGGGCGATACGCCGCTCGGCCTCGTACCAGGCCTCGTCCGGGGAAGCTCCTGCGAGGCGCAGAACCAGCGCTTCCTTCAAGGTCGCGCGCTCTTCGTCGCTGAAGCCGGTCCGCAGGAAGGTGAAGGCGCATTGCTCGCCATGCGGCCCGACACAGGCCTGCGCCCGCCGGCATTCCGGCATCTGGCAGAAATAGCGCCAGGCCTCCAGCTTCGTCGCGATGCTCCGCAGCATAATCGGGCGCTCGCGCTCATGGCGCTGGAACTCCTCGCGCGTCGCGCCGCGATGGTCGGGATTGCGGGGCATGGGGTGTCCTCCGATTGGCTCCCAGCAAGGAGTGGGAAGCGCGCCGCTTCCCTTCTCCCCTTGCGGGAGAAGGTGGCGCGCAGCGCCGGATGAGGGGTCACGCTACGCTTTCCGATATCGGCCGCAGGTAGAAAGCTAGTCCCGTCAGGTCGCGAGACCCCTCACCCCACCCTCTCCCGCAAGGGAAGAGGGAGCAGGTCGCGCCTCCCGCGCCCAAACGCCGTCCCCGCCCGCAGGCTCCCCTGCGGGCGTTGTCGTAAATGAGGGGCAGCGGAGCGCCGCGAGGCGCGGGTTTGGTATCCGCTTCCATTGAGCCGGAAGCGGCGCGGATGGATCCCCATCCGCACGCCCCGTGGCGCTCCGCTCAGCGGCGATTTGAAAACTCCGGGCCGCGCTTCCATCGCGCCGGCTTGTGCAGCCGGCGCAGTCTAGCGAGCTCCTCGCGCAGGGATCGTAGTGTCCCCAGGTCGGTTCCCGAAGCCTCCCGGGAGCGAGGCGCAACCCTCGCCCGCAGGCGCCGCACCCACCCCGCCAATCAGCGTGCCTCCGGTCGGCCGCCCCTCGGGGATGGGATGCGGGGGATTATGCGGGAGGTTCCGATGGCGGGGATGCTTGGAAATGCGATAGCCCCACCGGAACGAGAGAGGCCTTGCCAAACGGTGAAACGCTAGTTGTGATTGGCGGCCGGAAAACTCACGCACCGGCCACATCAATCACTATTGCCTCTGAAGGAACCCTGCAAATTGAGCATGCCGCTTAAGTGTTGTCGCGACCGACTGACAAATAGTCGACGGCATTGTATTTTCCGGCGAAAATGCCTTTAGTTCAATTATCACATTTGGAGGAGCTATTGGACTACGGTTAATTAAAATGTCAGCCCTAACTTTACTATATTTTGATGAAATTTGCTGCTCGTAATCTGCAGTTACCCCCAAAGAGCTGAGGCATTTCGCAATACGCCTACCGAGTTGAGTAGGTTGATTGGTAACCGTCGAATACCAATCCCTCGCCTCATCAGCTCGATTCGCGCTCTCGCAGAGGCGCAAAATTATCTGGATTCCATTTCCCAGAAACAATTGAAAAAAAGTGCGTATTTTCAAACCTATCTAGGTAACTCTGCCCGGGAGAAAAGTCATTATTTTCGAGATCTCGACAAAGTGGATGCAAATCCGCAGCCGCAATAGGAACCAATCTCATATCAAAATATAAGCGCGCCCTATTATACTCCCTAACCGGCAGCTGCTGCTGGTCCTCAGAATTCATTTGCCTGTACCAGGCATTCCAATCCAATTTGTAGCCCTGCCTTGCATCCGTGAACTGCTGGACACGCGATATGCGCAGACCGTCAGTCACAGGCCAAAGCATCACCACCGTATAAGTAGAAAGATCGTGCAAAGCCGAAACATAACTAGAAAGCCTTACACCGACTCTTTCTATAGCACTTCCAATAGTTGGTTCGCTATCACTAATCTCAGCCATATCCCTTTCTAGAATCTCAAAATCAGATAACGTCTTATCTTGATTATGAAACTGAAAAGTCTCCTCGATAATCGGAGGCCAGTTATTACTGCTAATTCCCTCCAATTCAAAATCAGAGGAAATAAGTATCCTTTGATTTCTCGATGTCGCCGACGAAAGATCGCTTTGAAATTCTCGACTTGTCGTCAACCAGATAAATAGAACACTGCCGAGACCACCCCTACTGCGGTCCATTATACTAATCGCCTCGACGAACGCCGACGGAATAGCAGTCCTCTGGGCAGCAACCTCTTCGTACTGATCAATAACAGCTACGATCTTTCGGCCACGAGCCTCCTTCTTCATCTTCTCAAGAGAGTCTCCTAAACTCGCAGGATCATCAATAGCAGATCGCGGAAGCTGACTTACAAAAAGATCCGGAAGATGAGTTCCAATCTCAAGAGTTGCGGATGTTTTTCCACTGCCGCTTTTTCCAAAAATGGGAAGAAATCTAATACCGCCGCTAATATCCATTGAGGTAAACGCTTGCTTAACCAATGCAAGTAGCGGCTGATTTGGCTTCAATCTACCTCTAAAAGCAGTATCCAAATCCTCATATCTGGATGGCAATCGTAGCGACAATCGAATCTCCATTAAAAAAGGCTTGACTACGAGCATTGCACAATTTTTACGCAACGCAACCCTCCACGCGCCGCCCCTCCCTTGACTCCCCCCGCCCCTCCATCCTACCCCCGTCGACGGGACACGCCTCCCCACCGAGGCGCGCCCATCTGCAAGGATGGAGACATCGATGGCGAATACCGTACCGAGCACGCGCCCGCGCGTGCCCAATTTCTCGTCCGGCCCCTGCGCCAAGCGCCCCGGCTGGAGCCTCAAAGCCCTCTCTGACGCGCCGCTCGGCCGCTCGCACCGCGCCAAGATCGGCAAGGACAAGCTTAAGCTCGCGATCGACCTGACCCGCGAAGTGCTGCAGGTCCCGGCCGATTACCGCATCGGCATCGTGCCCGCTTCCGACACCGGCGCCATGGAAATGGCGATGTGGTCAATGCTCGGCGCGCGCGGCGTCGACATGCTGGCCTGGGAGAGCTTTGGCTCCGGCTGGATCACCGATGTCGTCAAGCAGCTCAAGCTGCAGGATGTCCGCCTGTTCGAGGCGCCCTATGGCGAGCTGCCGAACCTGAAGAAGGTCGACACCAGGAATCGCGACGTCGTCTTCACCTGGAACGGCACCACCTCCGGCGTGCGCGTCGCCGACGCCAGCTGGATCGCCGACGACCGCGAAGGCCTGACGATCTGCGACGCGACCTCGGCCGCCTTCGCCCAGCGCCTCGATTGGCAAAAACTCGATGTCGTCACCTTCTCCTGGCAGAAGGTGCTCGGCGGCGAAGGCGCGCACGGCATGATCATCCTCTCGCCGCGCGCCGTCGAACGGCTCGTGACCTACAAGCCGGCCTGGCCGCTGCCGAAGGTGTTCCGCATGACCTCGGGCGGCAAGCTCTCCGAGGGCATCTTCGTCGGCGAGACGATCAACACCCCGTCCATGCTCTGCGTCGAGGACTATGTCGACGCGCTCAACTGGGCGAAGAAGGTCGGCGGGCTCGACGGGCTGGTGAAGCGCGCCGAGGGCAATGCTCGCGTCATCGCCAAGTTCGTGCGCGAGAACGACTGGATCGACTTCCTCGCGGTCAAGCCGAAGACGCGCTCGAACACCTCGGTGTGCCTGAAGTTCACCGACCCGGCCGTGACCGCGCTGCCGGCCGACCAGCAGGCGGCCTTCGCCAAGCAGGTGGTGTCGATCATCGAGAAGGCCGGCGCCGGCTACGATCTCGGCCATTACCGCGACGCCCCTCCCGGCCTGCGCATCTGGTGCGGCGCCACCGTCCAGAGCCGCGACCTCAAGGCGCTGCTGCCCTGGATCACCTATGCCTTCAACGAGGCCAAGGCCGGCCTCGGCAAGAAGGCGGCCTGAGGCGCTTCGCCCTGTCATTCCGGGGCGCGGGCTTTGGCCCGCGAACCCGGAACCCACGACCGGGCGAGCCCTCGCCACCGCTTCATCCAGAGTATTTTCGAGCGAAGTGGACACCGGTTCGCGTGAAGAAAATACGATAAAACAAAAACTTGGAGCAGTTTCACGAGAATCGCGAAACCGCTCCAGAACCGCAGCGTCGTACCCCGTCATGGGTTCCGGGTTCGGCTTCGCCGCCCCGGAATGACAGGCGGGGCGCCCTCCCCCTTCCCAGCGCCGAAACGCTCCTCGTGCAGTGCGGCGCAGCCGGAGCCATCCCCGATGACCGCTCAGAATCCCAAGCCCCGCGTCCTGATCTCCGACGCCCTCTCCCCCGCCGCCGTGCAGATCTTTCGGGATCGCGGCATCGACGTGACCTTCGATCCCGCCCTCGGCAAGGACAAGGACAAGCTCGCCGCCGTGATCGGCGACTATGACGGCCTCGCCATCCGCTCGGCGACCAAGGCCACCGCAAAGCTGCTCGCCGAGGCGAAGAACCTGAAGGTGATCGGCCGCGCCGGCATCGGCGTCGACAATGTCGAGATCCCGGCCGCCACGGCGCGCGGCATCATCGTGATGAACACGCCCTTCGGCAATTCGATCACCACCGCCGAGCACGCCATCGCCATGATGTTCGCGCTCGCCCGCCAGATCCCGGCCGCCGACCTGTCGACCCAGGCCGGGAAGTGGGAGAAGAACCGCTTCATGGGCGTCGAGATCACCGCCAAGACGCTCGGCCTGATCGGCTGCGGCAATATCGGCTCGATCGTAGCCGAGCGCGCCATCGGCCTGAAGATGCGCGTCATCGCCTTCGACCCCTATCTCTCGCCGGAACGCGCCGTGCAGCTGGGCGTCGAGAAGGTCGAGCTCGACGAGCTCCTGAAGCGCGCCGACTTCATCACCCTCCACGTCCCGATGACCGAGAAGACCAAGAACATCCTCTCGGCCGAGAACCTCGCCAAGACCAAGAAGGGCGTGCGCATCATCAACTGCGCCCGCGGCGGCCTCGTCGACGAGGCAGCGCTGGCCGAGCTGATCAAGTCCGGCCATGTCGCCGGCGCCGCCTTCGACGTGTTCTCGGCCGAGCCCGCCGAGACGAACCCGCTCTTCGGTCTGGACAATGTCGTCTGCACGCCGCATCTCGGCGCGAGCACCAACGAGGCGCAGGAGAACGTCGCCCTGCAGGTCGCCGAGCAGATGAGCGACTATCTGCTCAAGGGCGCGATCACCAATGCGGTGAACTTCCCCTCGATCTCGGCCGAGGAAGCGCCGCGGATCAAGCCCTTCGTCGACCTCGCCGAGAAGCTCGGCTCCTTCCTCGGCCAGCTCACCGAGGCGCAGGTCAAGGGCATCCGCATCGAATACGAAGGCGCGGTCGCCAAGCTGAACCTGAAGGCGATCTCGGCCGCCGCCATCACCGGCGTGCTGCGCCCCTTCCTGCCGGAGATCAACATGGTCAACGCGACCATGATCGCCAAGGAGAAGGGCATCGTCGTCGAGGAGCTGACCCGCGAGGTCGCCGGCAATCTCGAAAGCGTCATCCGCATCGTCGTCGAGGCGCAAGACATGCCGCGCCACGCCTCCGGCACCGTCTTCCATGACGGCAAGCCGCGCATCATCGAGATCCGCGACATCCAGGTCGACGCCGAATTCGCGCCGCACATGCTCTATGTCCGCAATGCCGACAAGCCGGGCTTTATCGGCCAGTTCGGCTCCGTGCTCGGCGAGGCCGGCGTCAATGTCGCGACCTTCAATCTCGGCCGCGACAAGCCGGGCGGCGACGCGATCTGCTATGTCGCCGTCGACGACGCGATCTCGGACGAGCTGCTCGCCCGGATCCACGAGATCCCGATGGTCAAGCGGGCCCGCCGCCTGAAGTTCTGACGGCTGCCAGCACTGCGCCCAAACGGCGCCGCAATCACCCTCCCCTGTGGCAGCCTGCCACAGGGGATTTTTCATGCCGACCCGCCGCGCCTTCGCCTGCTCCGCCGCCCTCATCCTTCTCGCCGCCTCGCCCGCCTTCGCCGACTGGGACAAGGCAAGGCTCGATGCCGGGATCAAATCGATCGAGCAAACGGCGAAAGGGCGCCTCGGCGTCGCGCTCCTCGACCTCAGGGATCGCAAGAGCTGGTCGCATCGCGGCACCGAGCCCTTCCCGATGCAGAGCGTGTTCAAGCTGCCGCTCGCGGTCGCGGTGCTGCAGGCGGTCGAGGCCGGAAAGCTGAAGCTCGACCAGAAGATCACCGTCACCCGCAACGATCTCTCGCTCTATCACAGCCCGCTGGCGAAGGGCTTCAAGGGCGAGCGCAACGACTACACGCTGCGCGATCTCCTCACCCGCTCGACGGCCGAGAGCGACAACACCGCCGCCGATCTCTTGCTGCGCCTGATCGGCGGGCCGCAGGTCCTGACCGCGATGCTGCGGGATGGCGGCGTTCCCGGCATCTCGGTCGACCGCTATGAGCGCGTCTTCCAGCCAGAGATTCTCGGCCTGCCCGGCTATCGCTGGGACGAGGCGATCGACACCGCCGCCTTCTACAAGGCGATCCAGGCGATCCCGGCCGCCCAGCGACGCAAGACGCTGGAAGCCTCGCTCAAGGACAGGCGCGACGCCGCCAGCCCCGATGCCTCGGCCGCCTTCCTCGAGGCGCTCGCCAAGGGCAACTGGCTGCGCGAGCCCGCGCACACCGCCCTGCTCGACAAGATCATGCTGGAAACCAAGACAGGGCAGCAGCGCATCCGGGCCGGCCTGCCGCAGGGCGCGCGCTTTGCCCACAAGACCGGGCTCGGCCCGAGCGCCGACGGGCTCAACCACGCCACCAACGACATCGGCATCGTCACCCTGCCGGACGGCCGCCGCCTCGCCATCGCGGTCTATCTCGCCGGGTCACAGGCCGATGCCAAGGCTCGCGAAGCCGCCCATGCGGCGGTCGCGCGGCTGGCGGTGGAGAGTTTGCGCTGAGGCTCAGCGCCTGCGCTCCGCGATCCAGATCCCGCCGAGCACCAGCGCCAGCGCCAGCCCGTGATAGAGCGCGAGGTGCTCGCCGAGGATGAGCACCGCAAGCACCGGCGCGAACACCGGCACGAGGTTGACGAAGACACCGGCGCGGCCGGGACCGATCAATTCGATCGCCCGCATGAAGAAGAGCTGCGACGCCAGCGAGGGGCCCACCACGACATAGATCAGGATCAGCCAGCCGGTCGGCGTCGGCCAAAAGGCCTCGCCGGTGGCGATCTCGGCCGCGAGAAGCGGCAGCGAAACCAGGCAGGCGACCATCGCCATCGCGGTGAAGAAGATCAGCCCGGGCATGGGCGGGCGCGTGCGGATGCCGACGGTGTAGCCGGCATAGAGCAGGCAGGCGATGATCATCCAGAGATCGCCGGGCACGAAGCTGAGCTGAAGCAGGGTATGCCAGTCGCCGCGGCTCGCCGTGACGAGCACGCCGAGAATGGTGACGGAGACGCCGAGCGCCTGCAGCCCGCCGATCGGGGTCCGAAAGGCGAGAAAGGCACCAAGCAACACGAAGACCGGGATCGAGCCCTGCAGAATGCCGATATTGATCGCGGTGGTCGAATAGGCCGCGATGTACATCAGCGTATTGAAGGCGGTGAAGCCGAAGGTGCCGAGCAGCGTCACCTTGAGCCAGTTCGCCTTCAGCACCGGCCAGTGCTCGCGCAGCCCCTGCCGGAACAGATAGGGCATGACGGCGCAGACCAGGACCCAGCGCAGCGAGGTCAGCGTCATCGGCGCGATATGGCCGACGGCGAGCCGGCTGGCGACGGCGTTGCCGGCCCAGAGCAGGGTGGTCAGCGTCAGCAGAAGATAGGCATTGGCCCAGATTCGCTGAGGAAGGGAGGCGGCCGGCTGCAAGATGCACGATCCTCATATCTGCGGAGCGCTTGCATAGCCTTGCAGGCAGCGCTTCTCCTATGAGAGGAGGCGCAACGCAGCCCGTCGCCACACGCAATCGTGCCGAGGAAGCCATGAATCTGTTCGCCCACAAGCCGCTCCGCGTCCTCGTCGTCGACGGCTACAAGCGCGCACAGCGCGAGGAGTACGCGCGCGACAGCGGCGCGACACCGGGCGAGGCCTATGCCGCCGAGCTCCGGCGGATCGAGCCCTCTCTGGTCACGGACATCTGCCTGCCCGCCGACGAGGGCGCCAATCTGCCCGATGGCAGCGGGCTCGCCTCCTATGACGGCATCGCCCTGACCGGCTCGTCCCTGCACATCCACAGCCCGGAACCGGCAGTGACCCGGCAGATCGAATTGATGCGGGCGATCTACCAGAGCGGCACGCCCTGTTTCGGCTCCTGCTGGGGCATCCAGATCGCGGCCGTCGCCGCCGGCGGCAGCGTCGCGCTCAATCCGAACGGGCTGGAGATCGGCTTCGCCCGCCGCATCGCCAAGACTGAGGCCGGCGCCGCGCATCCCCTGCTCGCCGGCCGCCCCGCCGCCTTCGACGCGCCGGCGATCCATTTCGACAGCATCGTCGCCCCGCCGGACGACGCCACCATCCTCGCCACGAACACGATGAGCCCGATCCAGGCGGCCGAGTTCCGCCAGGACGGTGGGACCTTCTGGGGCGTGCAGTACCATCCGGAATTCTCGCTGCGCCTGATCGCCACGATCCTGCGCCGGCATAGCAAGGCGCTGATCGAACGCGGCTTCCGCCGCGACGAGGCCGACACGGAAGGCTGGCTCGCCGATCTCGATGCGCTCGACGCCGATCCCGCCCGCCGCGATCTCGCCTGGGCGCATGGGCTGGACGAGGAGGTGCTCGACCCGGTCAGGCGCGTGACCGAGCTCAGGAACTTCCTGGAGATGCGGGTGAAGCCAGAGGCGAGCCTGCGCGGGCGCGCTTGAATTTCTCCGTCATGCTCGCCCTTGTGGCGAGCATCCACGTTTTGAACACCTCATTCGCACGAAGAAGACGTGGATGGTCGGGACAGGCCCGACCATGACGGACATCGCGACGCCTGGAACGATAGATTACGCAGCGTCGGCCACCTTGCTCACTGCCGACGCAAACACCCTGCCGCCGAGCACGCGCGCCGTATCGAGATGCTCCGACATCTCCGGCACCGGCACCAAGAGTTCCGAGGTCACCACCGGCGCGCCGCAATAGCCGAAGATGCCGTGGTCGATCTGCGTGCGCATCGCGCCGAAATAGCCGTGGCGGGCATAGGTGCGCAGGTCGGCCCCGGCGACCGCGACGAGATGGACCGGCAGGTGCTGCAGCTTCCTCACCGTCTTCCCACCTTCCAGCTCGTCATAGGCCCAGCCATTGGCGAAGACGCGCTCGATCCAGCCCTTCATCAGCGCCGGCATCGACCACCAATAAACCGGATAGACCAGTACCAGCGCATCGGCCCGGTCGATCCGCATCTGCTCGAAAGCGATATCGGCGGGCTGGGCGATCTCGCGGCGATGGGCGGCGAGGTCATTCAGCGTGAAGCGCGGATCGAAGCCCTCCCTGGCGAGATCGGCGATCTCGGCGCTGTGACCGGCGCCGGAGACGCCCTCGGCCAGCTTCTGCGCCACGGCTTGGCTGAGCGAGGCGGGATCGGGATGGGCGACGACGACGAGGGCGTGCATGCGAAATCTCCGCTGTGATTGCGATCGGCGGTCGATCGCTATATACTTTTAGTAAGTTACTTTTGGTATATAAAACATGTCAAGCACGGAACCCAGCCTGCCACGCCGTCAGCGCCTGACGCGCGAGGAGCGCCAGCGCCAGCTGATCGAGACCGCCTGGCGGATCGTCGGCGACGAAGGAACGGACGCCCTGACGCTCGGGCGCCTGGCCGAATGGGCCGGGGTGACCAAGCCAGTGGTCTACAGCCACTTCCCGACCCGCAGCGCCCTGTTGATCGCGCTCTACCGCGACTTCGACATGCGCGAATACGCGGTCATGGAAGCAGCGCTCGAAAGCAGCGAGGCCAGCCTCGCGGGCAAGGCGGGCGCGATCGCCTCCTCCTATGTCGACTGCGTGCTGGCGCAGGGGCGCGAGATCCCCGGCGTCATGGCAGCGCTTGCCGGCTCACCCGAGCTCGCCGCCGTCAAGCGCGACTGCGACCTGATCTTCCTGGAAAAATGCCGGGGCCTGCTCGCGCCCTTCGCCGCCGGCAGGACGATCCCGACCGCCGGCTTACGCGCCATGCTCGGCGCTGCCGAAGCCCTGTCGCACGCAGCGGCGACGCAAGAGATCGGCGCCGACGAGGCGAAGCGCGAGCTGTTCGAGACGATCGCCGCCATGGTCGCGCGCAGCGCAAGGGGCTGATCCGGCACGCTGCGGGGTTCCGTGCGCGTCCCGCAGCCTGTAAACGCGCGGCAATTCCAGATCTCGAAAACCTCCCGGACACCATGATTCGCCTCGAAAGCATCGGCAAGCAGAACGGCCGCCAGATCATTTTCATCGAGGCCTCGGCCGCCTTGCAGAGGGGCGAGAAGATCGGCCTGGTCGGTCCAAACGGTGCCGGCAAGACCACCCTGTTCCGGATGATCACCGGTGAGGAACTCCCGGATGAGGGCCAGGTCTCGGTCGATCGCGGCACCACCATCGGCTATTTCAGCCAGGATGTCGGCGACATGGCCGGCCGCAGCGCCGTCTCCGAGGTGATGGACGGCGCCGGCCCGGTCAGCTCTGTCGCGGCCGAGCTGAAGGAGCTCGAGGCGGCGCTCGGCGATCCCGACCGCGTCGACGAGATGGAGGCGCTGATCGCCCGCTATGGCGAGGTCCAAGGCCGCTTCGAGGAGCTTGACGGCTACGCGCTCGACGGCCGCGCCCGCGAGGTGCTCGCCGGCCTCGGCTTCAGCCAGGAGATGATGGAGGGCGATGTCGGCGCGCTCTCCGGAGGCTGGAAGATGCGCGTCGCGCTCGCCCGCATCCTGCTGATGCGCCCGGACGCCATGCTGCTCGACGAGCCGAGCAACCATCTCGACCTCGAAAGCCTTATCTGGCTGGAGAGCTTCCTCAAGGGCTATGACGGCGCCCTCTTGATGACCTCGCACGACCGCGAGTTCATGAACCGCATCGTCGGCAAGATCGTCGAGATCGACGGTGGCAGCCTCACCAGCTATTCCGGCGATTACGAATTCTACCAGCAGCAGCGGGCGCTGGCCGAGAAGCAGCAGCAGGCGCAGTTCGAGCGCCAGCAGGCGATGCTCGCCAAGGAGATCGCCTTCATCGAGCGTTTCAAGGCCCGTGCCTCGCATGCCGCGCAGGTGCAGAGCCGCGTCAAGAAGCTCGACAAGATCGACCGGGTCGAGCCGCCGCGCCGCCGCCAGACCGTGCAGTTCGAGTTCCAGCCGGCGCCGCGCTCCGGCGAGGACGTCGCCACGCTGAAGAACGTCCATGTCCGCTATGGCAGCCGCAGCATCTATGAGGGACTCGACTTCCAGGTCCGTCGCAAGGAGCGCTGGTGCGTGATGGGCGTCAACGGCGCCGGAAAGTCGACGCTGCTGAAGCTCGTCGCCGGCTCATCGAAGCCCGATGACGGATCCGTCGCCATCGGCGCGAGCGTCAAGATGGGCTATTTCGCCCAGCACGCCATGGAGCTGCTCGACGGCGACGCCACCGTCTTCGAGTCGCTGGAAGGCTCCTTCCCGCAGGCCGGCCAGGGCTCGCTGCGGGCGCTCGCCGGCTGCTTCGGCTTCTCGGGCGACGATGTCGAGAAGCGCTGCCGCTTCCTCTCGGGCGGCGAGAAGGCACGGCTCGTCATGGCGAAGATGCTCTACGACCCGCCGAACTTCCTCGTGCTCGACGAGCCGACCAACCATCTCGACATCGCCACCAAGGAAATGCTGATCACGGCGCTCGCGCAATACGAGGGCACCATGCTCTTCGTCAGCCACGACCGGCATTTCCTGGCGGCGCTCTCGAACCGGGTGCTCGAGCTGACGCCGGAAGGCGTCCATCTCTATGGCGGCGGCTACACCGAATATGTCGCCAGCACCGGCCAGGAGGCGCCGGGCCTGCGCAGCTGATTTCCTTCCCCCCTTGGGGGCGAAGGCGGCCCGCAGGGCCGGATGAGGCGTCGCACAGGCCTTTCACGTCGTGGTCGGGCTCGTCCCGACCATCCACGTCTTCCCTGGTCAGCTGTCGTGCTCCAGGACGTGGATGCTCGCCACAAGGGCGAACATGACGGAAAGATCACGCGCCCCCCGCCCCTGCCCGTCCCCGCAAGGGCGGGGGGTTTCCCGCGCCTCCTCGCGTTTCGAACTCATGCATCCCTCGCTCCCCTGACGCAGCGAAAACCGTCCTGGCGACGGCAAGAGGCTGCCATCGTCGCCGGGCGGTGGTCATGCCCTCGCGGCGCCTTTCCACCTTCCGGCCCAATTCCGCCCTCGCCGCGCCGAAATCCCTCGGGCAAATCGCGGCCGCGTGATTTGTCGGGGGACAGCATGATGATGAAGACCGGATTGGCCGCAGCCTTGTTTCTCGCCCCGGGCCTGGCCGGCGCCGCCGAGATCGAGCTCGCCTCGCAGATCGACCGCGTCACCGTCTATCCGGACGGCGCCGTGGTAACCCGCCTCGGCAAGGCCGCCCTCCTGCAGGGCGTCTCGCAGATCGTGCTGCGCGGCCTGCCGGCGACCGTCGATCCCGCCTCGATCCGGGTCGAGGCGGAAGGCGACGGCCCCTTCACGATCGGCGCGGTCGATGTCCGCCAGATTCCCGGCGAGGCCCGCCCTGCCGTCGACGCCGCCCTGGAAGGCAAGATCAGGGCCCTGCAAGGCGAGAAGGCGAAGCTCTCGGGCGAGGTCAGCGCCGTCGAGGCCAAGCGCGCGACGATCGAGAATTTCGGCAGGACCGGCCCCGACAAGCTCGGCCCCGACGGCAAGGCGCTGCCGGTCACCGACTGGCCGGCGATCTTCGATGCGATCGGCACCGCCTTGGTCAAGGTACAGGGCGAATTGCTGACCCTGCGCAACCGCATTTCCGATCTCGACGCCGAGATCGCGGCGCTGGAGAAGGCCCGCCCGCATGGCGCCCGCGCCGGCCAGCCCAGGCGCGAGGTCGCCATCGCCGTCGAGGCGAAGGCGCCGGTCGCGGCCGAGATCGCGGTCAGCTACCGCGTCTCGGGTGCGAGCTGGCTGCCGGTCTACGAGGCTAGGCTGACCACCGACAACGCCAATGGCGGCGCCGAGATCGCCTTCACCCGCCGCGCCGAATTGCGCCAGCGCACCGGCGAGGACTGGAGCGAGGTCGCTGTCGAACTCTCGACGACACGCTCGGCGCAAGGAACGCGGGCGCCGGAGTTGAGCCCCTTGCGCATCGCTTTCTACGAGCCGCCGGTGGTCTATGAGGAGCGCGCGCGTGCCCTGCGGCAGGAAGCCGAACGCGCGGGCCGGCCGCCCGCTCTGGCGATAGCCCCCGTCCCCGCCTCGCCGGAGCCCGCCGCCGACGCCCTCCAGAAGCAGCAGGCCGAGGTGCAGACCGCCGGCATCAGCGCCGGCGCCTATCAGGCGAGCTTCATGGTCCCGGGCCGGGTCTCCATCCCGCCGGACGGCTCCAGCAAGGCGGTGGTGCTGACGCAAGGCAAGCTCAAACCCGAGCTCGCCGCCCGCGCCACGCCGGAACTGGAGGAGAAGGCCTATCTCGAGGCGAGCTTCAGCCATGAGGACGAGGCGCCGCTGCTCGCCGGCGAGGTCTATCTGCACCGTGACGGCGCCTATATCGGCAAGGGGCGCCTCCGGCAGGTCGCGCCCGGCGACAAGGTCGAGCTCGGCTTCGGCGCCGATGACCGCATCAAGGTGACGCGCGCGCCGGTGCGCCGGCGCGAAAACGATTCCGGCTGGCTCGGTTCGACCCGCACCGACCAGCGTGAGTTCAAGACGGTGGTGAAGAGCCTGCACGCCCAGCCGGTGAAGCTCACCGTGATCGAGCGCGTGCCCTTCTCGGAGAACAGCGCGATCACCGTCGAGCTGTTGTCGCAGAGCACGCCGCCGACCGAGAAGCAGGTCGGCGACAAGCGCGGCGTCTCGGCCTGGAGCTTCGAGCTCGCTCCCGGCGCGCAGAAGGAGATCCGCCTCGCCTACCGGATCAAATATCCCGGCGACCGCGAGGTGATCTTCGACCAGACGCGGCGGTAGCAGCCCTTTCCCCTTGCGGGAGAAGATGACCGCGCAGCGGCCGGATGAGAGGGCGCGCTGCGTTTTCCGTCCTGCTCGCCCTTGTGGCGAGCATCCACGTCTTAGACCCCGCATGCGACCGACGAAGGCGTGGATGGTCGGGACAAGCCCGACCATGACGGCCTCACTCGGCAGCGACGGCCTGCCAGCCCTGGCCGAGTTCCTGTTCGACGAGGCCGACCCAGTAGCGCACGCCGGCCGGGATGATCGCGTCGTTGAAGTCGTAGAGCGGGGTGTGAAGCCCTTTGAACGAGCCGTCGGCCTCGACGCCGTTGCCGATGCGCATGAAGGCGCCGGGGCAGACCAGCATCATCTCGGCAAAGTCCTCGCCGCCGGTGCCACGCAGCATCTGACCGTTGACATGCGCGGGATCGACGGCGGACGAGGCCGCTGCGACCGCGACCTTGACCTGCTCGGCCGCGTTGACCAGCGGGCTGGTGCCGCGATGGTAATGGGCCTCCGCCTCGCAGCCCCAGGCCTGCGCCGTCGCAGCCGCGAGTTCGGCGATACGGCGCTCGACCAGCGCCCGCACCTCCTGCGAATAGGTCCGCGCCGTGCCGCCGATGACGAGCTCGGAGGGGATGACGTTCGAGGCGTTCTCGTCGCCGCCATGGATGAAGCCGACGCTGATCACGGCGGTGTCGAGCGGCGCGACATTGCGGCCGATGATGCCCTGCAGGCCGAGCACGAAATGCGCCTGCGCATAGGTGATGTCGGTCGAGCGGTGCGGCTGCGAGCCGCCATGACCGCCGACGCCGCGGAAGCTCACCTTCCAGGAATCGGCCGCCGCGAGGAAGGGGCCGACCGCCGTGCCGAAATGCGAGGCCGGCACGCCCGGCGTGTTGTGCAGACCGTAGATGGCGTCGCAGGGGAAGCGCTCGAACAGCCCGTCCGCGAGCATGGCATTGGCGCCGCCGCGGCCCTCCTCGGCCGGCTGGAAGATCAGGTTGACCGTGCCGCCGAAATCCCGATTCTCGGCGAGGTAGCGCCCGGCGGCGAGCAGCATGGTGGTATGCCCGTCATGGCCGCAGGCATGCATCCGGCCGGGAAACTTCGAGGCATGCGGCAGCCCGGTCAGCTCCTCGAGGGCGAGGCAGTCCATGTCGGCCCGCAGGCCGATGGCGCGCTGGCCCGGCCCCTTGCCGCGAATGACGCCGACGACACCGGTCTGGCCGATATTCTCGGTGACCTCGACGCCCCATTCGCGCAGCTTGTCGGCGACGAGCCTGGCCGTGCGATGCTCTTCCAGGCCGAGCTCGGGATGGGCGTGGATGTCGCGGCGGATCGTCGTG
Organism: Allobosea sp. NPDC055594; assembly: GCF_053618995.1. Classification (NCBI taxonomy): domain Bacteria; kingdom Pseudomonadati; phylum Pseudomonadota; class Alphaproteobacteria; order Hyphomicrobiales; family Alloboseaceae; genus Allobosea; species Allobosea sp. NPDC055594. Next base: position 220,664 of record NZ_JBSHIO010000003.1, read on the forward strand.
AACTCGGCATGGTTTTGGCCGAGCCAGTCGTCGAGCTTCGTCATGGTCGCGTTCCCCTGCTTGCGGCTGTTTTTGAAGCATGGCCCGTGCCATCGCCATCCGCCGTCCCTTGAATTCATAGGGCCGATCGCCGCCAGATCACTCTGCAAACGCGGCAAAACAGCCATGCTTCGGAAGACTGGCGCCCCTTTCGACACCGTTCGCCAACGCGATCCGGCTACCCCGCGACGAAGCGGGACACAGGCTTGTCTCGCGATCGGGAAGCCCAGCCCGGTCATGGCGCAACCTTGAATTGACTCCGCAAATGTCGCTGCCAAGCTGCTCGCCGAAGCGGCCGTGCGAGCACCGGCCGGTCTCCCCTGAGCGATGCAGGAGGCGGCGATGATCCAGAAGAAGGGCTCGACCGGGCCCCTTGTCTTCACGATCCAGGAACAGCTCAATCTGCGCATGCCGGCGAACGCCAACCGCGCCGCGCTGAAGACCAATGGTCAGTTCGACGCCACGACCGAAAAGCGCGTCAGGGAATTCCAGGCGATGATGAACCTGACGGTCACGGGCATCGTCGACGACGTCACCTCTGCGGTAATCACCCAGTCTTCATTCGAGTACGAAGCGATCCCGCGTCCGATCGTCATCCTGCAGAACACGAGCCGCTATCATTGCTGGGCAGCCGCCCTCTCCTCCTGGACCCAGGCCATCCCCCGGGTGAAGACGATCAGCCTCTGGCAGGCGCTGGAGGACTACAGGAAGGTCGCCGGAGCGCTCGACGAGGACAATGAAGGGATGACGACGCGTGGCTGGACCCAGGTCGTCAAGCGCTGGGGGCTGCAGTTCAAGGCCTATGGCGGCAGCAAGGGCGCCGATATCGACGATCTGACGATCGACAAAATCTGGCGCCAGGCGAAGGCGCGGGGCCCGATGCTGATCGCCTATAACCTCCCCGACACGGATGGCGAGGTCGCCCACACCATCGTCGCCTATGGCGTCTTCATCGGCTTCAGCGAAGACAATCCCAATTTCCGTGGCTATCGCGTCTGGTGCATGAACCCATGGCGGATCGGCCGGCAGATGATGCCGTTGGCCGATATCCGCACGGGCGGGGCAGCGCTGGTGATGTGGAAATAGCCGGCCGCTCAGCCCGCCATCTCGACCTCGGCGCCGCGGCCGAGATCGGCCATCCACTGGCGGTAGCGCGGCTGCGCCTCGAGCTGGAGCGCATAATGCCGGCGCAGCGCGTCCGTGAGCCGGCCGCGACGCTTCAGCGCCTGATCCGCGAAGCCGATCATCACCGAATTCGGCCAGGCCTGCGGCCGGATCGCGCGGAGGCGCGCGAACAGCGCATCCTCGCTCTCGTCGGCGTGGACCTGCGCGATCAGCGACAGCATCGCCGCGGTCGAGCGCGAAATGCCCATGTGGCAGTGGACCAGCAGATGTCCCTCGTGGCGCTGCTCCGCCGATTCGCGCAGCTTCGCGCCAAAACCGAGGATCTCGTCGACATGCGCCTGCGTCGGGTGCACGCGGCCTTCCTGCGGCGTGATGATGTCGTGGAAGCGCAGGGTCGTGCGTTCATGCGCCTCATAGGCCAGAAAGGATTCGAGCTCCGGCAGGTCCGGATCGAGCAGCGAGAGCACATGGCTGACCTTGCGCTGGCTCTGCGCCGGCAGCTCTTCGATGCCGCAAATGGTCAGCGTCGAAATGGCGATCGGTTGCATCGGTAGCGGGCCCCTGCATGACGGATGAGCCCGGGTTAGTCCTCCTCGCCCGCCCGGGCAACAGCGATAGCCGCAGGGCTGCCCCTCACCAGCCGGCACGAGTGCCCGCACCGGGAGGAAGCACAGCGCGGGATGTTGCCGCGAAGGGGCGACCAAACGCCGCCCTTGTCGACCGGTCAACGCCTAGCGACGGGCGGAATCGACCGGTGCGCAGCCAATTCTTCCCCGGTTTTCCCGGTCTCAGCCTTGACCTCGCCATGCTCTTGGAGGAAGAGGGGTTGCAAGGACCTCCCCGAAACCCCGGCCTTGCGCCGGGGTTTTCGTTTGTGCGGGCGCCTTGCGTCGGTGTGCTTTCGCTTCGGCCCGAATCGGCTGTCCGAAGCGAGTTTCGCGCCGGCCCGTTCTGGAGCATGGCCCGGTCGCGGAAGTGATGCCACTTCCGCTGTCGGGCTTCGGCAGCGAGAGAAAGGTCACCGCCATGGCGAACGTGGTCGTGGTCGGCGCCCAGTGGGGCGACGAGGGCAAGGGCAAGATCGTCGACTGGCTGTCGAGCCAGGCCGATGTGGTCGTCAGGTTCCAGGGTGGCCACAATGCCGGCCACACGCTCGTCATCGACGGCGTCGTCTACAAGCTCTCCTTGCTGCCCTCGGGCATCGTGCGCCCCGGCAAGCTCTCGGTCATCGGCAACGGCGTCGTCGTCGATCCCTGGCATCTCGTCGAGGAAATCGCCCGGCTGCGTGCCCAGGGCGTCGAGATCAGCCCTGCCAATCTGCGGATCGCCGACAATGCGACGCTGATCCTGCCGCTGCACCGCGAACTCGACCATTTCCGCGAGACCTCGAACACCACGCTGAAGATCGGCACGACCAAGCGCGGCATCGGCCCCGCCTATGAGGACAAGGTCGGCCGCCGCGCCATCCGTGTCGTCGACCTCAAGGACCGCACGATCCTCGAAGCCAAGATCGAGCGGCTGCTGGCCCATCACAACGCGCTGCGCCGCGGCCTCGGCATCGCCGAGATCGACGGCAAGGAATTGCTCGCGCAGCTGCTCGGCATCGCCGACGAGATCCTGCCCTTCGCCGACACGGTCTGGGCCCTGCTCGACACCGAGCGCCGCGCCGGCAAGCGCATCCTGTTCGAGGGCGCCCAGGGTGCCCTGCTCGATGTCGACCATGGCACCTATCCCTTCGTCACCTCCTCCAACATCGTCGCCGGCCAGGCTGCGACCGGCTCGGGCCTCGGCCCCTCCGCCGTCGGCTATGTGCTGGGCATCGCCAAGGCCTATACGACCCGCGTCGGCGAAGGACCGTTCCCGACCGAGCTCCACGACGAGATCGGCGAGCTGATCGGCCAGAAGGGCAAGGAATTCGGCGTCGTCACCGGCCGCAAGCGCCGCTGCGGCTGGTTCGACGCTTGCCTCGTCCGCCAGACCGTCAAGACCTCCGGCATCGACGGCATCGCGCTGACCAAGCTCGACATTCTCGACGGCTTCGCCGAGATCAAGGTCTGCACCGGCTATCGCCTCGACGGGCAGGTCCTCGAGCATCTGCCCGCCGGGCAGCGCGATCAGGCCCGTGTCGAGCCGATCTACGAGACCATTTCCGGCTGGGAAGGCTCGACCGCCGGCGCCCGCTCTTGGGCCGACCTTCCCGCCCAGGCGATCAAATATGTGCGCCGCATCGAGGAACTGATCGGAGCATCCGTCTCGGTGCTTTCGACCAGCCCGGAACGCGACGACACGATCCTGGTCCAGAATCCGTTCGAGGGTTGACGGACCGGAACAACACGGACATTTGAGGCCAATGGCCGATTTCCACCCCATTCTGGCGCGGGCGATTGCCGGGCTGACCGACAAGTCGCCCGAGGCGCGTCGGGCGGTCTATGACCGGGCCCGCGCCGCTCTGCTCTCACAGCTGCGCAGCCTCGATCCTCCGCTCTCGGAGGCCGACATCACCCGTGAGCGGCTTTCGCTCGACGAGGCGGTCTCGCGCATCGAGGCCGAGATCGCGCTCGCCGAGGCGATCGAACCGAGCTTTCCGCCGCTGCCCGCGGACGAGCGGCGCGACCCCGCTCCCGCACCGCTCCCGGTGCCGGAGCGAGACCCGCCAGAGCCACGCCCCTCCCCTGCTCCCGCTCCGGTGGCCGAACAGATCTTCGACGAGCGTCCGGCGATACGCGAGGAGACGGTCCCGACCCGGCCGCGCGTCGCCCCGCCACGTGCGCGCGGCGTCAACCCCGGCCATGTCCGCACCGCCGTCGTCGGTGCCGGTGTCGCGCTCGCCGTCGCGGTGATCGCCGGCGCGGCCTATTACGTCAACAAGATCAACCCGCCGCCGGAGCCGACCGTCAGGCCCCGCGCCGAAGCGTCGGCCCAGCCGCCGGCCGAGCAGTCCGGCAAGATCAGCGAACGGGCCGGGGCCGAGGCACCCGCTTCCTCGCAAGGGGCCCCGCAGCGAGGCCCGGCCGTTCCCGGCGCCGCCAGCGACGTCGCCGTCGCCCAGCGCGCCGTGCTCTATATCGAGGTTCCGGACGCGCCGCAGCAGCCGCGCACCGTCCCCGGCCGCGTCTTCTGGCGGCTCGACAGCGACACCGTCGGCCAGGGCCAGCCGGTCGAGACGATCGTGCGCGCCACCGTCGAGATTCCCGACGCCGGCCTCGCGCTCGACTTCACCATCCGGCGCAACACCGACCAGGCCTTCCCGGCCTCGCATATCATCGGCATGCGCTTCACCACCACCGGCGAAGCGGCGAGCGACACGGTCCGGGAAGTCGGCGTGCCACAGTTCAAGACCGATGAGGGCGAGCGTGGCGCGCCGCTCTCGGCGATTTCTTCGGCGCTCGGCGAGAACCTCTTCGTCGCGGCCTTGTCGAATGTCCAGGTCGAGGCCGATCGCAATCTCGACCTGCTCCAGACGAGGCCCTGGATCGACCTGCCGATTCGCTTCGCCTCCGGCCGACGCGGCATCATCACCTTCGAGAAGGGCGTCTCCGGCAGCCAGACCATCGCCGACGCGCTCGCGCGCTGGCGCGGCTGAGCCGCAGGACGTCACTTTCTGGCGCGGCGAAGCTCAGGTCCGAGAACATCCGACAGAATGCCGTTCGCCGGAGTTCCATTGCTTTCTGACATGGTCGGCTCGAGGCCGACCATGTCGAGCCCCCGGCAGCCTCAGCCGCCAGCGACCTTCTGGTAATCCTTCACATCCGAGAAGCTGATATCCGGAGAGCGCTCGGCATCGTATTTCAGCGTGAACTGCGACGAGGCCATGAACACCGGGTCGCCGTCGAGGTCATCGGCCATCGAGGACGGCTTCAGAGCGATGAACTTCTGCAGCGCGAGCTTGTCATCGCTCGAGACCCAGCGCGCGATCGCGAACTGACAGGGCTCGAAGTCGACGGGCAGCGAATACTCCACCTCCATCCGCTCCTTCAGCACGTCGAGCTGCAGCGCGCCGACGACGCCGACGATGGCTGGCGCCCCATCATGCGGCAGGAAGAGCTGGACGACGCCCTCCTCGGCCATCTGCTGTAGCGCCTCGCGCAGCTTCTTGGCCTTCATCGCGTCCTTGAGCTTGACGCGGCGCAGGATTTCCGGAGCGAAGGACGGCACGCCCTTGAAGATGATCTCCTCTCCCTCGGTCAGCGTATCGCCGATGCGCAGCGTGCCATGGTTCGGCAGGCCGACAATGTCGCCGGCATAGGCCTCCTCGGCAATCGAGCGGTCGCGGGCGAAGAAGAACTGCGGCGCGTTCAGCGGCATCGGCTTGCCGGTGCGCACCAGCTTCGCCTTCATGCCGCGCGAGAGCTTGCCCGAGCAGACGCGCATGAAGGCGATCCGGTCGCGATGGTTCGGGTCCATGTTCGCCTGGATCTTGAAGACGAAGCCGGTCATCTTCGGCTCGCCCGCCTCGACCGCACGCTTGTCGGCGATCTGGGCTCGCGGGCTCGGCGCGTGGCGGCCGAGCGCGTCGATCAGATCACGCACGCCGTAATCGCGCAGCGCCGCGCCGAAATAAAGCGGCGTCAGATGCCCCTCGCGGAAGGCCGTGAGATCGAACGGCTTCAGCCCTTCGCGCGCCAGGAAGACCTCTTCACGCCAGCTGTCGACCGCACCGTTCGGCAGCAGTTCGTCGAAGAGCGGATCGTCCTCGCCGGCGACGGCCGTGCCGGCATCGGTCTCGTCGCCCTTCTGGTTGCGGCGGAAGGTGTTCGAGGCGAAATCCAGCGTGCCGACGAATTCGCGCCCGCGCCCGACCGGCCAGGTCATCGGCGCGACGTCGAGCGCCAGCGTCGTCTCGATCTCGTTGATCAGGTCGAACGGGTCGCGCGTCTCGCGATCGACCTTGTTGATGAAGGTGACGATCGGGATGTCTCTGAGACGGCAGACCTCGAACAGCTTCTTGGTGCGTGCCTCGATGCCCTTGGCGGCGTCGATCACCATCACCGCGCTGTCGACCGCCGTCAGCGTCCGGTAGGTATCCTCCGAGAAGTCCTCGTGGCCCGGCGTGTCGAGCAGGTTGAAGACATGCCCGCCATATTCGAACGTCATCACCGAAGTGACCACCGAAATGCCACGCTGGCGCTCGATCTTCATCCAGTCGGAGGAGGTCTGGCGCCGGCCGGCCTTGGCCCTGACCTCGCCGGCGAGCTGGATCGCGCCGCCGAAATACAGCAGTTTCTCGGTCAGCGTGGTCTTGCCGGCGTCCGGGTGCGAGATGATCGCGAAGGTCCGGCGGCGCGCATGCGGCGCGGCGACGGCCACGGCGCCGTCGAGTGTCTGAAGATCGGTCATGGCGTGGTTGAGACAGGATGCCGGCTCCTGAGTCAATCGCCCTGCCCCGGCCTGAGCCGGCGTTTTTGACGGGCCCAACGCAAAATTAACCGAGCCGCGCCTAGCCTGACGGCGGTTTCACGCCGCGCGCCAGGGGGAAAGTCGCGGCTCGCGCGCTCAAGATCGCCCTGCCAATGCTGCGCACCATATCGCGTCAGATCCTCGCAGCCGTGCTGCTGCTCGCCATAGCGGCAGCGCTGGCGATCGCGTTCGGCGTCAAGACGCTCGAACGTTATGCGACGACGACGAAGGAGATGCAGTCCGCTTCGCACCGCGCCGCCATTGCCGAGCGTATCAACGGGCTGGTCAACGGCGTCGTCATGGAATCGCGCGGCATCTATATGAGCGATGACCTCGCGGGCGCCGAGCGCTTCATCCCGCTGCTGCTGCAGGGCCTGCGCGAGATCGAAGTGCTGATGCAGGACTGGCGGCCGCTGATCGGCCCGGGCGATCAGGAGAGCTTCGCCAACGTCGCACGACGCGTCGAGGAGTTCGTCGCCTTCCGTCGCGAAATGGTCCGCCTGGCGCGCGAGCGCTCGATCGCCGCCGCCCGGGCGATGGGCAATGAAGAAGGCAACCGCAGCAACCGCAAGGCGCTGAACGAAGCCCTGAAGCGGATCGCCGGCACCAACGATGCCCGCAGTGCCTCGCTCGATACCGAGCTTGTCCATATGCAGCAGAGCAGCGCCGATCTGCTCATCGGAACCGGCGCCCTGGCCCTGGCTGGTGGCCTCGCCTTGGCCTTGCTGCTCGTCCAGCGCCGTATCGCCGGTCCCTTGCTGCGGCTCTCGGCGACGATGCGCCGCCTCGCCGCCGCCGAGCCGGTCGAGGAGATCCCGCTGGTCGAGCGCGGCGACGAGATCGGCGACATGGCACGCTCCGTCGCCGTCTTCCGCGACAATGCCAGAGCGCGCGCCGCGCTCGAGAGCGCCGCCGCCGGCGACGAGGCCGGACGCCTCGCCCGGCAGCGGCGGATCGACGAGATCGTGACTGCCTTCGATGCAAGGCTCGCCGACGCGCTGCAGACGGTCGGCGGCGGCGTCCAGACGCTGGAGACAGCCGCGCGCATGCTGAACGGGCTTGCCGTCGCCGCCACCTCCGAGATCGGCCGCGCCGAGACGGCCTCGCAGGAGGCGTCCGGCAATGTCCAGCAGGTCGCGAACGCCGCCGACAACCTGACCGATTCGATCACCGAGATTTCCGCTCGCCTCGCCCGCGCCAATGCGATGGTCGGCGGCGCCAGCGACGAAGCGCTCGGCGCCAGCCGCCATGTCGGCAATCTCGCCCGCGCCTCCGAGCAGATCGTCACCGTCATCGACCTGATCCGCGACATCGCCGAGCAGACCAATCTGCTCGCCCTCAACGCCACCATCGAGGCCGCCCGCGCCGGCGAGGCCGGGCGCGGCTTCGCGGTCGTCGCCGCCGAGGTCAAGACATTGGCGAACCGCACCGCCGAGGCGACCAACGGCATCGCCAGCCAGATCGAGGCTTTCCATGGCGAGGCGGAGGGCGCGGTCAATGCCATCGGCATCATCACGCGCACGATGAGCGACGTCTCGCACCAGACCGCCGCCATCGCCGACGCGACCGAGGAGCAGCGCGCGACCACCTCCGAGATCGCCCGCAACGCCCAGGCGACGGCGCATGGCGCGGCGACGGTGGCGCAGCGTCTCGCCGGCGTCACGGCGGCCTCCGACGAGGCGATGCGTTCGGCCGCCGAGGTCCTGCGCACCGCCGAGCATCTCGCCCGCGAGGCGGCGACGCTACGGGGCGAGCTCGACACCTTCTTCAAGCAGATCAAGGCGGCCTGAGGCCGAAGCGGCTCGCATTCCTGGGAGCTGCGCCGGAATGACGGCGCAGCTTCAAAGCGAACGCGACCTCAGTTCTTCAGCCGGTAGCCGGTCTTGAAGATCCAGGCGATCACCGCGATGCAGGCAACGAGGAAGACCAGCGTCATGCCGAGGCTGACGGCGATGCCGACATCGGCGAAGCCGAAGAAGCTCCAGCGGAAGCCGCTGATCAGGTAGACGACCGGGTTGAACAGGGTGACCGTCCGCCAAAAGGGCGGCAGCATGTCGATCGAGTAGAACGATCCCCCGAGAAAGGCGAGCGGCGTCACGATCAGCAGCGGCACCACCTGCAGCTTCTCGAACCCGTCGGCCCAGACCCCGATGATGAAGCCGAACAGGCTGAAGGTCGTCGCCGTCAGCACCAGGAAGAGCAGCATCCACAGCGGGTGTTCGATTTTCAGCGGCACGAACAGGAAGGCGGTGACGAGGATGATCAGCCCGAGCATCACCGATTTCGTCGCCGCCGCCGCGACATAGGCGAAGACCGCCTCCCACCAGGCGACCGGCGCGGAGAGCAGCTCGAAGATCGTGCCGGTGAATTTCGGGAAATAGATCGCGAAAGAAGCGTTGGCGATGCTCTGCGTCAGCAGCGAGAGCATGATCAGGCCCGGCACGATGAAGGCGCCATAGGGCACCCCGTCGATCGCCTGCATGCGCGAGCCGATCGCCGCGCCGAAGACGACGAAATAGAGCGAGGTCGAGATCACCGGCGAGAGGATGCTCTGCAGCGGCGTGCGCCAGGTCCGCGCCATCTCGAACAGGTAGATCGCCTTGATCGCGTGCAGGTTCATGGTCACGGCGCTCATGCGTTCGCCCTCAGCAGGCCGACAAAAATGTCCTCGAGCGAGGACTGGCTGGTCTGCAGGTCGTTGAAACGGATGCCGGCCGCGGCGAGATCGCTGAGCAGTGCCGTGATGCCGGTGCGCTCGGCCTTGGTGTCGTAGCTGTAGACCAGCTCCTCGCCATCGGCGCGCAGGGTCAGCCCATAGCCCGCCAGCGCCTCCGGCACCGCCGCAAGCGGCGATTGGAGGTGCAGGGTGAGCTGCTTCTGGCCGAGCTTGCGCATCAGCTCGGCCTTGTCCTCGACCAGGATGATCTCGCCCTTGCTGATCACGCCGACCCGATCGGCCATCTCCTCGGCCTCCTCGATATAGTGCGTGGTCAGGATGATGGTGACGCCGCTGTCGCGCAGGCGCCGCACCAGCTTCCACATGTCCTGGCGCAGTTCGACATCGACGCCCGCCGTCGGCTCGTCGAGAAACAGGATCTGCGGCTCGTGCGCCAGCGCCTTGGCGATCAGCACGCGCCGCTTCATCCCGCCCGACAGCGTCATGATCTTGTTGTCGCGCTTGTCCCAGAGCGAGAGATCGCGCAGCACCTGCTCGACGATCTCAGGGTTCTTCGGCTTGCCGAACAGGCCGCGGCTGAAGGAGACCGTCGCCCAGACGGTCTCGAAGGCGTCGGTGGTCAGCTCCTGCGGCACGAGGCCGATGCGGCTGCGCGCGGCGCGGTAATCGGCGATGATGTCGTGACCGTCGGCGAGCACCGTCCCGGTGCTCGGATTGACGATGCCGCAGACGATGCTGATCAGCGTCGTTTTGCCGGCGCCGTTGGGCCCGAGCAGGGCGAAGATCTCGCCGCGCCTGATGTCGAGCGTGACGCTTTTCAGCGCCTGGAAGCCCGAGGCATAGGTCTTCGAGAGACCGGAAATCTGGATGATCGGCTGCATGGCGGAACGCTGCTGGAGGGACGAGGCGATCTGATCAAGGCGGCGCCGCGCAGCTCCGCCCAGCCTGCGCGATTCCCCACCGCAAAAGAATATGGCCGGGACGCGCCCGGCCATAGCAATTTATTCTGTCAGTTCCTGTCAGCGGACCAAGATCAGCGGACGAAGAGCCAGATCAGGATGATGATCGGGATCGGAATTCCAAGCAGCCACAATGCGATCGAGCGCATGACATTGCCCCCTTGATTGCCACGATTGTTGATGGCGGGACAACGTCGCAGGCGCCGAGAAGGTTCCCCGTCCGGTTCAGACCAGCGCCGTCACGCTCGCATGCCAGCGCGGCTGGAAGCCATGGGCCAGCGCGGCCAGGCTCGCGGGCGGCGTGCAGACAAGCACCGGCCCGGTCGGCCGCGACCGCCGCGCCACATAGCCGGCCGGCGACCAGAGCACCGCCGCATCGCCACGCAGGGCCAGGAATGTCGCATCGTCGCCGATGATCATCGCACCGTCAGGCAGTCCCGTGGCGTCGAGCCGGTGCAGGCGCTTCTCACGCCCGCGGCGGCGCTCCCCGTCGAGCCTTTCGTCGATCTCCGGGAAGCTCGGCTCGCGCCCGAGGCCGAGCCCGGCGACCAGCGCGGCACGGTAGGCCAGCGCATCGCCGCGCCGGCATTCCATGCAGGGGCGATGGCCAGCCGCCAGGGCCGTGACCTCGTCGCAGAAGAACAGCTCGGTATAGTACCGCCCCCAGACATCGCGCTGCCGACCCTTGAAGGACAGGACACAGCAGATCCATTGCTGCGTCGCATAGAGCCGTCGCGGCAGGGCCCTGGTCGCCGGATCATGGAACCTGCCGCCGCGATTGCCGAACAGCGTGCCGCGCGCCGGGTCGGCGAACAGCGTGCCATCGGGACGGATGCGGTTTGGCAGGGGCATGGCTGGCAGCGAAGCTTTCCGGCGATCAGCGCAATCTAGGCCGGCCGCCGCCGGATCGCGTCAGCAGCGCTGAACCTGTCGGCCCCGGAGCATCCGCGCCCCTTTGCAGCGCGGATGCTCCGATTCCTTGTTTCATCGCTTCTTCTCACGCGAGCCGGTGTCCGCGTCGCTCGAAGAATGCTCCGGCGCGCGGCCGCGCGGCGCCCGAACTCGCGATCATCAGGTATTCCTCCGGCGCCAGGCAGCTGTGCGCTTCACGGGGCCGATCTTCGAAGCCATGACGAACCCCTCCCAGACGATGCGACGCCATGCCGATCTTTCCGTCGCCGGGGCTTTGCTGCAAGTTCGGCGATGGGCGCGGAACCGAGCCGCAGAGCCGGTCATGGCAGGGCAGGACAGCATGGATCGCAGCGAGGCAAGGCCGGCCCCGACGCTCAGCCCGCATCCTGCGCGCGGCGCGATCCTCGCCGAGATCCATGCCCGGCCCTTCGCCCCGCTGGAGACGCCGCAGCGCCTGCTGCATTTCGCCTTCATGACCGACCAGGCGCAGGCCAGTGCCGACCGCGAGGCGCTCGCCGGCTTCTGCGCCGGGCGAGGCGTCGCAGGCCCCGCCGAGGGCGCCAAACATCATCGCGCCCGGCTCGGCGAGATCGGACTGCGCTGGGAGCAGCACAGCGAGTTCACCACCTATAGCTGGGAGCTGCCGGGTAATGGCAATGCGCCGTTCACTCCCGCCGGCAGGGAGTTGCCGCATTTCATGCTGGAGCTACCGCAGCCGGGACCGCATCTGGTCGCGGTCGACCTGCATCTGCTACCCGAGCGAGCAGCGCCGCCGCTCGAGGAGATCTTCGATCCGGCGAGCCTCGCAGCCTCGCTGGTCGACAGCGAGGGCGCGATCGCAGCGGCGGATTTCCAGCCCGATCCCGACGGCTTCGTGCGCATCCTCCTCCTCGACCGGTCGCTGACGCCCTCGCGGGCCGGGGCGCTGGCGCAGCGCCTGCTCGAGATCGAGACCTATCGGGTCCTCGCTTTGCTCGGCCTGCCGGAGGCGCAACGCCTCGCCCCTTCCGTGCGGGCGACCGAGGAGGCGCTGGTCCGTATCGCCGGCACGATGACGCAGACCGACGGGCTCGCCGCCGACAATGCCCTGCTCGACGAGATGACGGCGCTCGCCGCGCCGATGGAATCGGAAGCCGCTTCGTCGAACTACCGGTTCGGCGCCAGCCGCGCCTATAACAACATCGTCGGTCAGCGCCTCACCGCGATCGGTGAAGCGCCGTACCGGGGCTGGCCGACCATCGCCGCCTTCCTTTCCCGGCGGATGGCGCCGGCGATGCGCACCTGTCAGATGCTGCAGGAGCGCCAGGCCGATCTCTCGCGCAAGCTCGCCCGTGCCGCCAACCTGCTGCGCACCCGCGTCGACGTCGCGCTCGAGCAGCAGAACCGCGACCTGCTGGCGGCGATGAACGAGCGCACCCGGCTGCAGCTGCGCCTGCAGCAGACAGTCGAAGGACTCTCGGTCGCCGCCATCGGCTATTACGTCGTCAGCCTGTTCGGTTATCTCGCCAAGGGCGCCAAGGATGCCGGCTACCTGCCTGTCGATGTCGGCATCGCGACCGCACTCTTCGTTCCCATCGCCCTGCTGCTGGTCTGGAGCATGGTCCGCCGGATCAGGCGCGGCCACAGCGACGGCTAGCGCTGCACGATGACCTTGGTCCCGGGCCTGACGCGATCATAGAGGTCCATCACGTCGCGATTGGTCATCCGGATGCAGCCCGAGGAGACCGCCGCTCCGATCGTGTCGGGCTCGTTCGAACCGTGGATTCGATAGAGGCTCGATCCCAGATAGATCGCCCGCGCACCGAGCGGGTTCTCCATTCCGCCCGCCATATAGCGCGGCAGGTCGGGTCGGCGCTTCAGCATCGCCGCGGGCGGACGCCAGTCCGGCCATTCGCGCTTGCGCGAGACAATCTTCGTGCCCGACCAGCTGAAACCCTGCCGGCCGACACCGACGCCGTAGCGGATCGCCCGCCCCTGGCCGAGCACGTAATAGAGCCGCCTCTGGCTGGTCGAGACCACGACCGTGCCGGGCGCCTGCTTGCCGTTCCAGGCAACGAGCTGGCGCGGCACCGGCTGTTCGCTGAAGATGTTGAGGAAGTCCGCGAGCCCGCGGCTGATCGGGTTGGAATAGGCCGACGCAGGCGTAGCGAAAGCCAGAGCGGCGGCAGTCAAGACAATGGCGCGCAGCATGATGATCCCTGCAACGCCCCCCGCCGGGATTTAACCGGAATTGGGAAAGCCGGGTCAACCCTGGCTCCCCGGCGGCGGCGGAGCAGCGACAGCAAGGCCCGGTCGGAATCCATGAGCCTGCGGCAGCACCAGCGCATCGATCCTGACAACGACCGACCCAGGGCGCCCCTATCAGCCCGCCCATCGCTTGAGGAAACGCCGAAAGGGACATCGCCATGCTGACCTTCTATCACGCTCCGCAATCGCGCTCTTTCTCCGTGCTCTGGCTGCTGGAGGAACTCGGCCAGCCCTACACCATGGAGCTCGTCGACATCCGCGCGAAGGATGGTCCGCCCGAGAGCTACCGCGCCATCCAGCCGCACAAGAAGGTACCGGCGATCGTCCATGACGGCACCGTCGTCACCGAGCGCGCCGCAATCTGCCTCTATCTCACCGAAAGGTTTCCGGAGGCCGGGCTCGCCCCCGCCATCGGCGATGCCGACCGGGCCGCCTTCCTGACCGCGCTGGTCTATGCCGACGCAGTGCTCGACCCGATCATCGCCACCAAGGTCCACGACTTCGCCTATGAACCGCGCAGCTTCTCCTTCGGCTCGCATGCCGATACCGTCGCCAATCTCGAGAAACGGCTTTCCGCCCATCCCTATGCCGCCGGCGAGCGCTTCACCGCCGCCGATACCCAACTCGGCAGCAGCATCCATTTCGGCATGAACATCATCGGCGCCCTGCCGCACCTGCCAGCCTTCGAAGCCTATATGGAGCGAATGCTGGCGAGGCCCGCCTTGCAGCAGACCATCGCCAAGGACGACGCGCTCCCGATCTGATCGAGATAAGGCGAGTCCTCGCGCGGCTCAGCCCGAGAAGGCGGCGCGCAACCGTTCGAGGACGGCGGCCTGCGTCGCCACCGGGGTCTGCGGCACCGAGACCGCGATGCCGTCGAAATGCCGGCGGCCGAGAAAACGGGTGCGGTCGAACACCGCCTCGCCGCGGAACTGGGCTCCGCTGAACCAGGCCGCCTGGCAGAAGCGCGCCTGCGCGAAGGTCGCGCTCTGCTCGAAGATCGCATTCTCGAAGCCGGCATTATCGGCGAAATCGACCTCGACGAAATCAGCCGGTCCGCGATAGCGGCAATCGCCTAGCCCCGCCTCCCATCCGAACCTGGCGCCGCGGAAGCGCACCGGCCCTTCGAAGAACGAACTGCGAAACCAGACGCTGCCGGAGAACTCGGCCTCGACGAAGCCGAGCGTGCCGGCACAGGAAATTTCGCGAAACTCCGCGCCGCGCTGGAAATGCGCCGCCCCGAAATCGGCCCCGGCCGCGAAACGCGTGCGTTCGAAGAAGGCGTCGCCCGCGAACGTCGCGTCGCGGAAATCGGCCGGCCCGGAGAACCTGGCATCGGTGAACCACACATCGCTGCCGAAGGCCGAGCCGGCGAAGCGCGCGGCACCCGGAAAGTGGAAGCCGGCGACGTCGAATTCCCCGTCGAAGCTCTCGTCGACCAGCTCGACACCGGCGAGCAATTGCCAGAGCGAGGTCAGGGCCGGATCGTCGCCCGCCTTGCGACGCAGGCTCGTCATGGTCGCCGCCCAGGAGTTCCAGGCCGCCGCTCCGGATCCAAGGCGACGCAAGGTCGCCTCGCGCCGCGCCGCGTGGATCGCTCGAAGCTCCTCCGAGCCGTGCTGCGGCAGCACCTCGGCCGCATTGAGCACGAGCTCGTACGGCCACGCCCAGGGGCTGGCCTGCAGGAGCTCGGAGCGAGTACGGGACGCGAGCCGGAGCAGGTCGGCCATGGCGGGTTGGAAATCCAGGTTAAGGAATGATTAACCTTAGAGCAGCGCAGCCTCAGGATCAATCCGGGGCACATTCCCGCCATGATTTCGCGCCTGCGCCCCGCATCTCAGCCTGCCGGCGGCCGCGCCAGCGAAGGCATGGCCGAAGGGAAGCCCGCGTCTTTCCGTGGTCGATGCAGTACACTTTTAAGGTTACGGGCCGATAAGGTCCCGTAGCGTAAGGCATTCGAAGTATTTTCCGCGCCATTCAGGGCGGCATCAGCCACGCGGAAAATCCCGTTTCGATGAATGCCTACCTGCCTTTGATCCTGTTCACGGTGCTGACCAATGCCGCGGCGCAACTGATGCTGAAACGCGGGATGACCGGGGTCGGCCATCTCGATGTCGGCGGCGATGGACTGATCGCGACCATCTTCCGCGTCGTCTTCAACCCCTTCGTCTTCGCCGGCCTGTGCACTTTCGTGGTCAGCATGGCCTCGCATCTGATCGTGCTGTCGAAGGTACAGATCAGCTACGCCTACCCGTTCCTGAGCCTCGCCTACGTCGTGGTCGCGGTCTACGCCTATTTCGTCTTCCAGGAGGATCTGAGCCCGGCCCGCATCGCCGGCATCGGCCTCATCGTCCTGGGCACGGTCTTCATCGCACAAAGCTGAGGGAAACCATGGACCTGATCGCCCGTTTCATTCTGCGCCTCGGCACCTTCCTCGTCCCGCCGGCGGAGCCCATGCTGAAGCCGATCCCGGTGCCGACGCGCACCCGCCCTCGCCTGCCCGACGCGCCGCGTTGATGCAGTCCTTGATCTTCGAACCAGCGGCTCCCCGGACATGAAACACATCATCATCGGCGGCGACGGCTTCGTCGGCTCGCATCTTGCCGCCGACCTCGCCGCCATGGGCGAGGAGGTCCTCGTCTGCGACATCCACAAGAGCAGCCACGCCCATTACGACAAGGTGCCGTTCCAGAAGATCGACGTCACCGACGCCGCCAGCGTCGAGAGCATCGCGCTGACGCCGGACGACCTCGTCTACAACCTCTCGGCCAAGATGCTGTCGCCGATCGTGACCCGCAAGGAACGCCACGATTTCTTCTGGCCGGTGAACTATCACGGCACCGAGAACATCCTGAAATGGATGGAGAAGAACGGCGCCCGCAAGCTCGTCCACTTCACCACCGACATGATCTACGGCCATGCCGTGACCGTACCGCAGGACGAGACCCATCCGGCGAACCCGCTCGGCGAATATGGCGAGAGCAAGCTCGCCACCGAGAAGCTCGCCCAGGGCTATCGCGACCGGGGCTTCCAGATCCCGATCTTCCGGCCGCGCCTGATCATCGGGCCGGGCCGGCTCGGCATCCTGGTCAAGCTCTTCCGGCTGATCGACCTCAACCTGCCGGTGCCGATGATCGGCGCAGGCACCAACCCCTATCAGTTCATCTCGGTCTTCGACTGCGCCAGCGCCTGCATCGCGGCCTGGAAGGCGGACTTCCCCAACAGCGCCTATAATCTCGGCTCGGACGATCCGCCGCCGGTGAAGAAGCTGCTCGGCGACCTGATCAGGCATGCCGGCTCGAAATCGATCCTGCTGCCGACCCCGGCGCCTCTGGTCAAGTTCGCGCTCGACACGCTGGACGCGGTCAACCTGCCGATCATGGACCCCGAGCAGTACAAGATCGCCAACGAGGTCTGCATCCTCGACACCAGCAAGGCCAAGCGCGAGCTCGGCTGGACGCCCAGACACCGCGACGAGGACATGCTGCTCGCCGCCTACACCGAATACCGCAAGGCAAAGACCGCAGGGACCAAGGCCGAAAGGAGCCTCGCAGCATGAGCATGCCCGCTTACCGGAACGAGGACGACATGGCCCCCGCCGCTCCCGCCCGCCCGAAGCTGATCAGCGTCGAGGCCGCCAAGCAGCTCGACGCCACCCAGGTGAAGGACCTCTTCACCAGCCACATCAATCCCGGCCAGCTGCATTTCCTGAAGCTGCTCGGTTTCGACAAGATCATCGTCGATCGCGCCGAGGGCATGCACTACATCACCAGGGACGGCCGCAAGATCCTCGATTTCTTCGGCGGCTTCTGCTCGGTCGCCTTCGGCCACAACCATCCGCGCATCATCGCGGCCCGGCAGAAGTTCCAGGCCGAGAACCGCCATGAGATCTGCATGGCGTTCATGTCGCAATATGCGTCGGCCCTCGCCCACAACCTCGCCCAGATCGCGCCCGGCGATCTCGACATGGTCTTCCTCGGCTCGACCGGCTCGGAGGCGATGGAAGCGGCGTTGAAGGTCGCCGAGCAGGCGCAGGGGCCCGGCAGATCGAAGATCCTGCACGCGGCAAACTCCTTCCACGGCAAGACCAAGGGCGTGCTCTCGGTCACCGACTCCAACCTCTACCAGTCGCAGTTCAAGCTCGTCGACAACCGGGTCAAGGTGCCCTTCGGCGATATCGAGGCGGTGCGGCTGGCGCTGGAGAGCGATCCGGCGATCGGCATCGTCGTGATGGAGACGATCCAGGGCGGCGGCGGCATCGTCGAGGCGCCTCTCGGCTTCTGGCGCGAGCTGCGCGCGCTCTGCGACAAGCATGGCGTGCTCTGGGTCGCCGACGAGGTCCAGTGCGGGCTCGGCCGCACTGGCCAGTTCTTCGCCTTCGAGCGTGACGGCGTCGTGCCGGACGTGACCGCGCTCGCCAAGGCGCTCGGCGGCTCCAAGGCCGCGGTCGGCGCGATGATCGCCCGCCGCGAGATCTACATGAAGGCCTATGGCAAGCCGAAGGCGGCGCTGATCCACGCCCAGGCCACCTTCGGCGGCATGGGCGAGGCCTGCATCAGCGCGATCGAGGGGCTCAACGTGCTCTATGAGGAAGACCTCATGGGCAATGCGCAGCGCCAGGGCGATTATCTGATCGCAAGGCTGAACGAGCTGCGCGCCAAGCATCCCAGCCTGCTCAAGGAGATCCGCGGCCGCGGGCTGATGATCGGCGTCGAGTTCCAGGACATCAGCGAGACCATGCCCTTCGGGCTGAAGCACATGGTCGCGCTGCTCGACGACAAGCTGAAGGGCTCGCTCTGCGGCTTCATCGGCGCGCTGCTGCTGAAGGATTACGACGTGCTCGTCGCCTTCACCGAGTACAACCGCAACGTGATCCGGCTCGAACCGCCGCTGATCGTCACCCGCGAGCAGTGCGACCAGTTCATCACGGCACTCGACGACCTGCTCTCGCGCGGCATCACCCGGATCGTCACCGACTATCTGCGCAAGGTCGCCGTCAGCAAGGGCTGAGACGCTGCGACGACATCTCCCGGATGCCTCAGGGCCGGCGAAAGCCGGCCCTTTTTGCCGTGCGCCGTCTCATCCCCAAGCGAGGCTTGACAGAACCTCGGAACAAACCAACTTTATAGGCATGACCACGCTGCGCAGCACCGTTCTCCGGATCCTCCCGATCGCGGACGTTTAGCCCCGGACTCGGCCTTACGCGCCCCGAGTTCAGGGGTGCTGTCTACGCTGTCCGCAGCACGATCTTACAGGCGCAACCTCCACATTCACGTTTTTCGAAGCAGCGCCGCGCGTCGGCATGCGCCACCACAGGACATTCGCGTCATCATGACCCAGAAGCCGCCCCGCAAGCCCAAGATCGTCGTCACGGAAAGCGATCTCGAGCGCCTGACCGGTCTCGCCACCGCCGCCCTCGAGCGCATTCCCGAGGTCGCCGAGGAACTGCTGAACGAAATGGACCGCGCCAAGGTCGTCAGCCCCAAGCAGATGCCGGCCGATGTCGTGCGCATGGGCTCGATCGTCGAGTTCAGCTCCGACACGGCCCAGCAGCGCCGCGTCCAGCTCGTCTTCCCCGGAGAAGCCGATATCGAGCAGGGCCGGATCTCGATCCTGACCCCGATCGGCACCGCCCTGATCGGGCTCGCGGCCGGCCAGTCCATCGCCTGGACGGCGCGCGACGGGCGCCAGCACACCCTGACCGTGCTGACGGTCGAGCAGCCGGCCGCCACGCCGGAGAAGGCCCCGGCCTGACTCAGACGCCCTCGGTCACCCGCCGCCAGAACCCGGAGGAAAAGCCGGGATCGATATGGCGGGCGAAATCCCGCCAGTGCGGGAAGGACGCTGCAAAAGTGGCCGGCGACATGCGCGCATCCTTGTAAGGGTTGACACGCCCGCCGGCCGAGATCGCGATGCGGTCGAGTTCGTCGAGCAATCGCAAGGTACGCTCGCCGCGATGCGGAAAGTCGAGCGTCAGCGTCGCCCCGGCGATCGGAAACGACATCATCCCCGGCGACGGCACGTCGCCGAACAGCTTCAGCACCGTCAGGAATGAGCTCTCGCCGGCGTCGAGCGTCCGGCGCAGCATCGCCTCGACGGCGGCGCGGGCATCGGCCATCGGCACGGCGCACTGGAACTGGCGCAGGCCCTTCGGCCCATAGGCCCGGTTCCAGTTGCTCACCCGGTCGAGCGGGTAGAAGAACGGCCGGTAGGGAATGCGCCGGGGCTCTGCCGTCTTCGGCTGGGCGGCGAGGTACAGCGCATTGAAGGCGCTGAGCGTCAGCCGGTTGATCAGCGAGACCGGCGGCGTGATCGGGAAAGGCAGTGTCCGCGCAGCCTTGGGCGGCGGCGCCGAAGAGGCCGGAGCATGATTGGCCCGGAAGAACACCCCGCGCCCGAAGTTTCGGCCGCCGGCAGCTGAATCGATCCAGGCGACGGTGTAGTCATGCGTCGCATCCGATTCCGCCGCGATCTCGAAGAAGCGCTCCAGCCCCTCGAAGCGGATCGCCTCCTGCAGCATCTCGCCGGATTCGACCCTCATCAATTGCAGCGTCACCTGCGTGACGAGGCCGGTCAGCCCCATGCCGCCGATGGTCGCGGCGAAAAGGTCGGCATGCTCGGCCGGCGAGCAGGTCAGGCGCGCCCCGTCCGAGCGGGCAAGTTCGAAGGACAGCACATGCCGGCCGAAGGTTCCGGCGCGGTGGTGGTTCTTGCCGTGGACGTCGTTGGCGAGCGCCCCGCCGATGGTGACGAAACAGGTGCCCGGCGTCACCTGCGGGAACCAGCCGAGTGGCACCACGAGCTCCAACACCTCGTCGAGCAGGACGCCGGCCTCGCAGACCATCACCCCGCTCGTCTCATCGAAGGAGAGGATGCGTCCGAGCCGGCGCGTCGCGATCAGCCCGCCGCCATCGTTCAGGCAGGAATCGCCATAGGAGCGGCCATTGCCATAAGCCAGCACCCGCGCCTCTTGTGCAACCGGAGCGGCGAGCCAGTCGGCCGGTTCGAGCAGCTCCGAGCCATGCGTGCGCAGCCCGCCCCAGGAGCGAAGATCGGCCGGCCGGCCTTTCACGGCAGGACCGAGGCGGCGACCATGATGACGACGACGACCGCCCCCATCAGCTGGCTGCGCCAGTCACGGATCATGAACACCAGCGGATCGTCCGGCATCTGGCCGCGCCGGGCCATGAACCAGATCCGCGCCATCTGGTAGAGCACGATCGGGCAGATCAGCCAGATCAGCTGCGGATAGCGGTAGAGCTCCTTGACCGCGGCACTGTCGACATAGAGCGCCATGATCAGCGCACAGGTGCAGCCCGAGGCCATGCCGAGCTGGGAGAGCGCCTCGATATCCTCGGCATGATAGCCACGCCCGGCCTTCTTCAACCCGGACTGGTCCTGGGTGATGCGCAATTCGGCATAGCGCTTCACCAGCGCCAGGCTGAGGAACAGGAACATCGAGAAGGCGAGCAGCCAGGACGAGAGCGGGATAGCAGCCGCCGCGTTGCCGGCAAGGATGCGCAGCGTGTGCAGCGCCGCGAGGCCGAGCACATCGACGAGCAGCTTGCGTTTGAGGAAGAACAGATAGGCCAGCGCCAGCACGAGATAGGCGCCGAGCGCCAAAAGATAAAGATCCGGGCGCGGCAGGAACCAGGCGAGCCCGAAGGCCACGATCATCAGGCCTGGCACCATCGCATAGGCCTGCGCCTTGGTGATCTCGCCGGCTGCGAGCGGGCGCTTGCACTTGGTCGGGTGGCGCCGGTCGGCCTCGACGTCGACGATGTCGTTCAGGAGGTAGATCGAGGAGGCCAGCAGCGAGAACGAGATGAAGGCGATTGCGCCATAGGCGACGGCGTGGACGTCGAAGACGTCGTGATTGAGCAGGATCGGGACGAAGACGAGGCCGTTCTTGAGCCAGTGATGCGGTCGCATCGCCCGGATGATCGCCGGAATCGCCATGGCTCTGTTTTTTCCCGTCGTTTTCGCGGCATTCCGCGCCTCCGACGGTCCAACAGCGTCAGTACCCACCGAAATCACGCCTCCATTGGCGTGCATCAATGGCGAGAAAATCCTAATTCCGCGTAGTGACCAACCGTCAGCGGTCAAGCTTCGGCCATCATACTTAATGTTTTTGCCCGAACGGCCGCAGCCGGAGATGGCTCAGCGACCGGACTCGACCCGCATGATGCCGTCCTTCGGCGCCGCCCAGCGCAGCTCGCCCAGCCGCAGCATCGCATTCACATGGGCGAAGACCTCGCTGAAGGCGAAGCTGAGCTGGTGCGGATCGAGCGGGCGGGTGAACATCACCGGCACGAGCGCGGCGACCGAATGCGGTCCGTGCGCCACGGCTTCCGCGATCAGCCGGCAGCGTTCGCCATGATGCTCTGCGAGCTCGGCGCAGCGTGCCTGCAGGCCACGGAACGGCAATTGATGCCCGGGCAGGACCAGCGTCTCCGGCGGGATTGCCGCCGCGATGGCGCGCAGCGAGCGCAGATAGAGCCCGAGCGGATCGCCCTCGGGGTCGACCGCCCAGACGCTGATATTCGGCGTGATCTTGGCCAGGACCTGGTCGGCGGCGAGGAAGATGCCGGCCTCGGCGCAATGAAACATCAACTGCTCCGGCGCATGCCCGTCGCCCGCCAGCACGGAGAAGTCGCGCCCGCCGATCCTCAGCACATCGCCGGCGACGACGCGGGTGAAGGTCGGCGGCAGCGGCGTCACCATGCGCAGATAGCCATGGCCGAGCGTCGAGACCACTTCGGTGACCTGCGCGTCGAGACCATGGCGCAGGTAGAAATCCTTGTAGACCGGTGCCTCGGAGGCGCCCGGGCTCAGCGAGATGTTGAGACAGCCGAGATAGCTCGTCTGGCTGGTCAGGAGCGGAGTATCGAACTGCTCGTGAAGCCAGCCGGCGAGGCCGATATGGTCCGGATGGTAATGCGTCACGAACAGCCGCGTCAGGCGCCTTCCAGCGAGCGGGCCGGAGGTCAAGGCGAGCCAGGCGGCCTTGGTCGCGGCATCGCCGATGCCGGTATCGATCACCGCCCAGCCATCGCCGTCCTCGATCAGGTAGATGTTGACGTGGTCGAGCCGGAAAGGCAGCGCGATGCGGGCCCAGAGCACGCCGGGCACGATCTCGATCACCTGTCCCGGCGCCGGCGGTTCGGGAAAGGGAAAGCTCAGGCCCTGGCTGTCGATCGCGCTCAAAATGGTCACCCCTGAACAATCTCTACCTTGGCTCATAGCAGCCGCTGCAGGCCGCGGGAATGCCGCCAAAGACGATGGCGGTCATCGCTCCTGGTTATGAGGACGACCGCAAGGTCCGAGCGGCACTGACGCACAGCGCTTGTTAAGGCGCGCGCGCCATGATCGGAACATGAGCGATTTCGACACCCTGCAGCGCGACTGGCTCGCCCATCTCGGGCATGAGCGCCGGCTTTCGCCGAAGACGCTCGAGGCCTATGGCCGCGATCTCAACCAGTTCCGCGCCTTCCTCAGCGAACATCTCGGTGCTTCGCCCGACCTCAAGGCCGTCGCGGCGCTGAAGCCCGCCGATCTGCGCGCCTTTCTCGGCCAGCGCCGCCGCGACGGTGCCGGCAACCGCACCTTGATGCGCCAGCTCGCTGCCCTGCGTTCGCTCGCCCGCTTCGGCGAGCGCGACGGCCGGCTCAGCGCCGCCGCCTTCGCCGCGACGCGCGGCCCGCGCCTCGGCAAGGGTCTGCCGCGCCCGCTCGATGCCAGGGCGGCCGCCGCCGTCACCAAGGCGGATTCCCGCGTCGGCGAGGACCGGCCCGACTGGGTGCTGGCGCGCGACGCCGCCGTGCTCTCGCTGCTCTATGGCAGCGGCCTGCGCATTTCCGAGGCCCTCGGCCTGAAGCGCGCCCAAGCCCCGGCGAGCACCGGCGACGCCCTGACCGTGCTCGGCAAGGGCGGCAAGACCAGAATGGTGCCGGTGCTGCCGGTCGTCGTCGACGCCGTTGCGGAGTATCTCGCGCAATGCCCCTGGCGACTCGAGCCGGACGGGCCGCTCTTCGTCGGGGTCAAGGGCGGGCCGCTCTCGCCGCGCATCATCCAGCTCGCGGTCGAAGGCCTGCGCGGCTCGCTCGGCCTGCCCGGCAGCGCGACCCCGCATGCGCTGCGCCACTCTTTCGCCACGCATCTGCTCGGCCGCGGCGGCGATCTGCGCGCCATCCAGGAACTGCTCGGCCACGCCTCGCTCTCGACGACGCAGGTCTACACCCGCATCGATTCCAGCCGGCTGCTCGCCGCCTATGACGCCGCCCACCCCCGCGCCCGTTGATAATGCCTGACCCTACGGAAATCCCGCTTGATTCCGCGCCGCGACCAGCTGATCTGCGCTGCGCGATCCCCGGGGAATCAGGTTCATGGCTGCAACTACCCAAGACGTCACCGAGGAGAGCACGACCGGGAGCAGGGTCAACAAGCACATCGCCCTGCTGATCGCGATCCTCGCGCTGATGCTGGCCTTCGCCGAGATCGGTGGCAAGAACGCCGAGCAGGACGCGCTCGCCAGGAACATCGAGGCATCGAACCTCTGGTCCTTCTTCCAGGCCAAGACCATTCGCGGCACCACCCTGCGCACCGCCGCCGAAGCGATGGAGGTCGAGCTCGCCGGCACGACCGAGCCGGCCACCCGCGAGCGGTTGCAGAAACGCATCGATGGCTGGAAGGCGACGATCGCCCGCTACGACACCGAACCCGAAACCCAGGAAGGCCGCAAGGAGCTGATCGCCCGCGCCAAGGCGGCGGAAGCCCGGCGCGACATCTCCAGCGCCCGCGACGACAAATACGACATCGTCTCCGGCCTGCTCCAGATCGCCATCGTGATCTCCTCGGCGGCGATCATCACCGGCGTCGCCATGCTGGCCTGGACCGGCGGCGCCCTCGGCCTGCTCGGCCTTGGTCTGATGGTGCTGGCCGAGCTCGCGCCGACCGCGCTGTTCTGAAGGCCGCTCGCCTCCCCTCACCGCTCATCCTGAGGAGCTGACGGGCCGGGACGCGGCCGCTCAGTAGTGGATCGCCCCCCGCGTGCCGCCGCCGGCGGCGATGGCGTCGCCATTCACCGCGACGCTGCGCGGCGAGGCCAGGAAGGCGACGAGGTCGGCGACCTCCGCCGCGTCGACCAGGCGGCCGATCGAGACATTGGCGGCCGCGCGGCGCTCCATCTCGGCCGGGTCGACGCCGGCATCCGCCGCCCGCGCCGCGAACATGCCCGCCGTCTTCTCGGTGCGCGTCACGCCGGGATGCACCACGGTGACATTGATCCCCTTCGGGCCGAGCTCGTCGGCGAGGTTCTTGGTCAGCGCCGCCACGGCGACATTGCGGATCGAGCCGATGGCCGAACCGGTCATCCGCGCATTGAGGCCGCTGATATTGATGATCCTGCCCCAGCCATTGGCGGCCATGATCGGCGCCGCCTCGCGGGCCGTGCGCAGATAGCCCATCACCTTGACGTTGACGTCGTCCCAGAACAGCGCGTCGGTGATCTCGGCGAGCTTGGGCGGCGCCGCCTGGCTCGCCGGCCGCGCCGCGGCGTTGACCAGGATGTCGAGCCCGCCCAGCGCCGCGACCGTGCCGGCGACGAGCGCCTTCACCGAGGCATCGAGCTGCGTGTCGACGACGAGCCCGACGACCTTGCACCCGCTCTCCTGCGCCAGTTCGGCCGCGGCAGCGTCGAGCTCCGCCTGATTGCGGGCGGCGATGACGACATCGACGCCTTCCAGCGCCAATTGCCGCGCGATCGCGCGGCCGATCCCCTTGCTGCCCCCGGTGACGAGGGCACGCTTGCCGCTGAGCTTCAGATCCATGGTGAGGTTCTCCAGAAGGCCGACTGCAGCGCAGCGCCGCTGCACCTGGGTTTTCCGGCGCATCGTGCTGGACCGCCGCAATGCGGTCCAGCGCCTGCGACGCGCCTCCGCCCTGCATGCCGGACGCGGGCGCTTGACCAATCCATATCTCGATGGTTATGAATTAATCCATAGCCAATGAGTTATATATCATGACGCCAGTTGCCCACGACATGCTGTTCAGAACGCTCGCCGACCCGACCCGGCGGGCGATCTTCGAACGCCTCTGCCGCGAGGGCGAACAGACCGTCGGCGCCCTGACGGCGCAGGCCGGGGTCTCGCAGCCGGCCGTGTCCAAGCATCTCGGCGTGCTGAAGCAGGCCGGGCTGGTGCGCGACCGCCAGGAAGGTCGCCAGACCCATTACAGCCCCCAGATCGGGGCGCTCAGCCCCATGATCGACTGGACCAGCCAGATGATCGGCTTCTGGGAAGCACGCTTCGACGACCTCGAAAATTTGCTCGACAGGATGGACCAGTGAGCACCTCCGCCCCGCAGACGCGCTCGGTAATCGTCGAGCGCGAGATCGCCCATCCGCCGGAGAAACTCTGGCGCGCCCTGACCCAGCCGCATCTGATCGCTGAGTGGCTGATGCGGAACGATTTCGTGCCCAGCCTCGGCCACCGCTTCAAGCTGCACGGCGACTGGGGCGGGGTGCTCGATTGCGAGGTCCTCGCCATCGAGCTCAATCGCACGTTGTCCTACAGCTGGGACCTCGCCCATGAGGAGGCGGCCTTCAGCCTGAAGAGCGTGGTCACCTTCACGCTCTCTCCGCCCCCTAAGGGCACGCTGCTGCGCATGGAACAGGTCGGCTTCCGGCCGGATCAGAAGCTGGCCTATGGCGGCGCGAGGAGCGGCTGGCCGCGCTTCTTCGACAAGCTCGAAGAGCTGCTCGCAAAAGCCGAATAGCCATGTCACCCCACTCCGGTTTCAGGAAGGAGGCTTCGTTGACCTTGAACGGCTCCATTCGGCTAGCCCATCGCTGGCTGTCGATCATCTTCACCGCGACCGTCATCGCCAACTTCGTCGCCATGGCGCTGGGCGAGCCGCCGGCCTGGATCGTCTACTCCCCGCTGCTGCCGCTTTTCCTGATGATGGTCTCCGGGCTCTACATGTTCGTGCTGCCCTATGCTGCCGGTCGGCGGCAAGGGCGTCGGGCGGAAGGCTAGGAGCGGAGCTATGGCCGGCAAGAGCTCGAAGGCGGCTGCGAAGCCGAAAGCCGAAGACGCGCAGCCCGTGCTCCTTTCGGGCGGCAATCCGCAGATCGCCAAGGGCTATGGCGAGGCGCCGATCCAGGCCTATATCGCTGCCATGCCGGGCTGGAAGAGCGGTCTCGGCACCCGGCTCGATGCACTGATCAGTGCCGCTATCCCCGGCGTCAGGAAGGCGGTCAAATGGAACTCGCCGCTCTACGGCGCCGACGAACAGAGCTTTTTCCTCGGCCTGCACTGTTTCGCGAAA
The DNA here is from genome assembly GCF_053618995.1 of Allobosea sp. NPDC055594. Classification (NCBI taxonomy): domain Bacteria; kingdom Pseudomonadati; phylum Pseudomonadota; class Alphaproteobacteria; order Hyphomicrobiales; family Alloboseaceae; genus Allobosea; species Allobosea sp. NPDC055594. The sequence continues at coordinate 247,346 of NZ_JBSHIO010000003.1, forward strand.
TACGTGAAAATCTCCTTCTTCCGCGGCGCCGCGCTCGACCCGCTGCCGCCCGGCCCCTCCAAGCAGAAGGAGGTGCGCTATCTCGATATCTACGAGCATGACGACCTCGACGAGGCCCAGTTCACCGCCTGGGTGAAGCAGGCAGCCGCCTTGCCGGGCGAGAAGATGTGAAGCGCGACAAGGAGATCGGTCGATGCAGCAGGAGAACGACAAGCCCGGCGGTGTCGCCTCCGCCTCCGCATTGATCGACGCCCGGATCGCGGAACTGACCGACTGGCGCGGTGCGGCGCTCGCAAAAGTCCGCGCCATCATCCGGCAGGCCGATCCGCAGGTGATCGAGAGCTGGAAATGGCGCGGCGTCCCGGTCTGGGAGCATGCCGGCATCCTCTGCACCGGCGAGACCTACAAAAGCGCGGTGAAGCTGACCTTCGCCAAGGGCGCCTCGCTCCCCGATCCCGCCGGCCTGTTCAATGCGAGCCTCGACGGCAACACAAGGCGCGCCATCGACATTCATGAAGGCGATGCGATCGACGAGGCAGCGCTTACTGCGCTGATCCGCGCCGCCATGGCGCTGAATGCGGCGGGGAAGCAAACGAAGAAGGCCTGATCAAACCGCGTGCTGGGGAGCGCGCGGCCATTCCGGCCCCTGCCCGCGCAGCTGCTCCCAGGCCCGCGCCATCTGCAGCACGCCGAGATCGTCGAAGCGTTTACCGGTGATTTGGAGGCCGATCGGCAGTCCTGATGCCGTCATGCCGGCATGGACCGAGACCGAAGGCTGGTCCGACATGTTGGCGGCGACGGTGAAGACGATATGCTCGAAGGGCCGCTCGGGATCGTGGAGCGGCGAAGCGAGTTCGGCGGCAAAGCTCGGCACCGGCGAGACCGGTGAGAGCACGTAATCGAAGGGCTGGGCCGCCTTCAGCGCCGCATGGCGGATTGCCAGCATCTGGCTCATGCCGCGATGCACCTGCGCGCCGCTGAGGACACGGCCGCGCTCTGCCCAAGCGTAGATATAGGGCAGCACCTTGTCCTGCCTCTCCTTCGGCAAGCCGCCGATCTCGGCCCAGGCGCGCTGGCGCCAGAAATCGTCGAGTCCGTCGAGCATATCCTGCGTCAGGAAAGGCGGCATTGTCTCCACGATCGCGCCCGCTTGGCGAAAGGCCTCGGCCGCCCGAATAATCACAGCCCTTACCTCCGGCTCGACCGGCAGGCCGATGCCGGCTTCCAGCTGCAGCCCGACCTTTAGCCCGCGCGGCTCACGCTCGAGCTCGAGCCAGGCGATCTCCTGCGGCGGCAGGCTCATCGGGTCGCGCTCGTCCGGTTTCGAAAGCTCGCGCATCATCAGGGCCGCATCGGCGACGGTGCGGGTCATCGGCCCGGCGACACGGCCGTAATAGGTCGGGTCGATCGGCACGCGGCCGAAGCTCGGCTTCAGCCCGACGAGCCCGCACCAGCCGGCCGGCAGGCGGATCGAGCCGCCTATGTCGGTGCCGACATGGAAAGGCCCATAGCCGGCCGCGCCAGCCGCCGCCGCACCGGCCGAGGAGCCGCCGGGATTCTTCGCGAGGTCGAACGGGTTGCGGGCGAGTTCGTGGAAGCTCGACAGGCCCGAGGAGAGCATGCCGTAATCGGGCATGGTGGTCTTGCCCAGGATGACACAGCCGGCCTCGCGCAGGCGCTGCGCCGGCGGCGCGTCGGCTGCAGCAGGTGCCAGTTCCATCGCCGCCGTGCCGAGCGGCACGGGTACACCCTGCGTCGCGATGTTCTCCTTGATCGTGCAGGGCACGCCGTCGAGCGCCAGCGCCTCGCCCCGGCGCCAGCGCGCCTCGCTCGCCTTGGCAGCGGCGCGCGCGCCGTCGGGGTCATAAGCATAGAGCGCGTTGAGCGCCGGCTCCCATTGCGCGATCCGCGCGATCACCGCCTCGGCGACCTCGACCGGCGAGAGTTCCCGAGAGCGAAAGGCTTTCAGCATGTCGACGGCGCTGAGATCGGCAAACTCGATCATCGGGAGATTCCCATAGTCAGTGTTGAAGCAAACGAACCGCGACAGTCATTGCGGGGCTTCGCGCCAGCGAAGAGCCCGAAACCCAGGAACACAACAGATTGCCATTTCGTCATGCTCGCCCTTGTGGCGAGCATCCACGTTTTGAACACGGCACTCGGCCAGCGAAGGCGTGGATGGCCGGGACAAGCCCGACCATGACGGAGGGAAATCGTGTTCGGGTGTTTCATGCTCAGGCCTCTTGGCCTGCCCCGGAAAGACAAAGAGGTTCCACGCCGGATCATCGTCCTCAATCTTGCGAACGCCGCGTGCGTGGATCGACCGCATCGCGCAGGCCGTCGCCCAGCAGGTTAAAGGCCAGCACCGAAAACGCGATCGCCATGCCCGGGAAGATGGCGAGCCAGGGCTGGGCCGCCATGAAGGTCTGCGCCTCGTTGAGCATGCGGCCCCAGGACGGGTTCGGCGGCTGCGTGCCGAGGCCGAGATAGGACAGGCCAGCCTCGGCGAGTATGGCGAGCGCGAACTGGATCGTCGCCTGCACCACCAGCACGCCGGCAATATTGGGCAGGATGTGCAGCCGGGTGATGGTGATCTCCCTCAGTCCGGCGGCGCGCGCCGCCAGCACATAATCGAGCGCCCAGCATTGCAGCGCCGCCCCGCGTGCCAGTCGCGCAAAATAGGGCAGACTGTAGATCGCGATGGCAATCACCGCATTCATCATGCCCGGCCCCCAGACCGCGCTGATCATGATCGCCGAGAGCACCGCCGGGAAGGCGTGGCTGAAATCGGCCATGCGCATGATCAGATTGTCGAGCAGCCCGTCGCGCCGCATCGCCGCGAGCAGGCCGAGCGCGCTGCCGACGGTGAGGCCGAGGCCGACCGCGCCAAGGCCGACCGCCAGCGAATTGCGGGCGCCGACCATGATCATCGAGAAGACGTCGCGGCCGAACTGGTCGGTGCCGAACCAGTGCTCGGCCGAGGGCGGCCTCAGCCGCTTGAGGATCGCCATCTGCTTGGGATCATAGGGCGTCCAGACATAGGAAATCAGCGCCGCGGCGACGACGAGCCCGGCGAGGACGAGACCGGCAAGGAAAGATGGGCTGGCCCACCAGTGTCGCGGGCGCCCCCGCACGACAGGCTGCGGCGGCCTCATGTCGCACGGCTCCCGCCGGATGAGAGCCACCCCGGCGCGGTGAACTCGGCTATGCTCGGGCAAGCCAATGGGCTGGGCATTCGTCCGTTCGCGAGGAGGTTCAGGCTATGCCGCGCGTGATCGCGCTCATTCACCAGTCGGCCGGCGTCTTCGGCATCAGCTTCCCGGATTTCCCGGGCTGCCTCTGCTCCGCCGACAGCCTCGACGAAGCCCTGCGCCGCGGCGCGCGCGCGCTGACCCGGCATGTCGCGGCGATGGTCGCGGACGGGCTTGCCATCCCCGCGCCGCGCCCGCTGGCAGCGCTGCGCACCGATCCTGATTTCACCGACGACATCGCCGAGGCTGTCCGCATCGTGGCGGTCGAGCTGCCGGTCCCCGAGCCGCGCCCCTTCGTCCCGGCCGGCGCCGCCCGCATCGGTCTCGGCTGGCATTGAAAGTCGCGCCATCGCGTCAATCCGCCTGACGCAGGCGCGGGTCGATCACGCCATAGAGCAATTCGACCAGGAAATTGACCAGCACGACCAGCGTGCAGAACAGCATGACGAGGTCCTTGACCACGATCAGGTCGTGCTGGGCGATCGACTGGAAGACCAGCCGCCCGAGCCCCGGCAGGGAAAAGACATTCTCGATGATGATCGCCCCAGCGATCAGCACCGAGAACTGCAGCCCGAGAATGGTGACGACCGGGATCAGCGCATTGCGCAGCACATGGCGCAGCATGGTCCGGCGCCGGCTCACCCCTTTGGCACGGGCGGTACGGACATAATCCTCCTGCATGGTCTCCAGCATCGCCGCCCGGGTGACGCGCGCCAGGATCGCCGCCTGCGGCAATGCCAGCGCGATCGCCGGCAGCAGCAGCGCCTTGAAGGCCGGCACGAGCCCGGCGCTCCAGCCGGGGAAGCCGCCGGCCGGCAGCCAGCCGGCGCCGACCGCGAAGACCAGTACCAGCAGGAGGCCGAACCAGAAGTTCGGGATGGCGAGACCCACCTGCGCGAAGACCATCACCGCGGCATCGCCCGGCCGGTTGTGATGGGCGGCGGCGACCGCGCCGAGCGGAATGCCGATCGCCATTGCCAGCAGGATCGCCATCGCGGCGAGCGGCAGCGTCACCGCCATGCGTTCGCCGATCAGTTGCGTCACCGGCACGCGATAGGTGTAGCTGAGGCCGAGATCGCCGGTGAGGAGCCCGCCGACCCAGGTGAGGAAACGCGCCGGCGCCGGCCGATCGAGCCCCATCTCGGTGCGCAGTGCCGCCAGCGCTTCGGGTGCGGCGTTGAGGCCCAGCGTCACCGCGGCCGGATCGCCCGGCAGGATTTCGAGCACCAGGAAGATCACCAGCGCGGCGCCGAGCAGCGTCGCTGCCAAAGCGAGCAGCCGGCGCAGGAGATACGCGGTCATTCGCCGCTCCGCTGGCTCTGCCCGGACGAGGCGACGCGAAACGGGCCTGAGAGCCGCGGGGAACCCTTCTCCCGTGTGGGAGAAGGGCAGGGATGAGGGCCTGCCCTAACCACAGAGGGCGCAACGGCGACGCTCCACTTATCGATCAGCGGCGGTCCCTCACCCCTGCCCCTCTCCCATCCGGGAGAGGGGTTCCCCGCGGATGTCCCGATCGCCATCGCAAAACACCTACCGCCAGCGCACCTCCGCCAGCGGCGTCAGCGGCAGCGGCCAGTCGGTCCACATGCCTTCGAGATCGGCCTTCGTCACCGTCAGCTTCGGCAGGATGAAGAGGAAGCCGTTGACCGCGTCGCGCGCCAGCATGCGCTGCGCCTCGCCATAGAGCTTGTTGCGCTCGGCCTCGTCGAGCGTGCCGTCGATCCTGGCCATCAGCGCCTTGAACTCGGGGTTCTTGTACTGGAAGTAGTAGTCGTCGCGGGCATAGTTGCCGATGTCGAGCGGCTCGGTATGGGCGATCACCGTGAGGTCGAAATCCTTGCCCCGGAACACCCGCTCCAGCCATTGCGGGAATTCCAGCGGCTCGATCGAAGCGTTGATGCCGATCTGCGCCAGCAAGGCCGCGATGATCTCGCCGCCGCGGCGCGCATAAGCCGGCGGCGGCAGGCGCAGCGTGCAGGAAAAACCGTTCGGGAAGCCCGCCGCCGCGAGCAGGCTCTTGGCCTTGGCGATGTCGACCGGATAGGTGCCGGTCAGATCGACATAGGCCGGGTGCAGCGGCGAGAAATGGCTGCCGATATAGTCGAGATCGAAGCCGTAGACGCCGAGCGCGATGGTCTTGCGGTCGAGCACATGCGAGATCGCCTGGCGCACCCGGATATCGCTGAACGGCGCCTTGCCGTTGTTGATAGCGAGGATGGTCTCGCCCTCGGTCTTGCCGAGCGTAACCTTGAGCTTGGGGTCGGCCTTGAGCTGCGGGATCGCCTCCGGCGCCGAGAGATTGGTGAAGGCGTCGATGTCGCCGGCCCGAAGCGCCGCGACCTGCGCCTGCGGATCGCCGATGAAGCGGAACACAGCCTTGGCGAGCGCGGGCTTCGGCCCCCAATACTCGGCATTGCGCTCGAATTCGAGCCGGTCGCCGCGGTTCCAGCGCGCGAATTTGAACGGCCCGGTGCCGACCGGCCTGGTCTTGTTGTCCGCCGCCGTCGCCGGCGAGACGATGATCGCGTCGCCCCAGGCGAGGCCGTAGACGAAATTCGCCGTCGGCTGCTTCAGCGTGATCGTAACCGTCACCGGGTCCGGCGCCTCGATCCCGGCGATCGGCGTGAAGATCCAGCGCTGCGCATTGGTCGAATCGGGCGCCACCGCGCGCTCGAACGAGAACTTCACGTCGCGTGCCGAGAACGGCGTGCCGTCATGGAAACGGGCATTGGGCCGCAGCTTGAAGGTATAGGTCAGCCCGTCCGCCGAGACCGTCCAGCTTTCGGCCAGCGCCGGCACGATCTTGCCGGTGCGGTCCATGGCGACGAGGCCCTCGAAAATGTTCTGCAGCACGACCTCGCGGATCGCCTGCGCCGCGCCCGAGGTCGGATCGAGCGTCGGCGGCTCGAGCGTCATGCCGATCACGACGCTGTCCTTCACCTGCGCGGAGGCCTGCAGCGGAAACTGGGTGGCGAGCGCGGCGGCACCCGCCCCCGCCAGAAGATCGCGCCGCGTCGTCATCGTTCCGCCTCCCTGATTTGGCGGCGCAAGATGGCGCGGGAACGAAGCGGGAGGCAAGAGCGCTGAAGGGCGCGGGATCCCTTCTCCCGGTTGGGAGAGGGGTAGGGGTGAGGGCCCGCCCTCTCAGAATGAGGCTGCGACTGAGCCGCTATGGGCTCCGGCTTATGTGGAAGGGACTGCCTCTTCCAGAGATGGGGCGGCAGCGTTGCGATCCCGCGATCGGCGGCAGTCCCTCATCCCTGCCCTTCTCCCACACGGGAGAAGGGTTCCCCGAGCCTCACGCTGCCAGCAGTGCAGATCACACGAAATAATCCGGATTGCTCGCCTGCAGGTGGACGAGATCGGGCAGGAGCGTTCCGAGATGCTGGCGCATCGCCGCAATCGCGGCCGGCGCGTCATGGCGCCGGACCTCGTCGACGATGGCGAGGTGCTCGCGGATCACCATCTCCATGCGCCCGGGCACCGGCAGGGTCATGCGACGGCAGCGGTCGATCTGGCTCTTGGCCGCCTGGGCGAGCTTCCAGACGCCGGGATAGCCGGCGCCCTGCGCCAGCGCCTCGTGAAAGGCCTCGTCGGCGCGGTGGAAGCTCTCCTGGTCACCGCTGTCGAAGGCCTCGTGCTGGCGCGCGATCGTCGCGTCGAGCCGGGCGATGTCCTCGGCGCTCGCATGCTCCGCCAGCAGTTCGACCGTGGCGCATTCCAGCGCCTGGCGAATGAACACCGCCTCCGGGATCGCACCGACCGGGATGCGCGCGACGAAAGTGCCGGCCTGCGGGAAGATCTCGACCAGCCCCTCCTCCTTCAGCCGGATCAGCGCCTCGCGCACCGGCGTGCGGCTCATCCCGAAACGAGCGGTCAACTCCTTCTCCGAGAGCGGCGCACCCGGCCGCAGCTCCATGTCGAGGATCTCGCGCCGGAGCTCGTCCTGCACCATCGCCGCCGCCGTCGCGCGCCCGGCCGGCACGACGGCCATGCGCTGCGGCCGGCGCTCGCGCCGGCCCGCCCCGGCCTCGCGGCCACTCACGGCGTTGGACATTGCCTCGCCCCGGCCATGATTATCGCCTCCCGAATAGAACATGACGCGAGTCGTCATTTGTCGTCGCCAACCGACTAACACGACTCTGTTTGACGAACTAGTATATTAGTATATTGACCACGCCACAGCGCCGTGCCTATGGTCACGGCCATAAGAGGAAACGCCAGCGATGCTGCTGCACGACGATCGCCTTCTGCCTGCCGAACCGGTGACGCGCGGCATTGCGCGCCGCCTCTATGCCGGCATTCGCGACCTGCCGATCATCTCACCGCATGGCCATACCGACCCGCGCTGGTTCGCCGAGGACAAGCCGTTTCCCGATCCGGCGACGCTGTTCGTCAAGCCCGACCACTACATCTTCCGCATGCTCTATTCCCAGGGCATCAAGCTCGAAGAGCTCGGCATTGCCCGCAAGGATGGCGGCGAGGTCGAGAGTGATCCGCGCAAGATCTGGAAGCTCTTCGCCAGCAACTGGCACCTGTTCAGGGGCACGCCGACCCGGCTCTGGTTCGAGCATGCCGCCAACACGATCTTCGGCATTCGCGAGCGGCTCAGCGCCGACAATGCCGACAAGATCTATGACCGCATCGCCGAGCAGCTGGAGCAGGACGCATTCCGGCCGCGCGCTTTGTTCGAGCGCTTCAACATCGAGGCGATCGCGACCACCGAAGGCGCGCTCGACCCGCTGAAATGGCACGACATGATCAAGGCGTCCGGCTGGGGCGGCAAGGTCGTCACCGCCTATCGGCCCGACAGCGTCGTCGATCCCGAATTCGAGGGCTTCAAGGGCAATCTCGAGCAGTTCGGCGAATTGACCGGCGAGGATACCGCGAGCTGGAACGGCTATCTCGAAGCTCATCGCAAGCGCCGCGCCTATTTCATCGCGCGCGGGGCAACCTCTTCCGACCATGGCCATGCCACGGCGCGCACCGCCAACCTGGCCCAAGCCGAATGCGAGAAGCTCTTCGCCAAGATCCTGAAGGGCAAGTTCTCGGCCGAGGATGCCGACCTGTTCCGCGGCCAGATGCTGACCGAAATGGCCAAGATGAGCCTCGATGACGGGCTCGTCCTGCAGATCCATCCCGGCTCCTACCGCAACCACAACCCGCATCTGTTCGAACAGTTCGGCCGCGACATGGGCTGCGACATCCCGCGCGGGCTGGACTATGTCTCGGCGCTGAAGCCGCTGCTCGACGCGGTCGGCAACGAGCCCGGCTTCACCGTCATCGCCTTCACCCTCGACGAGACCGTGTATTCGCGCGAGCTCGCCCCGCTCGCCGGCCATTACCCGGCGCTGAAGCTCGGGCCCGGCTGGTGGTTCCTCGATGCGCCCGAGGCGATGCTGCGCTTCCGCGAGCTCACCACCGAGACGGCAGGTTTCTACAACACCGTCGGCTTCAACGACGACACCCGCGCCTATCTCTCGATCCCGGCGCGCCACGACGTCGCCCGCCGGATGGACTGCCACTACCTCGCCAAGCTCGTCGCCGAGCACCGGCTCGACGAGGACGAGGCGGCGGAACTCGCCCATGACCTCGCCTATCGCCTGGCCAAGGAGGCCTACAAGCTGTGACCGGCGCCTCCCCTCCGCGCCCTCGTCCTGAGGAGGCCGCGCCAGCGGCCGTCTCGAAGGGCGCTTCAGGAGGCTCCGGCACCATCTGGAACATCCTTCGAGACACGCCTGCGGCGCTCCTCAGGATGAGGTCCAAGTGGGCCGAAGACGAAAGAGACGGACGATGATCGACGAACGCCAGACCGCCCATCCGCGCGATGTGCGCGGCTACGATACCGAAGCGCTGCGTCAGGATTTCCTGATCGAGCGCATCTTCGTCCCCGGCGAGGTCGCGCTGACCTACAGCCATTACGACCGGATGATCGTCGGCGGCGCGATGCCGGCATCCAAGCCCCTGACGCTCGACCCGTTCCCGCCCACCGGGACGCCCTTCTTCCTGGCGCGGCGTGAGCTCGGCGTGATCAATCTCGGCGGCGCCGGCTCGGTCAGCGTCGACGGCGAACGCTTCGACCTGCCGAGCCTCGACGCGCTCTATGTCGGCCTCGGCGCCAGGGACGTCTCCTTCGCCAGCGCCGATCCGACGAACCCGGCCAAATTCTATCTCACCAGCGCCCCGGCGCATCGCGAGGCTAAGCACCAGCTCATCCGCAAGGACGAGGCCAACACCCTGCATCTCGGCTCGGCCGAGACCTCGAACAAGCGCACCATCCGGCAATACATCATGCCGAACTCGACCGGCACGAACCAGCTGGTGATGGGCATGACGGCGCTGGAACCGGGCTCGGTCTGGAACTCCATGCCCTGCCACACCCATACGCGGCGCATGGAGGCCTATCTCTACTTCAATCTCGATCCCGCCCATCGCGTCTTCCACTTCATGGGCGAGCCGCAGCAGACCCGCCACATCCTCGTCGCCAACGAGCAGGCGGTGATCTCGCCGAACTGGTCGATCCATTGCGGTTGCGGCACCTCGAACTACGCCTTCGTCTGGGCGATGGCCGGCGACAATGTCGAGTTCACCGACATGGACGCCGCTCCGGTGGAGACCCTGCGCTGATGCCGACGCGCTCGCCCTTCTCGCTGGAAGGCCGGCGGGCGCTGGTCACCGGCGCCAATACCGGCATCGGGCAGGGCATCGCTCTGGCGCTGGCGCAGGCCGGCGCGACGGTGGTCGCAGCCGGCCGATCGAGCATGACCGAAACGCAGACGCTGATCGCCGAGGCCGGCGGCGCCTGCCTGCCGCTTCAGGCCGATCTCCAGCAGAACGGCATCGCCGCGCGCGTCATCGACGAGGCCGGGGCGCTCGCCGGCCCGCTCGACATCCTCGTCAACAATGCCGGCATCATCCGCCGGGCGGACGCGCTCGACTTCAGCGAGAGCGACTGGGACGAGGTGATGAACCTCAATCTCAAGGCCAATTTCTTCCTGGCCCAGGCCTTCGCCAAGGCGGCGCTCGCGGCCGGTCGCAGCGGGCGCATCGTCAACATCGCCTCGCTGCTCTCCTTCCAGGGCGGCATCCGCGTCGCCTCCTATACGGCGAGCAAGAGCGGGCTCGCCGGACTGACGCGGCTCCTCGCCTGCGAATGGGCGCAGCATGGCATCAACGTCAACGCGATCGCGCCCGGCTATGTCGAGAGCAACAACACCGAAGCGCTGCGTGCCGATCCCGAGCGCAACGCCGCGATCCTCGGCCGGATACCGGCCGGGCGCTGGGGCAAGCCCTCGGATATCGGCGGCGCGGCGGTGTTCCTGGCGAGCGACGCTGCGGCTTATGTCCATGGCGCGATCCTTCCCGTCGACGGAGGCTGGCTGGCCCGATGACCGACCGTCTCAACACCTTCTTCCAGCATGATGCCGACATCGCCTGGCAGGCGACCGATCCCGGCATCAGGCGCAAGATCATGGGCTACGGGCCCGATCTGATGGTGGTGCGCGTCGCCTTCGAGAAGGGCGCGGTCGGCAAGCCGCACCAGCATCCGCACCGCCAGGCCTGCTTCGTCGAGAGCGGCGTCTTCGACGTCACCATCGACGGCAAGACCGCAAGGCTTTCAGCCGGTGACAGCTTCTTCGTGCCGGCGAACCTCGTCCATGGCGTCGTCGCCATCGAGGCCGGGCAGCTCGTCGATTCCTTCACGCCGATGCGGGAGGAATTTCTCTAGACATCGCCGCGCCGGCCCTTTGCGGCCAGGGCGCTCGCCACGGGCAAGAACGACCGGAAAATCCGGCAGGTTTCAACGGGAGGGACTTCAACATGATCACGAGACGGTATTTTGCCGCGCTTGCGGGCGCGGCCTTCATCACCAGCTTCAGCCTGTCGGCTCAGGCACAGAACGTCACACTGCGCTCCACCGACATCCATCCGACAGATTACCCGACGGTCGAGGCCGTCCGCCACATGGGCAAGCTGCTCGACGAGCGCACCCAGGGCCGCATCAAGATCAACGTCTTCCACTCGGCCCAGCTCGGCCAGGAGAAGGACACGATCGACCAGACGCGTTTCGGCGTCATCGACATGAACCGCATCAACATGGCGCCGTTCAACAATCTGATCCCGGCGACCAATGTGCCTTCGCTGCCCTTCATCTTCCGTTCTGTCGAGCATATGCGGAAGGTGATGGACGGGCCGATCGGCGACAATCTTCTGAAGGATTTCGAAAAGCACGACCTGATCGGCCTCGCCTTCTACGATTCCGGCTCGCGCTCCTTCTATAATTCCAAGAAGGCGATCAACACGCCCGCCGACATGAAGGGCATGAAGATCCGCGTCCAGCAGTCGGACATGTTCGTCGCCCTCGTCTCGGCGCTCGGCGCCAATGCGACACCGATGCCGTTCGGCGAGGTCTATTCGGCGCTCCAGACCGGCGTCATCGACGGCGCCGAGAACAACTGGCCGTCCTATGAATCGACCCGGCATTTCGAGGTCTCGAAATTCTATTCGCAGACCGAGCACTCGCTCTCGCCGGAGGTGCTCGTGATGTCGAAGCGCTCCTTCGACAAGTTCAACGCCGCCGACCAGGCGCTGATCAAGACGGCCGCCAAGGAATCCGTCGCCAAGATGCGCGAGCTCTGGGACGCCCGCGAAAAGGCCTCCGAAGCCAAGGTCAAGGCCGGCGGCGCCCAGGTGAACAGCGTCGAGAAGCAGCCCTTCATCGACGCGATGAAGCCGGTTTACGACAAGTTCGTCACCGATCCCAAGCTCAAGGACATGGTCGCCGCGATCCAGGCGGTGAAGTGAGCCGAATGGCGGGGCGGCCTCCGGGCTGCCCCGTTTTTTTTATCGCGGAGGCCCCCTCCTGAGACGTCGCTTCGCGGCTCCTGAGGATGCGGGCTGAGCATAAGCAATCGGCAGACATTTTCGGACATCCCATGCACGCCTTCACCGCGCTTCTGACGCGCCTCGGCGCCAAGCTCAGCCTGTACTCGCTCGTCGCCGCCGGCACCGGCCTCGTCCTGATGACGGCCATGGTCGCCTGGGGGGTGTTCGGCCGCTATGTCCTCAACGACACGCCGATCTGGGTCGAGGCCGGCTCGCTCTTCCTGATGTCCTGGTTCATCCTGCTCGGCGCCGCCGTCGGCGTGCGCGAGAGCGACCATCTCGGCTTCGAGGTCGGGCTGATCATGTCGCCGCCGCCCATGCGGGCCGCGTTGGTCCTGATCGGCGAGGGGCTGGTCTGCGCCTTCGGCCTCGCCATGCTGGTCTACGGCACCCAGCTCGCCATGGGCACCTGGAGCGACCGCATGCCGATCATCGGCATCTCGCGCGGCTGGGACTATGTCCCGATCGCCGCGGGCGGCGCCCTGATCGCCCTGTTCGCACTCGAGAAGATGCTGCTCTTCGTCACAGGCCTGAAGCAGGCCCCGCTCGGCTTCGGCCATTTCGGCTCCGAGCAGGAGGTCTGAGCCATGGAACTCTGGGTTCTCTTCGGCTCCTTCTCGCTGCTGCTGCTGATCGGCGTGCCCGTCGCCTTCTGCCTCGGCATCGCCTCGGTCGCGACCGTCGTCTATATGGGCCTGCCGCCGGTCGTGGTCTTCCAGCAGATGAATTCCGGCATGAACGCCTTCGCCATGATGGCGATCCCGTTCTTCATCTATGCCGGCGATCTGATGATCCGCGGCGGCATCGCCGAGCGCCTGATCCAGATGGCGGCGAGCCTGGTCGGCCACCTGCGCGGCGGCCTCGGCCAGGTCAATGTCGTGACCTGCACGCTCTTCGGCGGCATTTCCGGCTCGGCCGTCGCCGACGCCTCAGCCGTCGGCGGGCTGATGATCCCGCAAATGAAGAAGCGCGGCTACGATGCCGACTACGCCGTCAACGTCACCGCCAACGCGGCGATCATTGCGCTCCTGATCCCGCCCTCGCACAACATGATCATCTATTCGCTGGCGGCGGGCGGCAATCTCTCGATCGCCGACCTCTTCACCGCCGGCATCGTGCCCGGCCTGATGCTCTGCAGCGCGCTGATGGTCGCGGCCTGGGCTGTGGCGGTCAGGCGCGGCTACCCGCGCGAGGCCTTTCCGGGCTTCGCCGCCGTCGGCCGCTATGTCGTCGTCGCCACACCCGGCATCCTCCTGATCGGCATCATCTTCGGCGGCGTCCGCTCCGGCGTCTTCACCGCGACGGAATCCTCCTGCGTCGCCGTGGTCTACGCCATCCTCGTCACCATCCTGGTTTATCGGCAACTGACCTGGACCGCCTTCGTCGAGGCGACCTTGGGCGCCGTCCGTACCACCGCCATGGTGCTTCTGGTGATCGGCACGGCCGGCGCCTTCGGCTGGCTGATGGCCTTCCTCCAAGTGCCGCAGGCGACGATCGCGGCGATGAAGGCGGTCTCGGACAACCCGCTCACCATCCTCCTGATGATCAACCTGATCCTGCTGGTGCTCGGCACCTTCATGGACATGGCGCCGATGATCATCATCTGCACGCCGATCTTCCTGCCGGTGGTCAAGGCCTTCGGCGTCGACCCGATCCATTTCGGCGTGATCCTGATTCTCAACGCCGGCATCGGCTTGAACACCCCGCCAGTCGGCTCGGTACAATTCGTCGCCTGCGCCATCGGGCGCATCTCGATCGGCGAATCCATGCGCACGATCTGGCCCTTCTACGGCGCCTCGGTTGCCGTACTCCTGCTCGTGACCTATGTGCCGGGCTTCTCCCTCTGGCTGCCGAGGCTGTTCCATTGACCCGCCTGTCTTCCGCCACGCTCGCCGCCCTGCCTGCCACCGTCCGGCGGCCCGGCTATGATCGCGCTGCGCTCACGCCCGGCATCGTCCATCTCGGGCTCGGCGCCTTCGCCCGTGCCCATCTCTGCGAATTCACCGACGATGCGCTGGAGAGCGAATTCGGCGCCTGGGGCATCACCGGCGCCAGCCTGCAAAGGCCCGACCAGCGCGACCGGCTAAAACCCCAGGACGGCCTCTACGCCTTCCTGAAGCGGGCCCCTGCCGGGCCTGAGCTGCGCGTGATCGGCTCGGTCCTCGAGGTCCTCGTCGCGCCCGAAAACCCGCAGGCACTGGTGGCGAAGCTCGCCGCGCCGGAGACCAGAATCGTCTCGCTCACCGTCACCGAAAAGGGCTATTGCCACGATCCGGCCACCGGCAGGCTCAGGGCCGACCATCCCGATATCGTCCACGACCTCGCCAATCCCGGCGCGCCGCGCTCGGCCATCGGCCTGATCGTCGCCGGCCTCGCCGCCCGCAAGGAAGCGGGTCTCGGCCCCTTCACCGCCCTCTGCTGCGACAATCTCCCCTCCAACGGCCATGTCCTGGCCGGCCTCGTCCGCGATTTCGCCGCGCTGCGCGACGACAAGCTCGCGGCCTGGATCGAGGCCAATGGCGCCTTTCCCTCGACCATGGTCGATCGCATCGTGCCGGCGACCACCGAGGCCGATATCGCCGAAGTCGCGAGCCTGCTCGGCCTCGACGATGCCGCGCCAGTGATCGGCGAGCCCTTCCGACAATGGGCGATCGAGGACGTCTTCGCAGCGGGCCGGCCGCGCTGGGACGCGGTCGGCGCCCAGATGGTCTCGGAGGTCGCGCCCTTCGAATTCATGAAGCTGCGTATGCTCAATGGCGCCCATTCGAGCCTCGCCTATCTCGGCTATCTCGCCGGCCATGAGACGGTCGCCGATGCCAGCCGCGATCCGGTCTTCGCGCGCTTCCTGCAAGGCCTCTGGGACGAGATCATCCCGAGCGTTCCGGCCCCGCAGGGCGTCGACCTCAAGACATACGCCGGCGACCTGCTCGCCCGCTTCCAGAATCCGGCGATCCGTCACCGCACCTGGCAGATCGCCATGGACGGCTCGCAGAAGCTGCCGCAGCGCCTGCTCGGCACCATCCGCGAGCGCTTGAAGGCCGGTGCGCCGATCGACCACCTCGCGCTCGGCGTCGCTGCCTGGATGTCCTATGTCACCGGCACCGACGAGAAGGGCGCCGCGATCGACGTGCGCGACCCGCTCGCCGCCGAGTTCGCGACACGCGCCAAGGCGGCCGGCCGCAATGCCGCGGCACTGAGCGAAGCCCTGTTCGGCCTCGGCGCGATCTTCGGCGACGACCTGCCGCGCGAGGATCGCTTCACGCAGGCCGTGGCGGGGCATCTCGGCAACCTGTTCCAGAAGGGCGCGAAGGCGACGGCGGCGACGCTGGGCTAGGAGCTTTCCCTCTCCTCCGTGTCGTCCGGGACAAACGGCGAAGCCGCGCAGATCCGGGACCCATGCCCGAGCCTCGGCGAAGAAGGTTCAGGCATGGATCCCGGATCTCCCTCCGGTCGCCCGGGACGACGCGCGCGTGAGGCATCCCCCCTTGATCCCCGCCCCGGCCTGGCGCCAGATGCGGGCGATGATCGCCCGCATCACCAAAACCTTCGCCGGTAGCGCCCTCGCCGCTCTGCTGCTCCTGCCCGCGGGCGGGGCGATCGCCCAGGCGCAGCCGACTCCCGGCTATGTCGTGCCGAATTTCTGGGATCCGAATGTCCGGCTCGAGCGGCCCGATCCCGGCCCGCCGCGGGTCATCCGCTTCCTGACGGACGACGACTTCCCGCCAATGCATTTCGCGACGCCGGAGGGCGGCGTCACCGGCTTCTCGGTCGAGCTCGCCCGCGCCGTCTGCGAGAAGCTCGCCATGAGCTGTACGATCCAGGCGCGGCGCTTCGACACCCTGCTCGACTCGCTCGCCGAGGGCCGCGGCGACGTGCTCGCCGCGGCGATCCCGATCACCCGCGAGCTGCGCGAGCGCTTTGCGGCGAGCCATCTCTATCATCGCTCGCCGGCCCGTTTCGTCACGACGCGCGGCAATGCGCGCGCGGATCTCGATCTCGCCGCTCTGCAGGGCAAGCGCGTCGCCGTGATCGCAGGCACAGCCCACCAGGCCTTCCTCGAGCGCGTCGCTCCCTTCGTCCAACGCCGCGAGGTTTCCGACATGCTGGCGGCATTGACCCTGCTGCGCAGCGGCGACGCGGAATATGTCTTCGGCGACGGCTTCGCCCTGGCCCTCGCCCTCGCCGGTCGCGGCGGCAACGAGCTCGCCTTCGCCGGCGGCCCCTATCTGGAGTCGCGCTATTTCGGCGAAGGCGTCAGCTTCCTCCTGCGCAAGGACGAGCTGCCGTTGAAGCGCGCCATCGACTATGCGCTGCAATCGCTCTGGGACGACGGCACCTATGCCCGCCTGTTCATCCGCTTCTTCCCGGTGAGCCCCTACTGATCAGCCCGGCGAGGCGTTGCTCAGCGCGCCCTCAAGTGCCTGGCGGGCCACCGCCGCCATCCAGCCCGCCGTCGCCGGCAGGATCGCGTCGTTGAAATCATAGCGCTCATTGTGCAGTTCGCCGCCATCCCGCGCCGGACCGTTGCCGATCCAGACATAGGCGCCCGGCCGATCCCGCGTCAGCATCGGAAAATCCTCCGAGGCCGTGCTCGGCGGCAGGTCGCGCCTGACCGCGAGGCCGAGGCTCCTGGCGGCCGAAACCGCAAGCTCCTCCTCGATCTCGCTGTTGACGGTCGGCGCCCCCATCGCGGTGAGCAGCACCTCGGCCCGCATCTCAAAGGTCTCGGCGATGCCCTCGCTGATCTGCCTGATCCGGTCCATCACGCGCTCACGCACCGACAGCCGATAGGTGCGGAACGTCCCCGAGAGCGTGACGCTGTCCGGAATCTGGTTATGTGCCGTGCCGCCATGGATCGCCCCGACCGAGACGACGGCACTGTCGATCGGCTCGACATTGCGGGAGACGATGGTCTGCAGCGCGACGATCAGATGGCCGGCGGCGACGATCGGGTCGCGGGTCAGGTCGGGCTTGGCGCCATGCCCGGCCGTGCCGTACAAGGTGATCTCGAACCGCCCGGGATCGGCCATCACCGGCCCGCGATGAACCTGCACCGTGCCGGCTTCCAGCCCCGGCCAGTTGTGGAAGCCGAAGACACGCTCCATCGGGAAGCGCTCCAACAGCCCGTCGGCGATCATCGCCCGGGCGCCGGCGCCGTTCTCCTCTGAGGGTTGGAAGATCAGCTGGACCGTGCCGCTCCAGCTCTCGTCGCGCAGCAGGAGCGCCGCCGCACCGAGCAGCGACACGGTGTGGCCGTCATGGCCGCAGGCATGCATCACCCCGCTGCGCTGCGACGCATAGGGGACTGCGTTCGCCTCCTTGATCGGCAAGGCGTCGATATCAGCGCGCAGGCCGACGCTACGATCCGAATTGCCGCGCCTCAGCGTCGCGACCACGCCATGGCCGCCGATATTGGCGGTGAAGGGCACGCCGAGTTCCCGGAGCTTCTCCTGGATGAAGGCGCTGGTCTTCTCCTCCTGCATCGACAATTCCGGATTGGCGTGCAGATGCTGGCGCCAGGCGGTGAGTTCGTCGAGCAGATCGCGGTCCAACGCAGCATCCTTTCAGGCATGGGCGGCCACAGCCTATACCCCTGCCAAGCTCCGGCAAGGCGTCCTTGCGCGAGCTGGCGAGGCGCGACAGCGCATTGACGTCGGCCACGCATATCTGCGAAACCGCCCGCTCCCCTGCCGCATTTGCGAGGATCCCAGGCCAAATGTCCGTTTTCGAACCCGCGCTGATCGAAGCCGCCCGCGTCTCGGCCGCCTGGCCGTTCGAGGAAGCGAAGAAGCTCGTCGCGCGGCTGCAGAAATCGGGCAAGAAAGAGGTTCTGTTCGAGACCGGCTATGGCCCGTCGGGCCTGCCCCATATCGGCACCTTCGGCGAGGTCGCGCGCACCTCCATGGTTCGCCACGCCTTTCGTGTGATGACCGACGACGCCATCCCGACAAGGCTGATCGCCTTCTCGGACGATATGGACGGCCTGCGCAAGGTTCCCGACAACGTCCCGAACAAGGAGCTGTTGGCGCAACATCTCGGCAAGCCGCTGACCGAGGTGCCGGATCCCTTCGGCACGCATGACTCCTTCGGCCGGCACAACAATGCCCGGCTCTGCGCCTTCCTCGACCAGTTCGGCTTCGACTACGAGTTCAAGTCCTCGACCGACGCCTATCGCGCCGGCGAGTTCGACGCGACCCTGCTCAAGATGCTCGCCCGCTTCGACAAGATCATGGCGATCATGCTGGCGACGCTGCGCGAGGAGCGCGCCGCGACCTATTCGCCCTTCCTGCCGATCCACCCGAAGACCCGGATCGTTATGCAGGTGCCGATCGAGGCGCGCGATGTCGAGGCCGGCACCATCACCTGGAGCGACCCCGCGACCGGCGAGCGTTTCACCACCCCGGTCACCGGCGGCCATGCCAAGCTGCAGTGGAAGCCGGACTGGGCGATGCGCTGGGTCGCGCTCGGCGTCGACTACGAGATGGCCGGCAAGGACCTGATCGACTCCGTCAAGGTCTCCTCGCAGATCGCTCGCGCCCTCGACGGCACGCCGCCGGAAGGCTTCAACTACGAGCTCTTCCTGGACGAGCAGGGCCAGAAGATCTCGAAGTCGAAGGGCAACGGCCTGACCATCGAGGAATGGCTCGCTTACGGCTCGCCGGAAAGCCTGGCGCTGTTCATGTATGCGCGGCCGCGCGAGGCCAAGAAGCTACATTTCGACGTGATCCCACGGGCGGTCGACGAGTATATGCAGTTCCTCGGCGGCTATGAGCGCCAGGACTGGAAGAACCGGCTCGGCAACCCGGCCTGGCACATCCATGCCGGCAATCCGCCCGCGCCCGAGCTGGTGGCGCAGGCCGGAACGGGCGAGAACGCGACCCGCACGCAGATCAGCTTCGGCCTGCTGCTCAACCTCGTCGCCGTCGCCAACTCCGAGGACAAGGCGGTGCTCTGGGCCTTCCTGCAGCGCTATGCGCCGGATGTCTCGGCGCAGACCCATCCGCGCCTCGATGCGCTGGTCGGCTACGCCATCGCCTATTTCCGCGACTTCGTGAAGCCGGCCAAGCACTACCGGCCGGCGGACGAGGTCGAGCGCCAGGCCTTTTCGGCATTGGCCGACGCGCTCGCGGCCCTGCCGGACGGGGCTTCCGCCGAGACAGTGCAGGACACCGCCCTGGACATCGCCCGCGCCATCCCGCGCTACCAGAACTTCCAGGCCAAGAGCGCGACGCCCGAGCGCCCCGCCGTCACCGGCGAATGGTGGAAGGCGATCTATCAGGTGCTGTTCGGCGAGGAGCAGGGCCCGCGCTTCGGCTCCTTTGCGGCGATCTACGGGCTGGAGAACACCCGCAAACTGATCGCCAAGGCGCTGGCCGGCGATCTCCTGCGCGAGCACGAAGACTTCGTCGCAGCCCGCAAAGCGGGCTGAGGTTGCCGGAAGGTTGCTCCTCGCAACGCCTCAAAGATACGCTGTGGACGGAGCCACTGATGACCGACGCTGCGACCGTCGAGCACGCCATCGAGAGCCGCCGCGCCATCCGCGCCTTCCTGCCCGACCCGGTCGATCCGACGCTGGTCCGCCGCCTGCTCGAGCTGGCGGCCTGCTCGCCGAGCGGCACCAACATGCAGCCCTGGCGGGTGCGGGTCCTCGGCCCGCAGGCGCGCGCCCGGCTGGAACAGGGACTGATCGCCGGGCTGGATTCCCCCGATCTGCCGATCGAGGAAGAATACCGCTACTACCCACAGACCTTCCGCGAGCCCTATCTGTCGCGCCGGCGCAAGGTCGGCTGGGACCTCTACTCGCTGCTCGGCGTGGTGCGCGGCGACCATGAGGGCATGAAGCGCCAGACGATAGCCAATCTGCGCTTCTTCGGCGCGCCGGTGGCGCTGATGGTGACGATCGACCGCGACCTCGAGATCGGCTCCTGGCTCGATCTCGGCATGTTCGTGCAAACCTTCCTGATCGCGGCCCAGGCCCATGGCCTTGATTCTTGCCCGCAGGCGATCTTCGCGCGCTTCTACCCGGTGGTGAGGCGCGAGCTCGCGATCCCCGGGAGCGAGGTCGTGGTCTGCGGCATCGCCCTGGGCAAGGCCGACCCCGAGGCCCCGGCCAACCGGCTGGTGCCGGAGCGCGAACCGGTCGAAGGCTTTACGAGCTGGCTGGACTGAACCGCCGCGCCGGCGCCTCTTCAGCCCGCGACGGCGGTGTACTCGGTTTCGATCGAAGAGGCATGGGCCTCGTGATCGAAGCCATAGATGTGGATCGAGATCGCCTCGCCCGGCCCGCGATTCTGCATGCGGTGGATGTTCGGGCCGGTCGGCAACATGCAGGCGACGTATCCGGCCTGCCGGTCATGCTCCTCGGTCGGCACCGCACGGGCAGCATCGACGGCGCGATACCAGGTCTCCGACACCGTGCCGGAGACGACGCCGAAGCAGCAGGAACAGTGATGATCATGGATCGAGGTCGTCGCGCCCTCGGCCCAGACCATAGCCCAGACACTGACGGCATCATTGCCGGCGAGGAGATTGCGGGCATAGCCACCTTGCTTGCGTAGCAACGGGAGGCGCTGGACCAGATCGGGAATGGCGACGAGCTCGCGCAGGACATTGCGCGCCGCCGCGAGATAGTCGCGCGAACAGGTGCCCTCATGGGTCCGCAGATCGCGTAGCACCGCCCCGCGCCGCTCCTCGCTGAGGTAACCCTGCATGCCCCGATCTCCCCGTCTCGAACATCGGGGCATGATAGGTCGGGCCAGTGGGGAAGGATTTGCTACATCGCGCCAAAATTCGGAAAAATTGAAAACTGGTACCAATAATCAAATTGCAATGAGCAATTTATTCTCACATAGACAATTTAAGCCACTTTTCATTCCAGCCTCGGAGCTCCCCTTTGGCCAAGCTCGACAGCTTTGATCTGCGCATCCTCGCCCTGCTGCAGGAGGATGCGAGCCTGCCGCTGGCCGACATCGCCGAAACGGTGGGACTGTCCTCGACACCGTGCTGGCGGCGCATCCAGAAGCTCGAAGCCGCCGGCTATATCCGGCGCCGCGTCGCGCTGCTCGACCGCGACAAGCTCAGCGCCGGTGTCACCGTCTTCATCGCGGTCAAGACCTCCAGGCATTCGATGGAATGGCTGGAGCGCTTCCACACGGCGGTGCACGATCTGCCGGAGATCGTCGACTTCTACCGGATGAGCGGCGAGATCGACTATCTGCTCAAGGCCTATGTCTCCGACATCGCCGCCTATGACGCGCTCTACAAGAAGCTGATCTCGCGCATCGACCTCAGCGACGTCACCTCGATGTTCGCCATGGAGGAACTGAAATCGACGACGGCGATCCCGCTTGGTTTCGCCGCCGAGGGACGCTGAACCCGGCTCAGGCCACCAGCCCGTCGGCCGCCGCGACGCGGCGCAGATGGTGCGGCGTATCGCCGAACAGGCTCTCGATCATGGTCAGGCGCTTGAAATAGTGGGCGCCGATATACTCCATGGTCATGCCGATACCGCCATGAAGCTGCATCGCCTCCTGCCCGACTAGGCGGCAGGAACGGTTGATCTGGACCTTGGCCGCCGACAGCGCCGCGGCGCGCTCCTGCGCCTCGTCATGCTCGACCATCATCGCCGCATAGAAGGCCATGGAACGGGCCTGTTCGAGCGCGATCAGCATGTCGACCGCCCGATGCTGCAGCACCTGGAAATTGCCGATCGGCATGCCGAACTGCGTGCGCGTCTTGAGATAGTCGACGGTCAGGGCGTGCAGCGCCGCCATCGCGCCGACCGCCTCCGCGGCAAGCGCCGCGATCGCATGTTCGGAGAGGCGCTGCAGCACGGGCAACCCCTTGCCGTCCTCCCCCAGCAAATCTGCCTCGTCGACCCGCACCCCGGAAAAGGCGATCTCGGCCGCTCGCCCGCCATCCTGCGTCGGATAGCCCGTGATCCGCAGGCCCGACGCATCGGCCGGCACCAGGAACAGGCTGATCCCTTCGGCATCACGGCGCGCGCCGGAGGTGCGGGCGCTGACCACCAGGAGCCCGGCACTGTCGCCACTGAGCACGACGCTCTTGGCGCCGTCCAGCACATAGCCGCCCTCGACCTTGCGTGCCGTCATGGCGATGTCGTTGAGATCGTAGCGCGCCTGTTTCTCGATCTGCGCCAGAGCGAGCCGCAGCGAGCCGTCGACCACGGCCGGGATCAGCCGCTGCTTCTGCTCGGCCGAGCCGGCGAGCCGCAGGGCGCCGCCGCCGAGCACCACGCTCGCAAGGTAAGGCTCCAGCGCCAGCCCCTTGCCGAGCGCCTCCATCACCACCAGCGTCTCGACCGGCCCGCCACCGAAACCGCCCTCGGCCTCGCTGAACGGAATCCCCAGAAGGCCCATCTCGGCGAATTGTGCCCAGCCCCGCTCGGAGAAGCCGAGCGGGGCGCGGGCGAGCTTCTGGCGCGTCTCCAGCGAAGGATAATTCGCCGCGATCAGCCGCTCGACGCCGTCCTTGAGCTGCGCCTGTTCAGGGGAGAGGTCGAAATCCATGGTGCGTCTCTTCGGTTCGCAGCGCAGTCGTCCCATCCGCACCGTCATCCCGGACAAGCGGCAAAGCCGCGCCGCTCCGGGATCCATCGCAGGGCGTCGGCACCCTAGGATAAATCCCGGGTCAGGCCCGGGATGACGGCGGCGGATAGCAAGAGGTCGAGCCCATCGTCACAATCCCAGGACCGCCTTGGCGATGATGTTCTTCTGGATCTCGTTCGAGCCGCCATAGATCGAGACCTTGCGGTTGTTGAAATAGCTCGCGGCCGCCGCATCGGCCCAGTCATGGTCGAAGGGCCAGTCATTGGTCGGCTCGGCGCCCCGCTCGGGCGCCGCCAGCGCGAAGGGGCCGGCGACTTCAAGCAGGAGCTCCGTCGTCGCCTGCTGCAATTGCGAGCCCTTGATCTTGAGGATCGAGGAGGCCGGGTCCGGCCTGCCTGGGTCGCGCGCCTGGGCCGCGACGACCCGCATTTGGGTGATCTCCAGCGCCTTCAGTTCGATCTCGACGCCGGCGAAGCGCTCGCGGAAGTCGCGGTCATCCCACATCGTGCCCTCGCCCGCCGGCATCTCCTGCGCAAGGCGCCTGATACGCGCCATGCGCTCCTTGGAGAGGCCGATGCGGGCAATGCCGGTGCGTTCGTTGGCGAGCAGGAACTTGGCATAGTCCCAGCCCTTGTTCTCCTCGCCGACGAGGTTCTCGGCGGGCACCCTGACCTTGTCGAAGAAGACCTCGTTGACCTCGTGCCGGCCTTCCAGCGTGATGATCGGCCGCAAGCTGATGCCCGGCGTCTTCATGTCGATCAGCAGGAAGGAGATGCCAGCCTGCTTCTTCGCCGCCGGGTCGGTCCGCACCAGGCAGAAGATCCAGTCGGCATGCTGGCCGAGCGTCGTCCAGGTCTTCTGCCCGTCGACGATGTAGTGGTCGCCCTCGCGCACCGCCTTGGTCTTGAGCGAGGCAAGGTCGGAGCCGGCGCCGGGCTCGGAAAAGCCCTGGCACCACCAGTCGTCGAGATTGGCGATGCGGGCGAGGTACCGCTCCTTCTGCGCCTGCGAGCCGAAGGCGGCGATCACCGGCCCGACCATGTAGCAGTTGAACTGCTGCGGCAGCGGCACGGCGGCGAGCAGCATCTCCTCGGTGAAGATGTAGCGCTGGATCGCCGTCCAGCCCTGCCCGCCCCATTCCCTCGGCCAGTGCGGCACCGCCCAGCCCCTGGCGTTCATGATCCGCTGCGAGGTGACATGGTCCTCCCGCGCCAGCCCCCGCCCTTCCGAGACCTTGCGCCGGATCTCGGCCGGAATCTCATGGCGGAAGAACCGGCGGACCTCGTCGCGGAAGGCCAGTTCCTCGGGCGTGAACCGCAGGTCCATGGGTACCTCCTGTCATTCTCGGGCGAAGCGAAGCGCAGACCCGAGAATCTTCCGTCGCGAATGCTGGCTTTCGAGATGGTCGGGTCAGGCCCGGCCATGGCGCTCGCTTACGAATTGATCTCGAACAGCCCGGCGCAGCCCATGCCGCCGGCGACGCACATGGTGACGACCGCATAGCGCGCCTTGCGCCGGCGGCCTTCCAGCAGCACATGGCCGACAAGGCGCGCCCCGCTCATACCGAAGGGGTGGCCGATCGCGATCGCCCCGCCATTGACGTTGACCTTCTCAGGATCGATGCCGAGCTGGTCGCGGCAATAGAGCGACTGCGAGGCGAAGGCCTCGTTCAGCTCCCAGAGATCGATGTCGGAGACCTTGAGACCGTTGCGCTCGAGCAGGCGCGGCACCGCGAAGACCGGGCCGATGCCCATCTCGTCAGGCTCGCAGCCGGCAGCGGCGAAGCCCCGGAAGATGCCGAGCGGTTCCAGCCCGCGACGCTTCGCTTCCTGCGCCGACATCACCACGCTGGCCGAGGCGCCGTCCGAAAGCTGGCTTGCATTGCCGGCGGTGATGAACTGGTCCTCGCCGCGCACCGGCTTCAGCTTGGCCAGCGCCTCCAGCGTCGTGTCGGGCCGGTTGCCCTCGTCCTTCGCCAGCGTCACCTCCTCCTGACGAACCTCGCCGGTCGCCTTGTCGGTCACCGCCATCACCGCGTTCATCGGCACGATCTCGTCATCGAAGAGCCTGCGCTGCTGGGCGGCGGCGGTGCGGCGCTGGCTTTCCAAAGAAAAGGCATCCTGCGCCTCGCGCGAAATGCCATAGCGCTGCGCGACATTGTCGGCCGTCTCGATCATCGTCGTGTAGATCGAGGGCTTGTTGGCGGTCAGCCAGTCGTTCAGCGCCAGCTCGCGCCTCGTCACCGGCTGCACGAGGCTGATCGACTCGACGCCGCCGCCGACCGCGACCGGCACGCCGTCCATCACGACCCGCCGCGCCGCATGGGCAATAGCCTCCAGCCCGGAGGCGCAGAAGCGGCTGACCGTGACGCCGGCCGACTGCACCGGAATCCCGGCGACCAGCGCGGCATGGCGCGCGACGTTGAGGCCCGTCGCGGCCTCCGGATAGCCGCAGCCCATCACGACCTCCTCGACCGCCTCCGGCTCGAGTTTTGCCCGCGCCATGGCGTGACGGATCGCATGGGCAGCCATGTCGGCGCCCCGCACCTGGTTGAAGGCGCCGCGATGGGCCTTGCCGATCGGCGTGCGGGCGGTCGAGACGATGACGGCTTCGGTCATGGAGCTGGGGTGTCCTCTATCGGTGATCTGATCTGACTCTGCCGAACGGCCGGCTGCTCTGCCTCCTAGGCCGCCTTCAGCACCGCAAAGCCCTTGCCCTCGGCGGCGAGCCGACGCAGCAGCGGCGCCGGCTGGAGCGAGGCATCGCCGCTTTCAGCCGCCTGCTCCTCCAGCCGTTTGACGATCACGTCGAGGCCGACGGCCTCGGCCCAGTGCATCGGCCCGCCCCGCCAGGCCGGCCAGTTGTAGCCGGTGAGCCAGACGATATCGATGTCCCCGGAACGCGTCGCAATGCCTTCTTCCAGGATGCGCGCGCCCTCGTTGACCATCGGGTCGAGCAGCCGCGCCAGGATGTCCTCGCTGGTGAAGCGGCGGCGGGCAACGCCCTGCTTCGCCGAGACATCGGCGATCAGCGCCTCGACCTCCGGATCGCGCTGCCCGGCACGCGCGCCTTCCGGATAGAGGTAATAGCCGCGCCCGGTCTTCTGGCCGAACCAGCCGCGCTCGCAGATCGCATCCGCCACGGCCGCGGTCTTGCCGCGCGATTTGCGGCTGCGCCAGCCGATATCGTTGCCGGCGAGGTCGGACATCGCGAACGGCCCCATCTTGAAGCCGAAGCCGGTCAGCGCCGCATCGACCTCGTGCGGCAGGGCGCCGGCAACGAGCAGCCGCTCGGCGGCGCGGGTGCGCTGCTCCAGCATGCGGTTGCCGACGAAGCCGAAGCAGTTGCCGACCACGACCGGCACCTTGCCGAGCCGGCGCCCGAGCGCGATCGCGGTCGCCAGCACATCGGCGGCGACGCCATCCGGCCGCACGATCTCGAGCAGCTTCATCACATTGGCCGGGCTGAAGAAATGCATGCCGAGCACATCGGCCGGGCGCGTCGTCGCCGCGGCGATCTCGGTCAGGTCGAGATAGGAGGTGTTGCTGGCGAGGACCGCGCCGGGCTTCGCGACGTTGTCGAGCGCGCCGAAGATCTCGCGCTTGACGCCCATCTCCTCGAAAGCCGCCTCGATCACGATATCCGCCTCTGCGGCGGCGGCGATGCCGACCGCGGGCGTGATCAGCGCCATGCGCTGCTCGCGCGTGGCCTCGGTCATCGAGCCGCGCTTCACCGAGAAGCCATAGGTGTCGCGGATGCGGGCATGGCCCTTCTCCACCTGCTCCTGCGAGGTCTCGATCAGCGTCACCGGGATGCCGGCATTGGCGAAGCACATAGCGATACCGCCGCCCATGGTGCCGGCGCCGATCACCGCCGCGCGCGCGATCGGCCGCGGCTTGACGCTCTCGTCGATGCCCGGAACCTTCGCGGCCTCGCGCTCGGCGAAGAAGGCATGGCGCAGCGCCTTGGAGCGCTCGTCGACCACCAGCCTGGCGAACAGGGCCCGTTCATTGGCGAGACCCTCGGCCAGCGGCAGCGTGAAGGCGCCGCGCACCGCCTCGATCAGCGCCATCGCATTCGGCATGTCGCCCGACTTCGCGGTCGCGTCCCTGGCCAGCGCCTCGAAGGCCTCGCGATCGGCCGGCGTCAGCTTGTCGGCAAGCTCGCCGGTCTTGCGCGGCCTGCCCTTCGCGGCGAGCTCCTGCGCCAAACCGACAGCCGCCGCGACGAGATCACCTTCGACCACCCGGTCGACCAAGCCGAGGTCCAGCGCCTTCTGCGCCGCGACCGGCTCGCCCGACAGCATCATCGGAAAGGCCTTGGCGGCACCGATCAGGCGTGGCAGGCGCTGCGTGCCGCCAGCGCCGGGAATGATGCCGAGCTTGATCTCGGGCAGGCCGAGCTTCGCCGCCGGCAGAGCGACCCGGCCATGGCAGGCGAGCGCGACTTCGAGCCCGCCGCCGAGCGCGACGCCCTGGATCGCCGCGACCACCGGCTTCGCTGCATTCTCGATGAGATCGAGCACCTCCGGCAGGATCGGCTGGGCCAGAGGCTTGCCGAACTCGCTGATATCGGCGCCGGCAATGAAGGCCTTGCCCGCAGCGGCGATGACCAGCGCCTCGACCTCTGGATCGGCCATGACCTCGGTCACCGCGGCGGCGAGATCGCGGCGCAGCGCCACTCCCAGCGCATTGACCGGCGGATTGTCGATGGTCGCCACCGCGACGGCACCCTGATGGGCGATCTTGACGGTCAGCATCTGCGGGCTCCCCCGAATCTCGCGCACGTTGCGCCAGGCGGAATGTTCTTCTGTAGGTTTCCCTGCTAGGGACCCGGCCATACCCGCTCTTGTCAAGCTCGCATCGGCGTCTCAATTTCGAAAGGCGCGTTTCATTCTGCAATGCAGAATAATGACTGGCAGTGCTTGACCGCCCGCGACCGCTCGAACATCGTCGGCCTCAGTCGACCCACTGCAACGCCTGCCCAAGAGCCGCCCGCATGTCCCTCCCGCCTGGCCTCGCGCAATCGCTTTCGCTTCCGGTGATCGGCTCGCCGATGTTCATCGTCTCCGGCCCGGAACTGGTGATCGCACAATGCCTCAACGGCGTTGTCGGCTCATTTCCGGCGCTCAATGCCCGTCCGGCCGACCAGCTCGACATCTGGCTGACGCGCATCAAGGCCGAGCTCGCTGCCGCCAAGGCCGCCGATCCTGCCCGCAGGATCGCCCCCTTCGCCGTCAACCAGATCGTCCATGCCTCGAACGATCGGCTCCAGCACGACATGGAAGCCTGCGTGCGCCATCAGGTGCCGATCGTCATCACCTCGCTGCGTGCGCCCGATGCGGTGGTCAAGGCGGTCCACTCCTATGGCGGCCTCGTCTTCCATGACGTGACCACGATCCGCCATGCGGAAAAGGCGCTGGAGGCCGGTGTCGATGGGCTGATCCTGGTCTGCGCCGGCGCCGGCGGTCATGCCGGCACGCTGTCGCCTTTCGCTCTCGTCGGCGAGGTCCGGCGCTTCTATGACGGGCCGATCATCCTGTCGGGCGCGATCGCCAGCGGCGGCGCCATCCTGGCGGCGCAGGCGATGGGGGCGGACCTCGCCTATATCGGCACCCGCTTCATCGCGACCCGGGAGGCGAACGCCGCCGAGGGCTACAAGGAGATGATCGTCGGCGCCTCGGCCGCCGACATCGTCTACACCCCCTATTTCACCGGCGTGCCCGGCAATTACCTCAAGCCGAGCATCGCGGCTCAGGGGCTGGACCCCGACGACCTGCCCCATGCCGACAAGAGCAAGATGAGCTTCGGCTCCGGCTCGGCCAAGGCCTGGCGCGATATCTGGGGCTCCGGCCAGGGCGTCGGCCTGATCGACGACGCCCCGCCCGTGGCCGAGGTGATCGCCCGCCTGAAGAACGAATACGAGCAGGCGAGAGCCCGCCTGCTCTGACCGATACCGCAACGCGACCGCCGGACTTGCGCGGCCCTGCCCGCCCCTTGAAAAAGAGAACAGGACAATGACCGAGACGGTGCTGAGCGAAGACGTTGCCGAGGGCGTGCGGCAGATCACCATGAACCGGCCGGACCGGCGCAATGCGCTCGACCGGGCGACCTATCAGGGCCTGATCAACGCGCTCGCCGCCGCCGATGCCGATGCGGGCGTCCGCGCCATCGTCCTGACCGGCGCCGGCGGCTGCTTCACCAGCGGCAACGACATCAAGGATTTCGCCGCCGCGGCCGCCACCGGCGTCGGGGCGCGCATCGCCATCGACTTCCTCAACGCGATCTCGACCGCCAAGAAGCCGATCGTCGCCGCGGTCGAAGGCTTCGCCGTCGGCATCGGCACCACCATGCTGCTGCATTGCGACCTCGCCTTCGCCGGCAAGGGCGCGAGCTTCCGCCTGCCCTTCGTCGCGCTCGGCCTCTGCCCGGAGGGCGGCTCGAGCTATTTGCTGCCGCTGATCGCCGGCTCCAAGCGCGCCGCCGAACTCCTGATGCTCGGCGAGATCTTCAGCCCGGAAGTGGCGCAGGAGGCCGGCCTCCTCAACGCTGTCACCGAAGTCGGCGAGGCCCTCCCGCTGGCGATCGAGAAGGCGAAGGCGCTCGCCGCCCTGCCGCCGCAATCGGTCGCACTGACCAAGCTGCTGTTGAAGCGCGGCAGCGCCGCCGCGACCGCCGAAACCATCGCCACCGAAGCCCGCCATTTCGGCGAACGCCTGATGTCGGCCGAAGCACAGGCCGCCTTCGCCGCCTTCCTGATGAAGCGCTGAGGCGATGCCCGCGGCCGCTCCTCAGCAGCGCGCAAGGCCCGGGCGGCCGGCCCGCGCGCCCGCCGCGGAGGCGGGCGAGGACCGGCATTTCATCACGGCGCTGGCGCGTGGGCTCGAACTGCTCTCCTGCTTCCGGCGCGGCGAGGAGGCGCTCGTCAATTCCGAGATCGCCCGGCGCTGCGGCCTCGCGCGCTCGACGGTCTCGCGCCTGACCCATACGCTGACGCGGCTCGGCTATCTCCAGGCCATGCCGGAGAGCGGCAGCTACCGGCTCGGCACCGCGACGATCGCACTCGGCGCCACCGCCCTCGCCGGGCTCGACGTGCGCCGCATCGCCCGGCCCGGCATGCGCGAGCTCGCCGCCTTCTCCAACGCCTCGGTCGGCCTCGGCGTCCGCGACCGGCTCGGCATGCGCTATGTCGAATGCTGCCGCGGCGAGGCGGCGATCGCGCTCAACATCGATGTCGGCTCGCGGCTCTCGCTCTGCCGCAGCGCCATGGGCCGGGCCTATCTCGCCATCTGCGACGAGGCCGAGCGCGAGGCCATCCTCGAAGATGTGCGCTCGGTCGACGAGACCGCCTGGCCGCGCCTGCGCGAAGGCGTCGAGCGGGCGTTGGCCGAATACCGCGAGACCGGCTGCGTGCGCTCCTTCGGCGAATGGCAGCCGACGGTGAGCTCGATCGCGGTCGGCTTCCGCCCCGGGGGCGGCTTGCCGCCGATGTCGATCAATTGCGGCGCGCCGACCGTCATCCTTGACGAAGGCTTCCTGCTCGATGAGGTGCGCCCGCGCCTGATCGCCTTCGCCGCCAGCCTGGAAGGCGTGATGGGCTCATGAGCGAACTCGACCTGCCGCTCGCCGGCATCCGCGTGCTCGATCTCTCGCGCATCCTGGCCGGGCCCTGGTGCGGCCAGGTGCTCGGCGATCTCGGCGCCGAGGTGATCAAGATCGAGCATCCGCTGCGCGGCGACGACACCCGCGACTGGGGCATCCGCGTCGGCGGCCGCAACACCTGCTATTTCAACAGCGTCAACCGCAATAAGCGCTCGGTCGGCGTCGATCTCGCCCAGCCCGAGGGCCTCGCCATCGTGCGTGCGCTGGCGGCGAAGGCGGACGTGGTGATCCAGAACTTCAAGACCGGCGGCGCCGACAGGCTCGGCCTCGGCTATGCCGCGCTCAGCACCGAGAATCCCGGGCTGATCTACTGCTCGATCGCCGGCTATGGCTCGGACGGGCCGGAGGCGACGCGGCCGGGCTATGACCTCGTGATCCAGGGCGAGGCCGGGCTGATGGCGCTGAACGGCGAGCCGACCCAGCCGCCGCTGAAATTCGGCGTCGCCGCCGTCGATCTCTTCACCGGGCAATATGCGGCGCAGGCCGTGCTCGCCGCGCTCGTCCAGCGCGGCCGCACCGGCAAGGGCCGCCATGTCGAGCTCGCTCTGTTCGATTCCGGCATGACCATCGGCGCCTATTATGCGCTGGAGGCGCTGGCGCTCGGCGAGGACCCGCCGCGCTATGGCAACGCCCATCCCTCGATCGTGCCCTACGGCGTCTTCGAGGCGGCCGATGGCGCGCTCGTCGTCACCGTCGGCAACAATGCCCAGTTCGAGCGCTTCTGCCGGCAGGTGATCGAGCGTCCCGATCTGCTCGAGGATGAGCGCTTCCGCACCAATCTGCAGCGCACCGTGCACCGCGCCGCCCTGATCACGGTGATCGAAGCCGAATTGCGAGCCCGGCCCCGCGCCGAACTGCTGGCGCGGATGAGTGCGCATGCGATCCCCTGCGGCGAAGTGCTCGGCCTGCACGAGGCCTTGCGTTCGGCCCGCGCGCAGCAGGCCGGGATGGTGGTCGAGAGCCCGCGGCCGGACGGCAGCACCGGCACCGTGCTCGCGCCGCCCTACCGGCTCGACGGCGCGCGCGCCCCGGTGGGACGTCTGCCGCCCGATCTCGGCCAGGACACGCGGGAGGTGCTCACCGCCGAGCTCGGACTCGACGCGGAACGCCTCGCGCTCTTGCAGGAAGCGGGCGTGATCGCCTGATCGCACGGCCGGCCAGCGGGGCCGGGCGCGCGACGGTGCTCAATCGTCGTCGTCGTAATCGCGGCGACGGCGATAATAGCGCTCGCGTTCACGCTGCCGCCAATACTGGCGCTCACGTTCACGCTCCCGCCAGTAGCGGCGCCGACGGCGACGGCGGTCATCATCATCGTCGTCGTCATCATCGTCCGCCCGCGCCGGGGCGCTGCCGATCACCGTCGCGAAGACGGCGAGCAAGGGTAGCCCGAACAGGCTGCCGCGCAGCAGGCGGCGGCGATCGAGATCGGTTTCGGCCATGATGCACGCGCTCCTCGAAGGCCGACAGGGAAATGCCGACCGATGCCAAACGCCCCAGCCGAGCCATTATTCCTGGCAATCACGCTTTCGTGAAGTCTCCGGCGACGGCGCTCGAGGCCCGGCGCCGGCTCGCCCGCCAGAGATTGGAGGCTAGCGCCAGGGCGAAGAACCCGCCCTGGACCACGACGATGCAGGGGCCGGTCGCGGCGTCGAGATGGAAGGAGAGGATCGTGCCGGCGACGCTCGATGCCGTCGCCGAGGCGATCGCGACCAGCAGCATCAGGTCGAAACGGCGGCTCGTCAGGTAACCGATCGCGCCCGGCGCCACCAGCATGGCGACGACCAGGATGATGCCGACCGCCTTCAGCGCCGCAACGATAGTCAAAGCCAGCAAGGCGAGCAGGCCGAAATGCAGCGCCCTGACCGGCAGACCGATGGCGCGCGCATGACCGGGATCGAAGGCGTGCAGCAGGAAGTCGCGCCGCTTCAGCAGCATGATCGCAGTAACCGGCAGCGCGATCAGCGCGGTCTCGGCGATGTCGGCCCAAGTCACACCGAGCATGTTGCCGAAGAGGATGTGCATCAGGTGCTGGTCGCTATCGACCTTGACGAAGAGCACGAGGCCAAGCGCGAACATGCCGGAGAAGACGATGCCCATCACCGTGTCCTCCTTCACCCGGCTGTTCTCCTTGAGATAGCCGATGCCGAAGGCGCAGCCGAGCCCCGCGGCGAAGGCGCCGAGCGCCAGCGGCAGGCTGGCGATATGGGCGAGCACGATGCCGGGCAGCACCGCATGCGAGACTGCGTCGCCCATCAGCGACCAGCCCTTGAGCACGAGGAAGCAGGAGAGCACGGCACAGGCCAGGCCGACCATCACCGCGACGATCAGGCCGCGCTGCATGAACTCGTGCGCGAAGGGGGCGAGCAGCCAGGTCTGGACGAGGCTCATGCGGAAGCCCTCGCACTCGCCGCCCGCCGCGCCGCCAGCCTTCCATGCTTCGGCGCGAAGACGAAGGCGGCGAGGAACAGCAGGGTCTGGAAGACGACGATAAGCCCGCCGGTCGAGCCGTCGAGGAAGTAGCTGACATAGGCGCCGACCGCCGAGGTGACGACGCCCATCGTCACCGCGATCGCGATCAGCCGGCCGAAACGATCGGTCATGAGATAGGCGGTAGCCCCCGGCGTCACCACCATGGCGATGACGAGGCAGGCACCGACCGTCTGCAGCGCAGCGACCGTGCAGGCACTGAGCAGGACGAAGAACAGGATCTTCAGCCTGAGCGGGTTCAGCCCGACGCTGCGGGCATGGTTCTCGTCGAAGAAGACCAGCATCAGGTCCTTCCAGCGCGCCAGCAGGATCGCGAGCGAGACCAGCGTGATGATCGCGACCTGGATCACGTCCTCGTCGGAAATGCCGAGGATGTTGCCGAGCACGATCGACTGGACATTGACCGAGGTCGGGTTGATCGAGACGATCAGCAGGCCGATGGCGAAGAAACTGGTGAAGACGATGCCGATCACCGCGTCCTCGCGCAGTTGCGTGCGCACCCTGACCAGCGCCATGGCGAGCGCCGCGAGCAGCCCGGAAAAGAAGGCGCCGGCGGCATAGGGCACCTTCAGCAGATAGGCGAGCGCAACGCCGGGGACGATCGCATGCGCCAGCGCATCGCCCATCAGCGACCAGCCCTTCAGCATCAGATAGCAGGAGAGGAAGGCGCAGACCCCGCCGACCAGGGCCGAGACCCAGATCGCCTTGACCATGTACTGGTAGCCGAAGGGCTCGAGCAGGAATTCGATCATGGCTTGTCGTCCGTGCTGCCGCTCGCCAGCTTCTCATGGTCGCGCTCGCCATAGAGCACGAGCGGCCTCTCATCGTCGGTGAGCACGGTGATCCGCCGGGCATCGGCATCGTCGTGCAGGGCCGTGCCCTCGAGCCGGAAATGCCGGAGCGCGCCGCCGAAGGCCCGCTGCAGGTTCTCCTGGGTGAAGGTGGTCTCGGTCGGCCCCGCCGCCAGCACGGTCTTGTTGATGATCACGACCTGGTCGCAGAACTCCGGGATCGAGCCGAGATTATGGGTCGAGACCAGCATCAGCCGCCCTTCGGCCCTGAGCTCGCGCATCAGCGAGACGATCTGGTCCTCGGTCTTGACGTCGACGCCGGTGAACGGCTCGTCGAGCAGGATCACCTGCCCGCCCTGCGCCAGCGCACGCGCCAGGAAGACGCGCTTGCGCTGCCCGCCCGAGAGCTCGCCGATCTGGCGGCGGCGGAAATCGAGCATGTTGACCCGGGCCAGCGCCTGCTCCACCGCCTCGCGATCGGCCTTCCGCGGCAGGCGCAGGAAGCCCATATGGCCATAGCGCCCCATCATCACGACGTCCTCGACCAGAACCGGAAAGGTCCAGTCGACCTCCTCAGCCTGGGGGACATAGGCGACAAGGCCACGCTTCAGCGCCCGCTGCACCTCGAGTCCGGCGATCCGCACGAGGCCGGCAGCCGGCTTCAGGAAGCCCATCAGCGTCTTGAAGATCGTCGATTTGCCGGAGCCGTTGATGCCGACCAGCGCGCAGATCGTGCCCGGCCCGAGCCCGAAGGAGGCGTCGTTCACGGCGGTGACGCCGTTGGCATAGCTCACGGTGACGCCCTCAACCGTGATCGAGGGCGCGCCTTCCGCCGCGAGCAGCGGCGCTACCGGGCGGTGCAGGTTCACTGGCCAAATCCCTTGGCGATAGTGTCGACGGTGACTTCCAGCAGCTTCAGATAGGTCGGCACGGCGCCGCGCGCATCGGAGAGCGAGTCGACATAGAGCACGCCGCCATATTTCGCCCCGGTCTCGCGCGCCACCTGCTTGGCGGCCCGATCCGAGATCGTGCTCTCGCTGAACACAGCCGGGAGCTTGTTCTTGCGGATGAGGTCGATCAGCCGGCGCACCTGCTGCGGCGTGCCCTGCTCATCGGCATTGATCGGCCAGAGATAGGCTTCGCGCCAGCCATAGTCGCGCGTGAGATAGCTGAAGGCGCCCTCGCTGGAGACGAGCCAGCGCTTGTCCTCCGGCACCTTGTCGAGCCTTGCGCGCAGCGGCGCGTCCATCGCCTGGATCTGCGCGGCATAGGCGGCGGCGTTCCTGGCATAGGTCTCGGCATTCGCCGGATCGGCCTCACTCAGCGCCTTGCGGATATTCTCGACATAGATCAGCGCGCTTGCCGTCGACATCCAGGCATGCGGGTTGGGCTTGCCCTCATAGGGCCCCTCCTTGATGCCCATCGGCACGATGCCCTCGGTCACCACCGCGCTCTTCACGTTCTTCACATTGTCGAAGAAGCGCTCGAACCAGCGCTCGAGATTCATGCCGTTCCAGAGCACGAGATCGGCCGACTGCGCCTTGACCACGTCGAGCGGCGTCGGCTGGTAGTCGTGGATCTCGGCGCCGGGCTTGGTGATCGACTCGACGATCGCCGCCGTGCCGGCGACGTTCTGGGCGATGTCCTGGATCACCGTGAAAGTGGTGACGACAAGCAGCGGCTTGCCGGACGCGGCCTGCGCCAGCGCGGTCAGAGGATCGAAGGCGAGACCCAGCGCCAGCGGGGCAGCAGCGAGCAGGCTCAGGAAACGGCGGCGCGGGGACATGCTTTCTCCAGCGTTCGATGGCGCATGGTCGAACGCTATTGCAAACCACTTGCATCTGTCAACGCAGTTGCGAACGATTTGCGATAACTGCTTTTGCAAATGCCTCTCAGCGTTGCTACCTCTCTGCCATGAAGGGAATCGACCAGCGCGTGGAGGCTTTCGAAGGCCAACTCCGCCAGGCGGGGCTGCGCATGACGCAGCAGCGCCGGCTTATCCTGCGCGTACTCGCCGAAGCCGACGACCATCCGGACGCCAAGGGCATCTTCACCCGCGCCTTCGCGCATGATCCGACACTCTCGCTGTCCACGGTCTACCGGACGATGAAGCTCTTGGAGACGCAAGGCGCGATCGAGCGCCACGCCTTCGAGGACGGCGTCTCGCGCTATGAGCACGCCGACCAGGAGCATCACGATCACCTGATCGATGTCGAGACCGGAACGGTGGTGGAGTTCTCCTCGCCCGAGATCGAGGCGCTGCAGGCCAAGATCGCCGCCGAGCTCGGCTATGAGATCGTGCGCCACCGGCTGGAACTCTATGGGCGCAAGATCAAGGCGCCGCGCCGCAAGCCTGCCGCAAAGTAAGCCTGAGGCGCCCCGCAGCGACCTCGGCCGCCGCCGGCGATCGTGTCATGAGGAATTAAAAGAAAATGGCCGGATCGGATCCGGCCATTTTCCGCGTCGCTTTCGGGACTCAGCCCGCCTTGCGCTTGTTCTGGCGGTTGGCGATCAGGTCTTCGACCACGGCCGGATCGGCCAGCGTCGAGGTATCGCCCAGCGCCCCGAACTCGTCCTCGGCGATCTTGCGCAGGATGCGGCGCATGATCTTGCCGGAGCGGGTCTTGGGCAGGCCCGGCGAGAACTGGATCAGGTCCGGCGACGCGATCGGGCCGATCTCGTTGCGGACATAGGTGACCAGCTCCTTCTTCAGGTCCGCCGTAGGCTCTTCGCCCGCCATCAGCGTGACATAGGCGTAGATGCCCTGCCCCTTGATGTCGTGAGGATAGCCGACCACCGCGGCCTCCGAGACCTTGGGATGCGCGACCAGCGCGGACTCGACTTCGGCCGTACCCATGCGGTGGCCGGAGACGTTGATCACGTCGTCGACGCGCCCCGTGATCCAGTAATAGCCGTCAGCATCGCGCCGGCAGCCATCGCCGGTGAAGTACCTGTTCGGATAGGTCGCGAAATAGGTCTCCTCGAAGCGCTTATGGTCGCCATAGACCGTACGCATCTGGCCCGGCCAGCTCTCGGAGATGACGAGATTGCCCTCGGCCGCCCCCTCGAGGACCTTGCCCTCGGCGTCGACGATCTCGGGCTTGACGCCGAAGAAGGGCCTGGTCGCCGAGCCCGGCTTCAGCCGGGTCGCGCCGGGCAGCGGCGAGATCAGGATGCCGCCGGTCTCGGTCTGCCACCAGGTGTCGACGATCGGGCAACGGCGCTCGCCGACGACCCGGTGATACCATTCCCAGGCTTCCGGATTGATCGGCTCGCCGACCGAGCCGAGCAGGCGCAGCGACTTGCGCTTGGTCTTGGTCACGGCCTCCTCGCCGGCGCCCATCAGCGAACGGATCGCGGTCGGCGCAGTGTAGAAGGTGTTGACCTTGTGCTTGTCGATCACCTCCCAGAACCGGGAGATGGTCGGATAGGTCGGGATGCCCTCGAACATCAGCGTCGTCGCGCCATTGGCGAGCGGCCCGTAGAGAATATAGCTGTGGCCGGTGACCCAGCCGACATCGGCTGTGCACCAGTAGATGTCCCCGTCGTGGTAGTCGAAGACGTATTGATGCGTCATCGCGGTATAGACGAGGTAGCCGCCGGTGGTGTGCAGCACTCCCTTCGGCTTGCCGGTCGAGCCGGACGTGTAGAGCAGGAAGAGCGGATCCTCCGCCTTGACCTCGACCGGCGGGCAATGGCCGGAGACCTTCGCCGCCTCGTCATGGTACCAGACGTCGCGGCCATCCTGCATGGTGACGTTGCCACCGGTACGCTTGACGACGATGACCGTCGCGATGCCGCCCTTCACCTTGGGGTCGGCGGCATCGACATTCTTCTTCAGCGGAACGGTGCGGCCGCCGCGCAGCCCCTCATCGGCGGTGATCACGATCTTCGAATCGGAGTCCTCGATCCGGCTGGCGAGCGAGTCCGGCGAGAAGCCGCCGAACACCACCGAATGCATCGCCCCGATGCGCGCGCAGGCCAGCATCGCATAGGCCGCCTCCGGGATCATCGGCAGATAGATGGTGACGCGGTCGCCCTTCTTGACGCCTTGGGCCTTCAGCACGTTCGCGAACTTGCAGACCTCGGTGTAGAGCTGCCCGTAGCTGATCTTCTTCGACTCCGAGGGGTCGTCGCCCTCCCAGATGATCGCCGTCTGCTTCGCCCGCGTCGGCAGATGCCGGTCGATGCAGTTATAGGCGACGTTGGTAGTGCCGTCCTCATACCACTTGATCGAGACCTTGCCCGGCTTGTAGCTGACGTTGCGGACCTTGGTATAGGGCTTGAACCAGTCGATGCGCTTGCCCTGCTCGCCCCAGAACTTGTCGGGATCCTTGATCGAGGCCGCGTACATCTTCTTGTACTTGGCGTCGTTCAGATAGGCCTTCTTGGCCCAGGTCGCCGGCACATCGTAGATCATCTCGGTCATATCAGACGTCTCCCCAGACTTCGGCCGTCGGCGTGAGCCGGAGGCGGCTCTGGGCGGCATGGCGCCGTCGTCGCGATCCGACGCGGCTTCTTTCAAGTTCATCACATCATAAGACGCAAGCCATCGGCGACAAGCGCCGGCGGCTCGCACTTTCGTTGCTGCGACTTTCGGCGGGGGAGCGAGCTCCGCCGCTGCGCCCGGGTCGCTCCGGATACGCCGTCGCGTGCCCTGCCGGCCTCCCGGTGGACGCACGCGGAAACGGTCTCAGAGCCCGCCCATCCTGCAGACCATCGCCCATTCCTCTTCGGTCACGGGCTGCACCGACAGGCGGAAGGAGGTGACCAGCGACATCTTGGCGAGGCTCGGCTCGGCCTTCACCGCGGCGAGCGTCACCGGCTTGGGCAAGGGCTTCACCGCCTTGAAATCGACCAGCACCCAGGGCGGGCCCGCTTCGCTCCAGGGATAGTGCTCCTTGATGACCTCGACGATGCCGACCACCGCGAGCCCTTCATTCGAATGGTAGAAGAAGACCTGCTCGCCCTTCTTCATCGCCATCAGGTTGAGCTTGGCGGTGTGGTTCTTCACCCCGTCCCAGCGCGTGCCCTCGGCCCCGGCCTTGACCTGGTCCTCCCAGGACCAGACCGAGGGTTCCGATTTGATCAGCCAGTGAGCCATCAGGCGTCGTCCTCTTCTTCCTTCAAAGGCGCCGGTGGCCGCGAGGCGGCCTCGCCCTGCTCGTTCCAGAACCGCACCATCTCGCGGGTCAGCGCGGCATAATCCTGCGGGCTGAGCTCGATCCTGGTCTCGCCCTCGCCGAAGGGCAGGATCAGCACGAAGCGATGCGTGTCCTCGCGGCGGCGGCGGCGCAGTTCGATCACTCGCCCGGCGATCCGCCCGGCCAGAGGCACGGGCTGGCTCTCGGCCACCAGCTCGGCGCCGGTGGTCTTGCGTACCTCGGCGATGCCGCGGGCCACGCGTTTCGTCAGATCGGACCAGTCATTGGCCATTATTCGCTCCCTGCCCGGTTCCAGCCGTTTCAGTTCTCGGAACGGATCGGCCGCGCCAGCAGCCCGGCGACCGCCTCGCGGACCCCGATCTTTCCGGCGATGATCGCCGCGACCGCTTCCGCGATCGGCGTCTCGATTCCTCGCGACCGCGCCATCTCCGCCAGGATCGCCGCCGTGAAGGCGCCTTCGGCGAGCTTGCCGCCGGCTGCCTCGGCCGGCGTGCTGCCCTGCCCCAGCGCCAGCCCATAGG
Organism: Allobosea sp. NPDC055594; assembly: GCF_053618995.1. NCBI lineage: Bacteria > Pseudomonadati > Pseudomonadota > Alphaproteobacteria > Hyphomicrobiales > Alloboseaceae > Allobosea > Allobosea sp. NPDC055594. The sequence continues at coordinate 286,676 of NZ_JBSHIO010000003.1, forward strand.
CGAAATTGCGCGATTGTGCCGAGGCGCAGGAGAGCACGACGTCGCCCAGGCCCGAAAGCCCCATCAGCGTCTCCGACTGCGCCCCGAAGGCCTCGCCGAAACGGCGCAGCTCGGAAAAGCCGCGCGCCACCAGCGCCGCCCGGGCGCTCTCGCCATAACCGAGCCCGATCGCGATGCCCGCAGCGATGGCGAGCACGTTCTTGGCGGCGCCGCCGATCTCGACGCCGCGCGGGTCGTTGCTGTGATAGATGCGCAGCGAAGACGAACTCAGCACCTCGGCGAGCTTCTGCGCCAGCACGGGATCGCTCGCCGCCAGGGTCAGCGCCGTTGGCAGGCCGCGGGCGATGTCGACGGCGAAGCTCGGACCCGACAGGATCGCCGGCACCGCGCCCGGCCAGAGCTCGGCGATGATCTGCGTGGTGAACAGGCCGCTCTTCTGCTCGATGCCCTTGGCGGCCGAGATCGCCGGCAACCCGGAAGGCAAGGCTTGCGCGAGGCTCATGCAGACCGGCCGCAGCGACTGGGTCGGCACCGCCAGGATCAGCGCCTGCGCCGCGGCCAGCGCCGTCAGCTCGGCGACCGGCTCGACGGCCTCCGGCAGGATCGCGCCCGGCAGGCGCGGCACTTCGCGGCGTGCGCGCATCGCCGCCACCGCCTCGCCGTCGCGGGCCCAGAGGATCACGTGCCGTCCGGCCCGTGCCGCCGCCAAGGCAAGCGCCGCGCCGAAGGCGCCGCCACCGACGACGCCGATCGTGGCGAACCGATCCGCTGCCATCACACGGCGGCCTTGAGCTCGTCGAGCGGCCAGCGCGGCCGGGCGACCGCGCTCATATCGTCGACCATGCCGAGCCGCAGCCGCTCCAGCCCGGCCCAGGCGATCATCGCGCCATTGTCGCCGCAGAGCGCCAGCGGCGGCGCGACCATCGGCAGCCCGGCCTCGGTGGCAAGCCGCATCAGCCCGGAACGGATCGTCTGGTTGGCGGCGACGCCACCGGCGACGACGAGCGTCGACGGGCTGATCCCGGCCTCGCGGCAGGCGCGCAGCCCGGCCCGGGTCCTGTCGACCAGAACATCGACGACCGCGGCCTGGAAGGAGGCGCAGAGATCGGCGACATCGCGATCGGAAAGCGGCGCGATCCGCTCCGCCAGCAGCCGCACCGCCGTCTTCAGGCCCGACAGCGAGAAATCCGGCTTGGGTCGCCCGGTCATCGGCCGCGGGAACTCGAAACGCTCGGAATCGCCCTTGAGTGCCTCGCGCTCGACCGAGGGGCCGCCGGGATAGGGCAGGCCCAGCATCTTGGCGATCTTGTCGAAGGCTTCGCCGACCGCGTCGTCGATGGTCGTGCCCAGCCGAAGGTAGTCGCCGACGCCGCGCACGGCGAGCAATTGCGTGTGCCCGCCGGAAACCAGCAGCAGCAGATAGGGGAAGGCGACGTCGTCGGTCAACCGCGCGGTCAGGGCATGGCCCTCGAGATGGTTGACCGCGATGAAGGGCTTTCCGGTCACCAGAGCGATCGCCTTGGCGCTGGTCAGGCCGACCATCACGCCGCCGACCAATCCCGGCCCGGCCGCCGCCGCGACCGCGTCGATCTCCGAGGCCTTGAGCCCGGCGCTCTCGAAAGCGCGCGCGACGATCCGGTCGATCGCCTCGACATGGGCGCGTGCCGCGATCTCCGGGACGACCCCGCCATAGGCGGCATGCGCCGCGATCTGGCTGAGGATCTCGTTGGACAAAATCTTGGCCGCGCCGCCGCGCTCGACGCCGACGATCGCGGCGGCGGTCTCGTCGCAGGTGGTCTCTATGCCCAGAACTCGCATGGCCGGTCGGTCGGAAAGCTCGCTGGTTTAAGGTCCCGGCAGCGGGGTGGCTGACAGGTGCGCGGTTTCGCGCGGGGATTTCCTTCGTATAGTGCTGCAGAAAGAGAAGGCCAATGGCGCGCGGGACGCTGCGCCGGGAAACGGAGAATTTGCGCCGAATGAGCGAACAGCCCACCCCCCCGCGGCAGCAGCGCATGCCCGGCCGCTTCGTCATCGGTACGCGCGCCAGCCCACTCGCCATGGCGCAGGCCCGGGAATTCGCCGGCCGGTTGATGGACGCCCATGGCTGGGCCGCCGAGGAATTGCCCTTCGACCCGATCGTCACCACCGGCGATTCGATCCAGAATCGCTCGCTCGCCGCGGCCGGCGGCAAGGGATTGTTCACCAAGGAACTCGATGTCGCCCAGCTCGCCGGGATGATCGATTTCGCCGTGCACTCCTCCAAGGACCTGCAGACGGAGCTGCCGCCCGGCCTCGTGGTCGGCGGCTATCTGCCGCGCGAGGATGCGCGCGACGTGCTGATCTCACGCGGCATCTCCCGCCTCGCCGACCTGCCGCAAGGCGCCGTGATCGGCTCGGCCTCGCTGCGCCGGCAGGCGATGCTGCGCCGGATCCGGCCCGATCTGAAGGTCGTTCTGCTGCGCGGCAATGTCGCGCGGCGCATGGAGAAGGTCGCCAGCGGCGAGATCGACGCGACGCTGCTGGCGCTCGCCGGGCTGCGCCGGCTCGGCCTCGAGGACAAGGCGAGCGGCATCCTGTCCATCGCGGAATCGCTACCGGCGGTCGGCCAGGGCGCGATCGGCATCGTGATCCGCGAGGACGACGCTGCCGCGATCGCGGCACTCGCCCCGGTGATCTGCCGTGAAACCGGGATCGCGGTCACGGCCGAGCGCGCCTTCCTGGCCGAGGTCGACGGCTCCTGCCGCATGCCGATCGCCGGCCATGCCGTCGTCGACGGCGACCGCGTGCATCTGCGCGCCCAGCTGCTCTCGCCCGACGGCTCGCAATGCGCCGAGGGTGAGCGCCATGGTTCCGTCACGGAAGCCGCGCAACTGGGAGCCGATCTCGGGCGCGAATTGCGCGCCCGCGCCCCGGCCGGCATTTACGATCCGGCCTGAGCCTCTACGACCGGCCGAAACGAGGAGACGACATGCGCGTTCTGGTGTTGAGACCGCAGCCCGATGCCGAGCGCACCGCCAAGGCGCTGCGCGAGCGCGGCCAGGAGCCGGTCCCGGCGCCGCTCTTCAGCATCGTCCCAGGCGCGGAGCCGGCACCGAAAGGCCCGTTCGACGCGATCGTGCTGACCAGCGCCAACGCCGTTCCGGCGCTGGAGCAGTTGCCGAAGGCCTGGCGCAAGGCGCTTCCTGCATTCTGTGTCGGCAGCCGCACCGCCGATGCGGCCGGGGAACTCGGCTTCGCGACCCGCAACGCCAAGGGCAACCGCGCCGATCTCCTCGCTTTGATCTCCAGCCAATTGCCGGCGCCGAAGAAGCTGCTCTTCGTCGCCGGGCAGGACCGCCATGACGATCTGCCGGAGCAATTGCGCACCGCCGGCCATGAGGTCGCGATCTGGACGGCCTATGAGGCCAGGGCGGTCGAGAGCCTGCCCGAGGCCGCCGTCGAGGCCCTGCGCCGCGGCGAGGTCGATGCCGCCCTGCATTATTCTCCGCGCAGCGCCCAGACTTTCCTTTCGCTGGCCAGCGCTGCCGGCCTGACCGAGCAGGCGCTCGCCTTGCCGCAGGTCGCGCTTTCGGCCGAGATCGCCGCACCGCTGATCGGTGCCGGCGCCGGCACCGTGCTGGTCGCCGAGCATGCCGAGGAGGCCGCTCTGCTCGCCGCACTCGACCAACTGCCGGCTCGCATTCTGCTCGATGGCGGTGCTAGAGAGGAAATGGCGGCGGCCGAACCGGCTGCCGAGACGGAAAAGGATGCCATGAGCGAGCCGAGCAGCGAACAGAGCCCGGCCGCAAAGCGTCGCAGCCGCTCGGGCCGCACCCCGCCGACCATCGAATTGCAGCCGCAGGGCGAACCGACCGCCGAGGTCTCCCCCGAAGCCGCGACGCCTGAGCCGGAGTCCGCCGCGAGCCCCGCCGCCGAAACCGAGCGCGCCGCCGAGGCCGTATTGCCCAGCGAGGCCCTCCCCCGCGAGTTCGAGCCGCCCCCGCCCCCCCTGCCCCAGCGCCGCCCCGGCCTGCCGGCGCTTGCTCTCGCCGGACTGATCGGCGGCGCGGTCGGCGCCGGGCTGGTGCTGCTCGGCCTCAAGCTCGCCGGCCCCGACGACGCCGCCCGCCTCGCCGAGTTGAACCGTCGGATCGAGGCGCTGCAGGCCCAGAGCGCCGCCTTGCCCAGCCGCGCCGCGCTCGAGGCGATCGAGCGCAAGGCCAGCGCCGCCGCCGACAGCGCGGCCAAGGCCGACGCCGTGGCGCAGAGCAATGCGAGCCGCCTCGCCGAGCTCGCCAAGGCCGCCCCCGCGGTCGCGGCGGGCGACGCCGCCGCCCTGGCCCAGGTCACCGAAAAGCTCAGCCAGGCCGACAGCAACGCCGCCGCCGCCCGCACTGCCGCAACCGAACTCGAGCGCCGCCTCGGCGAGACCGGGCAACGCCTCGCCGCGGTCGAGACCACCGCCAAGAACGCTCTGGTGCCGAGCCGGCAGGCACTCGCCGCCACCCGCATCGTCCTCGCCGAGCGCGTGCGCGAAGCGATCGCCGCCGGCCGGCCATTCCAGCAGGACGTCGCCGCGCTCGCAGCAGGCGGCATCCCGGCCGCCGAGCTGACCGCACTCGATACGGTCGCCGCCAAGGGCGCCTCGACCCGCGACGCCCTGCTCGCCCAGTTCCGCAGCCACCGCGCCTTGTTTGCCCGCGAGAGCGCCCCCCCGGCCAGCAGCTGGGAGGACAAGCTGCTCGGGCTGGCCAGCCGGATCGTCACCATCCGCCCGGTCGGCGACACCGGCGCGAACGATCCGGCGACGCTGCCGATCCGGCTGGAGAACGCTCTGGTGCAGAACGACATCGCCACTGCGGCGGCGCTCTGGGCGCAGCTGCCGGAGCCGGCCCGCCGCCCCAGCGAGGCGTTCGGGACGGCGCTCAAGCAACGTGCGGCAGCCGAGGCCGCCATCGCCGCGATCGCGCGCAATGCGGTCGCCGCCCTGGGTTCGGCAGGCTGAGGAAGGCTCCATGGTTCGCGTACTGACCTATCTCCTCGTCATCGCCGCGCTGGCAGCCGGCGCCGTCTGGCTCGCCGACCGCCCGGGCGAGGTCTCGGTGCTCTGGCAGGGCTACCGGATCGAGACCAGCGTCGCGATCGCCGCGATCGGCGTCATCCTGCTCGCCTTCCTGGCCTTGGTCGTCTGGGCGGTGCTGCGCTTCGTGCTCGGCCTGCCCTCCGCCTTCAGCTTCGCCTCACGGTCGCGCCGCCGGGCGCGCGGCTTCGAGGCGGTGTCGCGCGGCATGGTCGCGATCGGCGCCGGCGATCCCATCGCCGCCGGCCGTCACGCCCATGACGCCCGCAAATTCGCGGCCGAGGAGCCGCTGACCCTGCTGCTCGAGGCCCAGACCGCCCAGCTCACCGGCGATCGCGGCCGCGCCGAGGCCGCCTTCAAGGCGATGCTCGACAAACCCGAGACCCGGGTGCTCGGCCTGCGCGGCCTGTTCGTCGAGGCGCGCCGCCGCGGCGACATGGCCGCGGCCCGCGCCTTCGCCGACGAGGCGGTGCGCCGCTCGCCCTCGCTCGCCTGGGCCAATGATGCCCTGCTCGATTTCCACACCAGCGCCGGCGACTGGCAGGCGGCGCGCACCGCCGTCGAGCGCCGTGCCGCCTTGCGCCTCGCCGACAAGGCCGAGGCCAAGCGCCAGCGCGCCGTTCTGCTCGCCGCCGAGGCGCTCGAAGCCAAGGGCCGCGAACCCGAGAAGGCGCTCGCCGCCGCACTCGAAGCCGCCAAGCTCGCCCCGGGGCTGACCCCGGCGGCGGCACTGGCCGGGCGCATGCTCTCCGAGCGCGGCGACGTCAAGAAGGCGGCGAGGCTGCTCGAAGCCGCCTGGAAGGAAGCTTCCCACCCCGATATCGCCGCCGCCTATCTCGATGTCCGCCCCGGCGACAGCGCCCGCGATCGCCTCGCCCGCGCCGAGACGCTGACCCGGCTGCGTCCCTCCGACCCGGAGGGCGTGCTGGCGCTCGCCGGCGCGGCGATCCACGCCCAGGACTTCGGGAAGGCGCGCGCGACGCTGAAGCCGCTGCTCGCCGGTGGCGCCTCAGTCCGGGTCTGCCTGCTGATGGCCGAGCTCGAAGAGGCCGAGCACGGCGCCGCCGGGCGCGTCCGTGAATGGCTCGCTCGTGCCACCCGTGCCCCGCGCGACGCGGCCTGGGTCGCCGATGGACTGGTCTCCGACCATTGGCTGCCGGTTTCGCCGATCTCCGGCCGCCTCGATGCCTTCGTCTGGACGATGCCGCCGGCGACGCTCGGCCGCCCCGCCGCCGATCTCGACGACGTGCTCGCCGATCTCGACGAGTCCGCCCCGCTCCTCGAAGGACGTGTCGAAACCGCGACGCCGGAGCCCGCCGCCGCGATCGTCGAGGCCGTTCCGGCCGCCACCGTGGCCGAGGCGGTCACACCCACCCCGACGCCTGCCGCTGCGGAGACGCGAGCCGAATCTACGCCGGAAGCCAAGCCCGAGCCCGTTGTCGAGCCGAAGCCCGAGCCGGCGGCTGCCGCGCCCGCCGAGGCGGCTCCGAGCCCCGCCAAGCCGGCCGGACAGGCCCGGCCATCGCCGGTGGTCTTCCCCGTCGCCCACGCTCCCGACGATCCGGGACCGGAACAGGCAAAGCCGGAAGAACCGAAGGGCCGCTTCCGCCTCTTCGGTTGACGCAAATCGGCGTCCTTCCTCGGCCAGAGCGCCATGACGAGCCGGCCACCTCCTGACGGGAGAGCGCCGACTCGTGCCTCGCGCGGCCCGAGCTGCCGATTAAGGCCCGCACATGACCCGTGATCTTTGGGTGCGATTTTCTTCCCTTGCGCCTATAGACGGGACATGAACGCGCCCAACCCCACTGATGTCCCGACTGAACTCGTCATTGCCGCCGGGCATGCCGGCCTGCGTCTCGACAAGGCGCTGGCGCTGCTCGCTGGCGAGATTTCCCGTGCCCGGCTGCAGCAGGTGATCAAGGAGGGCGGCGTCAGCATCGACGGCGCCGTGATCGCCGACCCCAGCCGCAAGGTCGCCGAGGGACAGAAGCTCGCTCTGGTGATGCCCGAGGCCAAGCCCGCCGCGCCGGTCGGCCAGGCGATCCCGCTCGACGTCGTCTTCGAGGACGAGCACCTGATCGTCATCGACAAGCCCGCCGGCCTCGTCGTCCACCCCGCCGGCGGCCATGAGGACGGCACGCTGGTCAATGCGCTGATCGCCCATTGCGGCGCGAGCCTCTCCGGCATTGGCGGTGTGCGCCGGCCCGGCATCGTCCACCGCCTCGACAAGGACACCAGCGGCCTGCTCGTCGTCGCCAAGCACGACAAGGCGCATCAAGGGCTGGCCAAGCAATTCGCCGATCACGGCCGCACGGGACCGCTCGAACGCGCCTACCTGGCCCTGGTCTGGGGAGCGCCGCGCCGCCATAGCGGCACGATCGACGCACCGATCGAACGCTCCAACCGCAATCGCGAGAAGATGATGGTGGTCGGCGAAGGCCGGGGCCGCGAGGCCATCACCCATATCGAATTGATCGAGCGCTATCCGCCCTTGCTGCGCGGCCATGAGGAGGTCGAAGCACTGGCGAGCCTGGTCGAATGCCAGCTCGAGACCGGCCGCACCCACCAGATCCGCGTCCATATGAGCCATATCGGCCACCCCCTGCTCGGCGACCAGCTCTATGGCTCGGGCTTCATGACCAAGGCCAGCCGCCTGCCGGAAGGCGCACGTGCCGCGCTCACCGCTCTCGGTCGCCAGGCTCTGCATGCGCGCCTGCTCGGTTTCGCGCATCCGGTCACCCGCGAGGAGCTGCATTTCGAGTCGGAACCACCGGACGACTTTGCACGTTTGCAAAGAGAACTCGCGATCCTGTGACGGTTTTTTGCTGCGCCGCCCACTTTCGGTCACTCTCGCATTGAATATACTGCACTGCGAAGCGGATGGCTGAAGGGGCGCCGCTGGGAGCGCTACTCGCGAATTGACGACGGTCTTCGTCGAGCCGGCGCGCCGCACAATCCTGCCCGATGGATCATCGGGTGGTCGGCTCGCCGCTGTGCGGGAGCCTGGAGAGGAGTACGAGCATGGCGATTGCGTCGCTGCCCGTCATGTCCGCCGAGGGCGGACTTTCACGCTATCTGGAAGAGATCCGTCGGTTCCCGATGCTGGAACCGAACGAAGAGTTCATGCTGGCCAAGCGCTGGCGCGAGCATGGCGACCGCGACGCGGCGCACAAGCTCGTCACCTCGCATCTGCGCCTCGTCGCCAAGATCGCCATGGGCTATCGCGGCTACGGGCTGCCGATCGGCGAGGTCGTGTCCGAGGGCAATGTCGGCCTGATGCAGGCGGTCAAGCGCTTCGAGCCCGACAAGGGCTTCCGGCTCGCGACCTATGCGATGTGGTGGATCAAGGCCTCGATCCAGGAATATATCCTGCGTTCCTGGTCGCTGGTGAAGATGGGTACCACCGCCAACCAGAAGAAGCTGTTCTTCAACCTGCGCAAGGCCAAGAGCAAGATCTCGGCGCTCGGCGACGGCGATCTGCGGCCCGACCAGGTCAAGAGCATCGCCACCAAGCTCGGCGTCGGTGAACAGGACGTCGTCGACATGAATCGTCGCCTCGGCGGCGACGCCTCGCTCAATACGCCGCTGCGCGAGGATGGCGAGGGCGAATGGCAGGACTGGCTGGTCGACGACAGCGAGAGCCAGGAGAACCGGCTCGCCGAATCCGAGGAAAGCGACAACCGCCATTCGGCGCTGCGCGAGGCCTTGAACGTCCTCAACCCGCGCGAGCGCCGCATCTTCGAGGCGCGCCGCCTCGCCGAGGACCCGATCACCCTCGAGCAGCTCTCGGAGGAGTTCGGCGTCTCGCGCGAGCGCGTCCGTCAGATCGAGGTCCGTGCCTTCGAGAAGGTGCAGGAGGCGGTCAAGAAGGCGCTGGTGCGGATCGAGGCGCCGCGCGCCGCGATCGGCGCTCAGTAGAGCGGCCGCAGCGGTTGCAGGGGCAGCCGCACCGGCCCGAGAAAGACCCTGCCCTCGCGCAGGACGACCGGCGGCAGCGGCGTGAGCCCTGCCGCCGCATTGCTTTGCGCCGCATTGGCCCGCCCGCCGAGCAGCGCGCCGAGCCCCGCGGTCAGCCCCCCGACCCTGATGCCGGCGACGCGCTCGATCCCGGCGACCGCGGCATCGACCTGCCCGGCCGGCCGATGCACCTCGTCGAGCCCGAGCCGGCCGGAAGCCTCGAACCGGGCCGAGCCTTTGAGCAGGCTGAGCCGCGTGATCTCTATCCCGCCATTGGCCGTGCGCCAGCTTTCAAGCGCATCGGGATTGAAGCCGCGCCGAAAAGCGTAGGATTGCAAGACGGTCGCCTGCACGTCGAGATCGCTCGGCGCGGCATCGCCGAGCAGGGCATCGAGCACCGGCAAGACCGCTCCCTTCGTGCTCAGCGCGACATCGACCGCCTGCTGACTGGCATAATTCTGCTGGTTCGGCCGCAGATGCGCCTCGAACAGCGCCGAGCGCAGCGTTTCGCTACGCAGGCCGCCGGTCTCGTCCGGAGTGCGCAGCGTCGCGACCGGGTCGTGCACGACAAGCGAAATGCGCTCGAAACCGGTCGTGGTCAGGCGCAGGCTGGCCTCGAGCGCGCTCCAGTTGAGATCGGCGTTCTGCCTGGCCGGCAGGGTCGCGGTCAGCGGCCCGGTGGCTTGCAGGATCAGATGCCCCGGCGCGGTCGCCTGGGCTACGGCAACGGCGGGGCCGGTCTCGACCTTGACCTCGTCGCCCCAGCGCGAGGAGACCAGCGTCACGCCGGCGCAGCGCAGCTCGATCCGGAACGGGTAGCCGCCGATGCTGCGATCGCGGCAGGTCCAGTTGCGGCCGGCGGCCGCCTCGCGCGCGATTCCCGCGTCGAGATGCTGCTCGACCTTGCCGCGCGCCATCATCCAGAGCCCCGACCAGCCCGCGGCGAGGATGGCGAGCAGGACGAAGGGAGCATAGAGCCAGAAACGGCTGTTCCGTCGCGCGGTGGTGTCGGCAGGCATGCGCGGTCGCTCCCTTGCAAGGATTCCGGCGGATTGATAGCGACCGGGGCGGCAAGAGGCCAGCGCCGATCCGCTTGCGGATCGTGGCGTCCTGTCTGCCGAGGCAAGCGGGCCAAATTGTGAGGGTACGGATGACCGAAGCGGAAACGCCGGAGGATCTCTGGGTGTTCGGCTATGGCTCGCTGATCTGGCGACCGGGCTTTGATTTCGTCGAGCGGGCCGGAGCACGCCTGCACGGCTTCCATCGCTCGCTCTGCATCTATTCGCATGTGCATCGCGGCACGCCCGAGACACCCGGCCTGGTGCTGGGGCTGGATCGCGGCGGCATCTGCCGCGGCGTCGCCTTTCGCGTGCCGGTCGACCAGGCCGAGGAAACCATCGATTATCTGCGGGCCCGCGAGCAGGCGACCGCGGTCTATCTCGAAAGGCGGCTCGCCATCCGCCTCGACGACGGGCGGCGCCTGCATGCGCTCACCTATATCGCCGACCGGGCCCACGGCCAGTATGCCGGCCGCTTGCCGGAGGCGGCGGTGCTCGGCTTCGTACAGCAGGGCAAGGGCGTCTCAGGCGAGAATCCGGACTATGTCCGGCGCACCCAGGAGCACCTGCATGAGATGGGCATCCACGACCCGCTGCTGACCCACCTCGTCGCCGAACTCGACAAGAGCGCGAGCCCTACCCCGACCTGAGCCTTCAGGCCTCGGGCATCAGATCGGCGAGCGCGGCGCGCCGGCTCGCGCCGTCCTCGGCCAGCAAATGCACATGGATCTCGCAGGCACCGGCCATGGCGGCCGCGTCGCGCCAACGGGTCAGCGCCGCATCGATGCCGAAGGCGCCGCTGTCGCGCGCCGCGACGATCGTCCGCTCCGGCGAGACGGCGAGCAGCACGGCATCGGTGAAGTTCAGCGCATGCCCGTCCTGCACCGCGAAGACCGAGGCGACATAGCGCCGCCCCGAGCGGCCGCGCCAGGCGGTGAAGCGCCGTTCAGCCAGTTGCGCCGCGCCGCGCAGCGGCGCCTCACGCGCGGTCCGCACCGGGCGATCCTCGCAAGGGCCGGCCAGAAGAGCCAGAGCAGCCATCGGTTCCTCCTTTGTTCCAGAACAAAATCAGAACATAGTGACGCTGCTGTCAAGTTCAATCAGCCATTGCGCGTCGCTTCCTGCCGCGGACTGACAGGAGCAGGCACGCCGAGGCGGGCGAGTTCGGCCCGGCCCTCGCTGACCAGACGGTCGGTGGCACCCTCGATCTGCTCCTGCAGCAGCATGTGGAAGGCCTTCTTGTCCATGCCGGGCTGGATCGCCGGCAGGATCTCGACGCGGATCGTCCCCGGGCGGCGCAGAAAGGAGCGCCGCGGCCAGAACAGGCCGGCATTGAGCGCGACCGGCACGCAGGGCACGCCGAGCTCGCCATAGAGATGGGCGACGCCGAACTTGTAGGCGGGCGGGGCGGCGACGGGGCGACGCGTCCCCTCCGGGAAGATCAGCAATTGCCGCCCATTCTGCCCGAGCTCAACTTTGGCCCGGCGCGTCGCCATCTGCAGCGCGCGGCTGCCGGCGCTGCGATCGACCGGGATCATCTTCATCTTCAGCAGCGCCCAGCCGAAGAAGGGGAGCCAGGTCAGCTCGCGCTTCAGGATGTAGACCGGGTTCCGGAACACCGTGATCAGCGCGAAGGTCTCCCAGGCCGACTGGTGTTTCGCCGCCATGATGATGCCGCCGGGCGGAATGTTCTCGATGCCGCTGATCTCGCAACGCGTGCCGACGATCACCCGCATCAGCCAGAGCGAGCTGCTCGCCCAATTCAGGGCGACGCCGAGCAGGAAGCGCTTCGGCAACACCATGGTCACCATGGCGCAGACCAGCCAGAAGGCGAGGTTGAGGTAGAAGGCGATATTGAAGAGGAGCGAGCGGAGCACGAGCATGCGGGGCAAGAACCTCGCCGGCGCGCGCCCGTCAAGAGCACCGCGGCCTCAGGCGCCCGGCACCTGCCCCGCGGAGCGCGAACGCTTGTCCTGCTCCGGTCCCATCTGGTCCCCCGGCTTGGGCGAAACCGGCTTGCGTCCGCCGATGATCACCGAAAGCCGCGAGGTTTCGGGATCGTCCTCGACCAGGCTGCGCAGGAAGGCCACCAGGTATTTGGCATATTCAGGCACCAGCAGCCTGATCGTGTGCCAGTCCTTCCACCAGGCCGTGACGTCGACCTGGTCGGTGACCACCGGATAGGGCACGATCCGCACGCCGGGCATGGCGTGATTGAATTCCAGCATGGTGCGCGGCATGTGGTAATTGGAGGTCACCAGCAGCAGCGAGCGGAAGCCGTGCTGGCGGATCCAGCGCCGCGTCTCGATGGCGTTGCCGATGGTGTTGCGGGCGCGATAGTCGAGATCGACGCAGCATGTCAGCACCTCGCGCGCCCGTGGGTTGAGCTTCGCCAGCTCCTCTCGCCCGGTCCGCTCATTGACGCCGCTGATCAGCAATCGCGTACCACGATCCGCATGCAGCAGCCCCATCGCGTCGCCGACGCGCTGGGCACCGCCGGTCACCACGACGATCGCGTCGGTTCGCGGCGCCCTGGCCTCGCTCTGGGCCAGGCGCATCGCGAAATGCACATAGCCGGCGACAAGCGCCAGAGTTCCCAGCAAGGCGAGCCAAAGCAGCGCACGTCCCAGCCTGCGGCGGAACGACGCCTTCGTCACGATGGCGCGCGCATCGGCCACATCGCCCTCAGCACGCGTAGGATGAGCTGGCCTCGCTGCGATCATCGCCATGACCACTGCAAGATACTCGCCCATTCGGGCGCAATAGCGGCATGATCGCAGGCCCCCCCTTGCAATACATCACGACATCGCCCGCAGATAATGCCGAACCGTCACCCGAGAGACGAGACCGGCAATGGCGGCAACGATTGCCGCAACCAGAATGACGACGCCATAGCCCGACCAGCCGATCTCGAAGGCGCCGAACATAGCCTGCAACTGATCTGCCTCCGGGGTCGCGCTCCAGGCCGAAGCCAGCCAGCCGAGCAGCGCGATGACGATGACGGCTGCGAATCCACCGGCGCCGCCGCCCCGCAACCCTAGCGTGATGAACCGGTTCTGGAACTCTCGGGCGATGAACTCGTCATCGGCGCCGACCAGATGCAGCACCTCGACGCTGTCGCGACTGCCAGCCATCGCACCGCGCGTGGCGAAGGCGACGGCGAGCGCCGCCGCCACCAGCACCAGCATCACCACACCGACGCCCGCGACGATGATCGTGTTCGCCATGGTCGAAAGCCGGCGCACCCAGAGCCGATGATCGTCCAGCGTCGCGCTCGGCACCTCGCGCCGCAATGTCTGGCTGAAGGCGACGAGGTCGTTCGCCACGCTGGCATTGAGGCGCAGCACGATCAGGCGCGGCACCGGCAGCTCGATCAGATCGAGCCCGGCGCCGAGCCATGGCTCGAGCAGCCTGTCCGATTCGGCCCGTGGCATCGCCCGTACCTCGGCGACGCTCGGAACCGCACGGGCGAGCTCGACGGCCCGGGCGAGATCGGCCTCGATATTGCGGCGCGGATCGGGCCTGACCTGGATCGTCATCTCGTTGGCGACCGCGCCGCGCCATTGCTCCGAAGCCCGCGCCGCCATCAAGGCACCACCGGCACTGAGCGCGGCCAGGAAGGTGAGGATCGCGATCACCACGACCAGGGCACGCCCGGCGACCGTGTCGACCGGGACCAGCGGCTGATCGCGCCGCAGATTATCCGGCAACCGCGATCGCGGCCGGGCGAACTCCTCGCCCTCCTCGTGCTCGGCCGGCTCGGCGCCCCGGTCAGGCGTCGACATGAAGATGCCCGTCGGCAAGCACCAGGCGCGGTGCGTCATAGAGCTCCATCAGCGCAAGGTCATGTGTCGCGATCACAACCGCAGTGCCGAGCGTCTGCAACTCCATGAACAGGCGCAGCAGGCGCCGGCCCAGCCCCGGATCGACATTGCCGGTCGGCTCGTCGGCAAGCAGCAGCTGCGGCCGCGAGATCAGCGCCCTGGCGATCGCCGCGCGCTGCTTCTCGCCACCGGACAGAACCGAGGGCACCGCATGCATGCGCTCGCCGAGCCCGACCCAGCGCAGCAATTCGACGACCTCGGCGCGATAGCCGGCCTCTTCCTTGCCGAGCACGCGCAGCGGCAGGGCGACGTTCTCGTAGACGGTGAGATGGTCGAGCAGGCGGAAATCCTGGAAGACGACGCCCATCTTGCGCCGGAAATCGGTCAGCGTCGTCGCCTCGAGCCGCGAGACGTCCTGGCCGAAGAGGTGCACGAGGCCGCGCGTCGGCTTCAGCGCCATCAGGATCAGCCGAATCAGCGTGGTCTTGCCGGCTCCCGAAGGCCCGGTCAGATACTGGAACGAACGCGGCGCGATGCTGAAATTGATGTCTTTCAGCACCTCCGGCCCCATACCGTATCGCAGCCCGACATTTTCGAACCGAACCAACTCTGCTCCTATCCCGTAACCCGCCGAATCGCGCTTCGCCGGTCTCGCCGCAGCGCGATCCTACACCCGGAGCGGCCGCCCGCGGGAAGGGTCATGCCGTCGCTCCCCGCAATTCTTCCCCTGAAAGCACCCGCTTTACGCGACGTTAACCATAAATTGCGCCAATGACTGGACGAACCGCCTCCCGGCATGCCGGCGCTTGCGCGCCGCCCGGAACCGAGGAGGTTCGAACATCATCGCCGCGCCTTCCAGCCGGCTGCAGACCAACGCCGCGCGGAGCGACCGCCCCAAGACCATGCTGATCGTCTGTCCCTCCTGCGCCAGCCGGTATGAGCTCGACGAGGCCAAGATCGGCCCTTCCGGGCGCAAGGTCCGTTGCGCGTCCTGCCAGACGACCTGGCAGGTCGAGGCCCCGGCACTGGCCGCGCCCCCGCCCGAGCCTCGGCAGGCGGAAGAGCCAGCGACCGAGCCGGAAGCCGATCTCGGCGAGATCGCGGCCCAGGATTTTCCCAGCGCCCCCAGCGAGGACGAGACCAACGCACTGCTGGCCGAGGAATTGCGCCAGGCCGCCGAGATCGAACAAAGCGTCTCGGCGCTCGCCGCCGAACGCAGCGACGCCGCGACGGCGCCGACCACCGCGCCGACGAGACGACGCCGCAAGCCTGCGGCGAAAGGCTGGCTCGAAAGGCTCCGGCCGGCCGGGCGCCTGCCGCTCGGCACGCCCGCCGCCATCGCCTTCGCGGGAGTCTGCGTCCTCGGCCTGGCTCTCTGGCAGCGCGGCGCAGTGGTGCGCACCCTGCCGCAATTTGCCGCGCTCTATGAAAGGCTCGGCCTGCCCGTCAATCTGCGCGGGCTCGCCTTCAGTGCCGTCGAGAGCGAACTCGTGCAGGATGCGCAGGGGCGCTTCCTGGTTGTCGAGGGCGACGTCACCAACATCACCCGCGAGAAGACGAAGCTGCCGCCGATCACGGTCGCCGTGAAGGACGAGGCCGGCCAGGTGCTCTACACCTGGACCGCGGATCCTCCGCGGCCGGTACTCGAGCCGGCGGAGCTGGTCCGCTTCCGGGCGCGGCTGGCTGCACCGCCCGAGAACGGCCGCTCGGTACAGGTCCGTTTCGGGCCGCTCGCCCAGGCGACGCTCGCCAGCGCTCGGTGATTCCCCCACCACATTGCCGTGGCGGACTTCAATTATCCGCGCTCCGGCGTTATCGATAGGTCCAGTTTCAGCCGCGATCATGGGGCGGCGCTAGCGGGCGCCGGAGCCCGGAAGGAATGCCAGACCATGCCGCCGTCCCAGCGTATCCGGGTGCTCTACGACGAGGCGACCATTGCCGCCCGCAACGCCGAGATGGCTGCGGCGATCGCAGCTGATTCGCCCGCCGACCTGCTGGTCGTCGCGGTGCTGAAGGGCAGCTTCATGTTCGTGGCCGATCTGATCCGCGCGATGCACCGCGCCGGCATGGCGCCCCAGGTCGAGTTCGTCCATCTCTCCAGCTACCGGGCCGCCACCATCTCCTCCGGTCAGGTCGAGATCCTGCGCGACGTGCAGAGCGATGTCCGCGGCCGCCAGGTCCTGCTCGTCGACGACATCCTCGAATCCGGCCGCACCCTCGCCTTCGCCAAGGACCTGCTGGCGGCGCGCGGTGCGGCCAAGGTTTCCAGCGCCGTCCTGCTGGAGAAGCCGGGCAAGCGTGCCGTCAACATCAAGGCCGATTATGTCGGCTTCGAATGCCCGGATTATTTCGTCGTCGGCTACGGCATGGACGTCGCCCATTCCTATCGCCAACTCCCCTATGTCGGCGTGATCGAGACCGCCGACCAGGCCGGCTTGCCGGGGATCTGAACCCATGTCGCGCATTCTCGTGGTCGATGACGAGGAGACCCTGCGCATGCTCGTCGCGCGCGGCCTCGCCATGGACGGGCACGATTGCATGATGGCTGGCGATGGCGCCGAGGCGCTGGAGATCCTGACCGCCGAACAGGGCCGGTTCGACCTTGTGCTCACCGATATCCGTATGCCCCTGATGGACGGCATCGCGCTCGCCCTCGCCGCGAAGCGCGAGTTTCCCGACCTCACCATCATGCTGATGACCGGCTATGCCGAGCAGCGCGAGCGCGCCAAGAGCCTCGAGACCATCGTCGCGGAGGTGATGGCCAAGCCCTTCACCATCGCCGAGCTGCGCGAGACCGTGATGCGGGTGATCGAACGCTCGATCGATTGAAGCAACTCTCCGCCTTCAGCGGTTCAACCACCAGATCGAGAGGTTGAGCACCGCGGCGAACGAGACCCAGGCGAGATAGGGCGCGAGCAGCCAGGCCGCGAACCGGTCCGGCAGGGTCGCGAAGCGCCTGATCGTCCAGATGATCGCGGCGATCAGCAGGGCGATGACGACGAGCCCGCTCGCCGGGCTGTTCAGCCCGAAGAAGACACAGGACCAGGCGAGATTGAGCGCGAGCTGGACATGATAGGCCAGCAGCGCCCGGCCGCGACCGAGCGTGCCTGACGGGCGGCGCAGCACGCGGAAGGCGGCGAGGCCCATCAGCGCGAACAGGACGGTCCAGACCGGGGCGAACAGCCAGTTCGGCGGGTTGAAGGGCGGCTTGGCGAGCCCGGCATACCAGCCCGGGATCTGCGGCACCGTCGCCGCGCTGCCGATCAGCGACGCTGCGACCACCGGCAGGATGGCGATGAGAAGGGCCAGCCACACTGCCGGCTGACGATCGGCGCTATCGGTCTGTGTGCTCATGCGGCAAGGATGGGGTATCCCTGCGCTCCTCGCAAGACGAGTCTATTGCACCGCAGCAAAGACAGTGAGATGAATTGTCTCTCATAGTGGAAACTGGATCGCCGATGACCAAGCGCCCGCTGCATCCCCGTTCGCTCGCCGCCCAGGCCATGGGCAAGGTCGACCCGCTGACCAAGGCGGTCGTGCCGCCGATCCATGTCGCCACCACTTATATCCGCGACGCGGACAACGCCTATTCCTCGGGCTTCGTCTATGGCCGTCCCGACAATGAGACGGTGCACGAGGCGCAGGCCGTGCTCGCCATGCTCGAGGAGGCCAAGGCCGGCGCCCTGCTGTTCAGCTCCGGCATGGCCGCGGCGACCGCCGTGTTCCAGGCGCTCTCCCCGGGTGACCATGTCGTCGCCTCCAAGGTGATGTACTGGGCGTTGCGGGCCTGGCTCCTGACCGAGGCGACGCGCTGGGGGCTGAAGATCGAATTCGTCGAGACCGACGATCTCGCCGCTTTGAAGGCGGCCGTGAAGCCCGGCATCACCAAGCTCATCTGGGCGGAGACGCCGTCGAACCCGCTCTGGACCATCACCGACATCGCCGCCGCCGCCGAGATCGCCCACGCCGCCGGCGCCAAGCTCGCGGTCGATTCGACCTGTGCCTCGCCGGTCCATACCCGGCCGCTGACCCTCGGCGCCGACATCGTCATGCATGCCGCGACCAAGGTGCTGAACGGCCATTCCGACGTCGTCGCCGGTGCGCTCTGCGCCGCCGAGGACGACGAGTTCTGGGGCAGGGTCAAGACCGTCCGCAAGATGCAGGGCGGCATCCTCGGCCCGTTCGAGGCCTATCTCCTGATGCGCGGCATGCGCACGCTCCATGTCCGGCAGGAGCGCCAGTCGGCCTCGGCCATGGCGCTGGCCCAGAAGCTCTCGGCCCATCCGCTGGTCTCGCGCGTGCTCTATCCCGGCCTGCCGCAGCATCCCGGCCACGACATCGCGGCGCGCCAGATGCAGGGCGGCTTCGGTTACATGCTCTCGATCCAGGTCAGCGGCGGTGAGCAGGCGGCCGTTGCCGCAGCGGCTCGCGTCGAACTTTACAAGAGAGCGACCTCGCTCGGCGGCGTCGAGAGCCTGATCGAGCATCGCGCCTCGATCGAGGGCGCCGGCTCACCCTGCCCGCCCGATCTGCTGCGGCTTTCGACCGGCATCGAGGATGTCGAGGACCTCTATGCCGATCTCGACCAGGCGTTGAAGGCGGGGCACGGCTGAGCAGTGCGGCTGTTTCGCATCGGCTTCCGCAGGCCGATGCGATAACAAAAAGATCGATCACCGTAACCGGGTCCGGACGGACGCGCGGCGATCTAGCCGACCTTGAGCCGGACGCGCTCGACGACACCGCGCCGCCCCTCCGGCAATGGCCGGCTGCTGGCCGGAGGTTCCGTGTCGCCCGCACGCACGACACGGTCGCGGCCATTCCGCTTGGCGGCATAGAGCGCCTTGTCGGCATCGTGCAGAAGCGCCTCGAAATCGAGAACGGTTTCTTCGGACCAGGCGACGCCGGCGCTGACCGTGCTCGCAAACGAACCACCATTCCCGCTGAAATTGCGCTTGGCGAGGCGCCTGCGCACGCCATCGGCGAGATTTGCCGCCATGATCAGCGAGGCTCCCGGCAACAGCAGCGCGAATTCCTCGCCGCCGAGCCGCGCCGCGAGCCCCTGCGATCGGCTGGTCAGCGCCAGGATCTTCCCGAAGCTTCGCAGCACCTCGTCGCCCGCCAGATGACCATGGACATCATTGGTCGTCTTGAAGTGGTCCATGTCGAAAACGATCAATGCCGCGGGACCTCTGACGTCGCCTGAGAGGCGACTGAGCAGCGCCCGCCGGTTGAGCAGGCCGGTCAAAGGATCGGTCTCGGCATCGCGCTTATGGCCGCGCGCCAGCCGCGCCTGGTTCAGCGCCAGGGAAAGCGCGCCGATACCGGACAGGGTGAGCAGGCAGATGACGATGTTGAGGTCTTCGGCCCAGTTCGATGGAGCCTGCGACAGGCGCCATTCGCCATCCAGCAGCAGCAGGACGGCGCAGGGGACGAAGGAGAGCCCCGTCAGCACGTAGAGGACCGTCAGCAGCGGAATGGCCAACCGGGCTTCGGCGCGGCCGAGCCAGTAATCCCAGGCCGTGATCAGAAGAATGACCGTCGCTGCGACATTGAGCATGACGATGGCGGCGCCGTTGTAGCCGGCCAGCATCGGGACGGCCATGGCGACGGAGGACACCACCGCCATGACGACCATGCTGCGCCAGGGCAGGACGCCGGTGCGGAACTCACGGCCGGCGCCGAACACGAAAGCGAGGCCGGTCAGCAGGATCGTGTATCCGGCGGCGCCAATGGCCGGCACCATGGTCTGCGCGTACCAGCTGTAGATCAGCACGCCGAGCGCCATGAACGCCACGCCGAAAGTCCAGGCGATCAGGAAGCGTTCCGTTCTGGAGGCCAACCAGCTTACGAAAAAGGTGATCGCCAATCCGCAACCGGAAAGGGCGAAGGCCGTCAGCAGCGAATGGTAGTCCAGCGGCAAGGCACACTCTGCGGCAGGTGGCGATAGCTGCGCAGCTTATCGACGCCTGCCCTTGCGAAAGCTTTAAGCCGACCGCGTGGATTCCGAGCTATCGCGGCCGAGGCCGATCCTGATCGGTTTCGGCCCCTGGACTGGCTGCCCGGTCTAAACCCAGATGCCCTTCGCCGTCGCCAGCAATTGCCGGCGGTCGGCGAGACCGTTGGCGCCGCCATTGATCAGCTGCGTGACGCGGGCCGCATCGTCGCGGTCTGCGGCGGCGTTGAGGTTGCGGTCGCGCCAATAGGCGAAGGCGATCTGGATCGAGATGCGCGGATCGAGCGCGAGCTCCGGCCGGCCCTCGAGATCGACGTTCAGCATCCGGCCATAACGCCGGTAGTTGGCCCGGCCGGTCAGCTGGAAGACGCCACGGCCATGATAGCGCGCCCCATCCCCGGCTTCGCTGTTGCCGAGATCCGTGCGCCCTTCATAGCGCGCGAACTGCGTCGCCCCACCCTGCTCCTCGAGCGTCCGGAAACGGTTGGTCTCATGCGCGGCCTGGGCGAGGAAATGGCAGAGGCGCAGCCGCGTCGTGACCTCGGCCTGGACGGCGAGCCGCTCGAAATGCAGCGCGATGTTCGCCATGATCTCGGCCTTGCCGACCGGGGCGAGCCGGGCGAGCCGCGCCACCGTCACGGCGAGGTCCGGCTCGGCGACCGGCACGTTCTGGGCCGGAACCTCTTCGGCCGGCACCGGCGCGGCGGGTTTCCTGCGGCTTCGCGATCCCTTCATCGACATGACGGCGCTCCCCATGGCTGCGGGCATCATGCACCGGTTTTCCGGGACGGGGATAACGCGGTCGGATATCCCGCCGGCCGATCAGTCGCGCCGTTGGAGCGGGAAACTCGTCGTCATTCTCGGATGAAGCGAAGCGCAGACCCGAGGAGTGCCTGACTTGGGGGCGCCGACCTGTGCCTCCTTCGGCCGAGGATGCTCGGGTCAAGCCCGAGCATGACGACGAGGCGCAGCGCTCAGTTCCGCCGCAGCAGGCGTTCGAGATAGTCAAGCTCTTCCAGCGGCCGCGAGGGATCGCCGAGGCGGCGGCGCAGCTCCTCGAGGATGCGCCGTGCGCGCTGCGTCGCGCTCTCGTCGGCGCCGGGCACGCGGACCCGGCCATCGGCCCAGTCGCGCTGGCGCTGCGGCCGGCCGAGCGGGTCGTCGCGGGTGCGCTGCTGGGCTGAAGGCCGCCCCGCCGGGCGCCCATCGGGCTCACCAAAGGCGTTGTCATTGCCCTCACCCTCGCCGGGCTGGCCCTGCATCTGCTGGGCAAGGTTCTGGCCGCCCTTGCGCAGCGCGTCGAGCGCCCGTCCCTGCGCATCGACGGCCTCGCCTTCCTGGCCCTGGCCGAGCTGTCCCTCCGCCTCGCGCATCGCCTCCTCGGCCTCGCCGAGCTCCCCCGGATCGGCGCCCATGCCGCGCATGCGCCGCTGGAGGTCCTGCAGGCGCTCGCGCAGGGCCTGCTGACGCTGCGACAGGCCCTGCCCCTGGCCCTGGCCGCCCTCGGCGTTCTGGCCGTCCTCGCCCTCGCCTTCGTCGCCCTGCTCGCCGGGTTGCTGGCCGCGTTGCCCACGCTGGCCCTGCTGGCGCTGCTGGCCGGGGCGGGCCTGCTGCTGGCCCGGCCGCTGGCCACGCTGGGCCCGGTTCTGGCGCTGCTGCTCCTGCTGATAGGTCTCGTCACGCAACTGCTGCTGCTCGCGCGTCATCCGGTCGAGATCGCCGAGCGCCTGGTTCATCTCGCGCTGGCGCGGATCCTGTTGGCCGGGCCTTGCCGTCTTGAGATTGTTGAGGAGGTTGTTGAGCTCCTCCATCAGCCGCTGCGCCTCGGCGAGATCGCCGCGCTTCGACAATTCCTCGATCCGGTCGAGCATGTTCTGCAGGTCGCGCGGCGTCACCGAGCGGAAATTCTCCGGCAGCTGCGCCTGGTTCTGCTCGCCATTCTGCTGCTGGCGCTGCATCTGCTGGGCGAGCTCGCGCATATAACGATCCATCGCCCGCCGCATTTCCTCGGTGAGCTTGCGGATTTCCTCCTCGGAAGCGCCGCGTTCCAGCGCCTGCTGCAAGTTCTCCTGAGCGGCGCGCAGCGCCTTCTCGGCATCGGAGAGATCGCCATCCTCGAGCTGCAAGGCGAGCCCCCACATCAGGTCGGCGGTCTCGCGCAGCTGATCGTCGCTCGTCGCACGGCGCAGGCGCTCGCCGATCATCCGCATGGCGAGATAGACCCCGGTCTCCTTCATGAAGCGCTCGGGCTCAATCATCAGCGCGTCCATGGCGAGCTGAACGCGCTTGCGGGTCTCGACATTCATCACCAGACGGCGGCGCTCCTCGACCAGCGCCTTGGCCAGCGGCTTGGTGAAGACGCGCTGCGGCAGAACCACTTCGAGCGTCTCGCTACGGCCCTCCTGGCCGGCCTCGTCGCGCGCCAGCAGGCTCATATTGACCTTGGCGCCGGCCCAGGGATGGGCCGAAAAATCGACCGTGCTCTTCATCTCCTCCTCACCGGAGGCGGAGGATGGCGGCGGCAGGCTCTGCTTCGGCGCTTCGACCAGAGAACGCCCGCTCGTGACCGGACCGGCGCGCGAGACGATCACCTCAATCGCCGCGATTCCGTAATCATCCTTGGCGCGGTAGCCGATCCCGAGCCCACCCTGCACGCCGCTCACGGGCTTGGGGGCATCGACGAAAGCGATCTCGGGCTTGGCGTCGATGACGGCGTGCAGGCTCAGCGTCTGCTCCGGGGCGCCGCTGCCTGTGATGCGCAGCGTGCCGTCACCGGCGAGGAGATAGCGCTTCTCGACGACCGCGACGGTAGGCTCGGCTGACCTGGCAGCCCCGCTTGGGCCGGCGCCGGCCGGCGCCGCCTTGTCATCAGCCGGCAGCGCGTCGAGCCGGCCTGTCGTGGCGACGTCCATGGCGCTGCGGCCGGCGATACGCACGACCACCGTCGACTTCTCGGGAACGTTGAAGCGCGGGCTGGCGAGCCTGGAGAAATCGATCAGGATCGGCGGCAGGCGCGTATAGGCCGGCGGATCGATCCAGGCATCGATCCGCGCCGGCGCCGTCGCCGCGGCCGGGCCGCGCCAGTCGAAAGCCGCCGAGAGCCGGGGCCAGACCTCGTGGCCGGCGACGAAGAAGCCGGTGACCGCCGCGAGCAGCGGCACGGCGCGCAATGCGCGCCGGTCCCGTGCGGCCATCAGCGGCCGAGGCACGCTCACCTTCAGCGCCGCGACATGTTCGCTCTGGCGCTGCAGATGCAGCTTCCACAGCGCCTGCGAGACCGGATCGCGCCCACCGACGGCGAGGCTGTCCTCGAGCGCCGTCGCCGGACGATGGCCGCCCGCCACCGAGCGGTCGAGCCGCGCCAGCGCCTCGCGCCGGCCCGGCCAACGGTCGCGGACGATCGGCCAGAAACTCGCAAGAAAGGCGCCGGCGAACAGAAGCGCGCCTCCAGCCCGGCCCCACCAGGGCAGATGCAGCCAGAGCCCGAGCCAGGAAACGGCGAGGAAAGCGAAGGCGACGGAAAGCGGTGCCCAGAGCCGCGGCCAGAGCCGCTCCCAGGCCAGCGACAGTCGTGCCACCACCGCGAGGCGATCGAGCCTGCGGCGGATCAATGCGAGCGGATCGAGCGCCGTGTGGCGCGGCCTGTCATTCATCCCGCTGCTCCGGGCCGCGCCATACGGCCCTCTGCCTCCGATATGGAACAAAGGCTAGCACGGGAATATGGCATGACCAGCGCGGAAGCGCGGCAGCCCACAGGCGCTCCGGGAATCGTGAAGCCGCCAGAGCGATCATCATGCGCGGTCTAGGACAGCCAGGGCGGGGACCGATCGGTGCCGATCAGCTCCTCATAGCTCTGCCTGGGCCGCGTCACCGCGAATTGATCACCCTTCACCAGGACCTCGGCGACCAGCAGTCGCTGGTTATAGGTCGAAGACATGCTGGCACCATAGGCGCCGGCGGTCATGAAGGCGATCAGATCGCCCTGCCGGAGCTGCGGCAGCTCGCGCCCGGTGGTGAAGGTGTCGCCTGATTCGCAGATCGGCCCGACCACGTCATAGGCGACCGTCTTTGCGCCCTCCTCGGGCTCCGCGACCGGCCAGATCTCGTGATAGGCCTCGTACATCGCCGGCCGCATCAGATCGTTCATCGCGGCGTCGACGACGAGGAACTGCTTGGTCGGCCGCGGATTGAGATGCAGCACCCGCGTCAGCAGGATGCCGGCATTGCCGACGATCAGCCGGCCCGGCTCGAAGCCGAGCTCGACATCGAGGCCCGCCGTCAGCTTCCCGACCATCCCGGCATAGGCTTCGATCAGCCCCGGGCCATGGTCGAAATCCCGCGGCACTTCATAGGGAATGCCGAGGCCGCCGCCGAGATCGAGCCGGTCGACCCGGTGTCCCTCTTCGCGCAGCGCCAGGACGAGGTCGCGCATCTTGGCATAGGCCGCCTCGAAGGCTCCGGTCTCGCGGATCTGGCTGCCGATATGCACGGCGAGTCCCATGATCCGGACGCCGGCCAGGTTGGCCGCGCGGGCGTAGAGCCGGTGCACGTCCTCGAAGGAGACGCCGAACTTGTTGGCCGAGGAGCCGGTGGTGATCTTGGCGTGGCCGCCGGCCCCGATATCGGGGTTGACCCGGAACACCGCCTCCTGGCGCCGGCCGAGCCGCTCGCCGATGCGCGACAGCAAGTCGAGCTCGCTCTCGCTCTCGATATTGACCTGGTAGATTCCGGCCTCTACGGCGAAGGCGAGCTCGCCTTCGCTCTTGCCGACACCGGAGAAGACGATGCGTTCCGGCGGGAAGCCGGCCGCCAGCGCCTTGCGGATCTCGCCTTCGGAAACCGTGTCCGCCCCTGCTCCCAACCCCGCCAGCGTCTTCAGCACGCCGAGATTGCTGTTCGCCTTCATGGCATAGAAGACCTGCGGCTTCCGCCCGGGCGTGATCGACGCCATCGCCTGCTCGTAGAGCCGGTAATGCCGCTCGATCGTGGCCGAGGAATAGACATAGACGGGGGTTCCGACCTTCTCCGCGATCTCGCGCAGGTCGACATTCTCGGCGAAGAGCGCGCCGTCGCGATAGGCGAAATGGTGCATTGTCAGCTCAGAGCAGCGGGTCGAGCACGAAGGGCGTCTCGGGAATCTGCAACGCCTTGCTCGCTTTCGCCGGCTTGCCGAGCGGCGAGGCGTCCATGGCGGTCGGCGGCGTGTTCTCCACGGCGCCGATCTGCTTGTCCGGCAGCGCGATGGCGTTCTTGGCGTTGGGAGGGGCCTCGAGCGGGCCCTTGCGGCCACAGGCCGCGAGCGCGAGTCCGAGCAGGCCGGCCAGCAGAACGGCGCGGCCGAATTTCAGGCGGGAATGCGGCACGAAAGAAAATCCTCGGACTAGGTTCGAGCGGCAGTGTAGCGAATGGCGCCGAGGCTTGCGAGCCTCGCCGGCGTCATTCTCGGGCGCGGCGCTGCGCCGGCCCGAGAAACTGGGGCGGTAGAGGCTCGGGTCAAGCCCCGGACTGACGGCCGGCATCCTTGGCGAGCAGCTTCAGCCAGCGCTTGGCCTGCCGCTTCACATTGGCGGGCGCGGTGCCGCCATAGCTGACCCGGCTCTTGACCGACTGCTCGACACCGAGCACCGCGAAGACCGCCTCGGTGATCGTCGGCTCGACCTGCTGCATCTCGGCCAGCGAGAGCTTCTCCAACCCGACGCCACGCTCCGAGGCCAGGCCGACGAGGCGCCCGGTGACGTGATGCGCGTCGCGGAACGGCATCTTCAGCACCCGCACCAGCCAGTCGGCGAGGTCGGTCGCGGTCGCGTAGCCGAGGCCCGCCGCCTTCTTCATCACCTTGAGGTCCGGCTGCATGTCGCGGACCATGCCGGCGGTCGCGGCAAGGCAGAGCGACAAGGTCTGCACCGCGTCGAAGGTGCCTTCCTTGTCCTCCTGCATGTCCTTCGAATAGGTCAGCGGCAAGCCCTTCATCATCGTCAGCAGAGCCTGCAGCGCGCCGAAGATGCGCCCGGCCTTGCCGCGCACCAGCTCGGCCGCGTCCGGATTGCGCTTCTGCGGCATGATCGAGGAGCCGGTCGAGAACTTGTCGGAGAGCTTGACGAAGCCGAATTGCGGCGTCGCCCAGAGCACGATCTCCTCGGCGAAGCGCGACAGATGCATCGCGCAGATCGAGGCTGCGGACAGGGTCTCCAGCACGAAATCGCGGTCCGAGACCGAATCGAGCGAATTCGCCGTCGGGCGGGCGAAGCCGAGCGCCTCTGCCGTCATGTGCCGGTCGATCGGGAAGGAGGTGCCGGCGAGCGCGGCGGCGCCGAGCGGGCATTCGTTCATGCGCTCGCGGGCATCCCTGAGCCGGCTACGATCGCGCGCCAGCATCTCGACATAGGCGAGCAGATGATGGCCGAAGGTGACGGGCTGCGCCGATTGCAGATGGGTGAAGCCCGGCATCACCGCCCCCGCATAGGCCTCGGCCTTCTCGGCGAGCGCGAGCTGGAGACCGGCGACCTGCTCGTCGAGCTGGTCGAGCGCGTCGCGCACCCAGAGCCGCATATCGGTCGCGACCTGGTCGTTGCGTGAGCGGGCCGTGTGCAGGCGCCCGGCGGCGAGGCCGATCTGCTCGCGCAGATTGCCCTCGATGTTCATGTGGATGTCCTCGAGCGCGCGCGAGAACGTGAAGCGCCCGCCCTCGATCTCGGCCTCGATGCCCTTGAGTCCCTTGGTGATGACGTCCACGTCGTCCTGCGTCAGGATCCCGGTCGCGGCCAGCATGGCCGCATGCGCGAGCGAGCCCCTGATGTCCTGCCGCCACAGGCGCTGGTCGAAATCGATGGAGGCGTTGATCTCCTCCATGATGGCGTCTGGACCTGTGGCGAAACGCCCACCCCACATGCGGTTGCTCACGGCGATCTTTCCTGCTCTTGAGGACGCACGATGACGTCTCGTTCGAAAATGGCGGTGGCCCTCGGCGCGCTGGTTCTGGTCGCGCTCGGCGGCGTGGCCGCCTTCTACTCCGGGCAGGGCGGGGCCGGCAATTCCACTTGCAGCGCCGCGACCACGAAGCTCGCCGAGCTGCGACCGCTGGTGAAGGGCGAAATCGCCGCCATCCAGGTGCCGCAAAAGTCGACGCCCGTGCCCGATCTCGCCTTCAACGGCCCGGACGGCAAGCCGACCAGCCTCTCGGCGATGCGCGGGCGGACCGTGCTGGTCAATCTCTGGGCGACCTGGTGCCCGCCATGCCTGCTCGAAATGCCGGCGCTGGCCAAGCTCCAGAAGACGCTCGGCGGTCCGGATTTCGAGGTCGTCACCGTCAATATCGACACGCGCAACCTCGACAAGCCGAAGGAGTGGCTGGCGAAGAAGGACATCGCCGGCCTCGCCTATTACGCCGACCCCGAAGCCAAGGTCTTCCAGGATCTGCGCGCCGCCAAGAAGGCGGAGGGCATGCCGGTGAGCCTCCTGGTCGATCCGCAGGGCTGCGAGCTCGCGACATTGCAGGGCCCCGCCGAATGGGCCGGCACCGAGGCTCTCGCCCTGATCCGGACGGCGCTCGGCCGCTGAGCCGAGCTTTCGCTGCCGCAGATTCGCCGCCCCGGCCGGAACCTCTGCCCCCGACGCCTATGGCTTGCCCGCCGACGCTCCGGCGAGCGCGAGTTGCCCCGAAAGGTTGAGCGGCGGCGCCGCGCCCGCCTTGTCGGCGCCCATATAGAGCGTCAGATGCGGGAACGGGATTTCGATGCCGCGGCGGTCGAAGACCTCCTTGAGCAGCTCGTTATAGGCGCGCCCGGCCGCCCATTGCGCGCCCGGCAAGGTCTTGATCCGCGCCCGCACGGTGATCGCGGAATCGCCGAAAGCGGTGATGCCCTGCATCTCGAGCGGCCCGATGATCCGCTCGCCATGCTCGCTCGCCTGCAGGCTGGCGAAGGCCTCTGCCATCGCCTCCTTCACCTCGGGGATGCTCTCGCGATAGGCGACCCCCATTTCGGCGACGTGGAAGGAGAAGCCCTTCATCATGTTCGAGACCTGATCGACCGAAGAGAACGGGATCAGGTGCAGCGTGCCGTCGAGCGAGCGGACCGAGACCGAGCGAATGGTCAGGCGCTCGACCACGCCGGACTTGCCGCCGACCTCGACGACATCGCCCTCGTTCATGACGTTCTCGAACTGGATGAAGACGCCGGTGATGATGTCCTGCACGAATTTCTGCGCACCGAAGCCGATCGCCAGGCCCAGCACCCCGGCGCCGGCCAGCAATGGCGCGATGTTCAGGCCGAGCTGCCCCAGCGCGAGCATGAGGACGAGGACCGCGAGCGCCGTGGTGAAGGCATTGCGGAACAGCGAGAGCAGGGTCTTTTCGCGGGCGGTCGGGACTGTCCCGAAATCGGGATTGAGCCGATATTCGACCCAGGACAGCATCGCGACATAGATGCCCATGCCGACGAGGACGATCAGCGCCGCCGCGATCACCGAACCGGTGAGCCTCTGGCCGGACGCGCTCGCCAGCCATCCCGCAAAATCGAGCAGCTGCCAGGCCTGCGCGACGGCGAGAAGAACACCGAAGACGACCAGGGTCCTGACGATCTGCAGCACCCGCGGCGTGAAAGCCTGAAGCCGCGGCTCGAGCAGCGGCAGGCGCAGGCGGATATCCTCGGGCAGGCGGACGCCGACATTGGCCAATCGCGAGACGAAGGCGACCACCAGCCCGCCGATCAGCGCGACGACCACGGACTGGACCGTCGCAGCCATGACGAACGGCAAGGCCCGCGCCGGGTTGACCAGCCAGACCAGGAAGATGCCGACGAGATAGGTGATGGCGAGGATGTGCCAGTAGCGCCCGAAGACGTGGCCGGCGCGGGCTAGCAGGTCGCGCCGGCCGGCCTCCATCCGCGCGAACAGCCGGCGGCGCACGCTGTGCCGGTTCTGCAGGATGATGATGATCGTGATCACCAGGGCCGTCAGCGTCACCAGGACCTTGAGCGCCTGCGCCGCGGCCGTCGGGAGGTAGAGTGCCATGACCGGTGCCGCGAACAGGAATGTGTAGCCCATCAGCGAAACCAGCCGCGCCAGCCAGAAATACCAGTACGCCGCCATTGTATCGTCGAACCTCAGGACGCGCAGTCCCGGATGCCGTGGCTCGAGCACGGCCCGCATCGCCACCTTGACGAATTCGATCACCAGGAAGGCGTTGAGCAGCAGGGTCTGGTCCAGCGTCATGCGGCGGGTCGCGCCGCCGACAAGTTGGAGGGCGATCAGATAGCCCGCCCCCCAGGCGAGGGCGACGCCTGCCAGATCCAGGATCGCCGCGCCGATGAGCGCGGCCAGCCGGGGCGCCCAGGATGCCCGCTCGACCCGCCTCGCCAGGCTGCCCTGCGCCGCCTCGACGGCGAACCTGACGACCAGGAAGCTGGCGAACAGCCCCGCAGCGACCAGCGCCAGTGCCAGCCCGGCATCGCGCAGGCGCACCATGTCGAGCCCTGAATCGCCCGAAAACACCGTCCCGATCTGCCGCACCGCCTGCAGCGCTGCCGAGACCGCCTCGGCGCTCTGCTCGGCCACCGCTCTGGTGTATTCCGCGACACGTTGCGCCAGCCCTGCCTCGCTCGGCTGCGCCGGTGCCACCTGCCCCGGCGGACGTTGCCTCAGGCGCTGGAGCAGATCCGCGCGCAGCTTGTCGTCCTCGAGCACGCGCACGAGATCGTCGAGCGACGCAGCCCCGCGCTCGACCGTCGAATCCGCAGTAGAATTGGAATGACCAGAGACAATACCTTGCGCAAGGCAGATGTTAGAAAATACAGAAAAAATAAAAGATAGAACAAATAGAAATTTCGACATCAAACAGGACCTGCGGGCGAATTTTGGGAGACACGCAGCCTAGGCGCATCATATACTCAGTCAACGAAAATAAAATTATACAAACAAATACAACACGATAGCGTCAAATCTACAAAAATTAACTCGCAAGGAGCGCTGGCACGTCGCAATCTCGACATCCCTCATGTTAAAGTATCGGCCACCCCATCACTTGCCCGAGTACATGACCTACACGATCGGCCTCGCCACCACCTTCCACGACCCCGCCATCGCCATCGTCGGCCCGGATGGCGAGGTGCTCTTCGCGGAAGCGGCCGAGCGCTATCTCCAGTACAAGCGCGCCCCCAATTGCGAGCCGGACACCACGGCGCGGATGGAGTCTCTGCTCGGGCGCTACATTCCGCGCGGTGCCGAGATCCGCCTCGCGACCAGCTGGGGCGCCGAGTTCACCGACTTCCTCGCGCAGATGGACCGCAGCGGCGCCTTCACGCTCGATGCCCTGCTCAAGCTCTCGCCGGAATTCAACCGCTCCATGGTGCCGGAGCGCTCCGAGCGGGCCTTCATCGCCTCGCTCCATCTCGCCCAGCAGCGCGCCGGGATCGGCACGCTGATCGGGCTCGACCGGGCCTTCGGCGAGGCGAGGATCACCGGCCTTACGCGCTATGGCCACCATCTCAGCCACGCCGCCTATGCCTGCTGGTCCTCGCCTTTCCGCGACGCCGCCTGCCTGGTGGTCGACGGTATGGGCGAAACCGGCGCTTCGGCGATCTTCGCGTTGAGGGACGGCGAGATCACCGAGCTCAGGCGCCATAGCGGCCGCGCCTCGATCGGCTTCTATTTCGGCTTCGTCACCGATCTCGCCGGATTCGACCAGGCCAAGGGCGAGGAATGGAAGATCATGGGGCTCGCCCCCTATGGCCGGCAGGACCCGGAATTGCTGACCCTGCTGCGCCGGCTCTACCGGATCGAGGGCAGCAAGCTCTCCTTCGCCGATGCCACAACGGTCAGGGAGGTCGGCGCCGAGATCCTCTCCCGCCGCCCGGCCGATGCGCTCGATCAGGGCTGGGCCGACCTCGCCCGCTGCGGACAGGACGTCTTCGCCGAGATGATGGCGGCGCTGCTGGCCGAGACGGCGGCGCTCTGCCCCTCCGAGAACCTCGTCCTCGCCGGCGGCTGCGCCCTAAACTCGTCTTTCAATGGCAAGATCTGCAACGACAGGATCGCGGGCCGCCACGGTTTCGCCCGTGTCCATGTGCCCTCGGCACCAGCCGATGACGGCAATGCGCTCGGTGCCGCCTGGCTCGCCTATGCCGAAGCCAATCCCGGCTGGCGCCCGCCGGCGGGACCGCTGAGCCCCTATCTCGGCTCGACCGTCTCGACCGAGCCGTTCGAGCGGATGGCTGCCTGGGAGCCGCGGCTGCGCAAGCTCGCGGCCGATGAGATCGCGCCCGCGACCGCAAGCCTGCTCGCCGAAGGCAAGCTCGTCGGCTGGGTCCAGGGCCGCGCCGAATTCGGCCCGCGCGCCCTCGGCAACCGCTCGATCCTCGCCGATCCGCGCCCGGCGAACGCCAAGGACCTGCTCAACGCCAAGGTGAAGTATCGCGAGGCCTTCCGGCCCTTCGCCCCGTCGATCCTGGCCGAGCATGGCCCCGACTGGTTCGAGGACTATCAAGACACGCCCTATATGGAGCGCACTCTGAGCTGGAAGGAAGCGGTCCGCGCCCGCGTCCCGGCCGTCGTCCACGAGGACGGCACCGGTCGGCTGCAGAGCGTCACGGCGCAGCGCAATCCGCGCTATCACGCGCTGATCTCGGCCTTCCACGATCTGACCGGGGTGCCGGTGATCCTCAACACCTCCTTCAACATCATGGGCAAGCCGATCCTGCATACGAGCGAGGATGCGATCCTGATGTTCTACACCTCGGGCCTCGACGCGCTGGTCGTCGAGGACTGGCTGCTGGTGAAGTGAGCCTCCGACCTCGCATCGGTAGACCGCCACCCGGCGCCAAATGCAAAAGGGCGGCGCCGGATGCGCCGCCCTCTCGAAGGCTTCGACAAATTGAGAGCGTCAGCTCGCCTGCTTGACGGTGATGCCCTTCTCCGCCAGCAGCGTCTGCAGCTCGCCGGCCTGGAACATCTCGCGGGCGATGTCGCAGCCGCCGACGAACTCACCCTTGACGTAGAGCTGCGGGATCGTCGGCCAGTTCGAATAGGCCTTGATGCCCTCGCGGATCTCCTGATCCTCGAGCACGTTGACGCCCTTGAACGGCACGCCGACGTAATTGAGGATCTGCACCACCTGGCCGGAGAAGCCGCACATCGGGAATTGCGGCGTGCCCTTCATGAAGAGCACGACGTCCTCGGACTTCACCTCGGCGTCGATGCGGGCATTGATGTCGGTCATGTCCTGATCTCCTGGGGCGGGTTCAAGGCCCGCTGGATGCATTCGTTCTAATTCTGGGGAACCGCCGTCGTCAGCGCAAGGGCGTGCAACACGCCGCCCATGCGGCCTTGCAGCGCGGCATAGACCATCTGGTGCTGCTGCACCCGGGACTTACCCTTGAAGGCGGCCGAGGTCACCGTCGCGGCGTAGTGATCGCCGTCGCCGGCGAGGTCCTTGATCTCGACCACCGCATCGGGCAGCGCCGCCTTGATCATGTTCTCGATTTCGTGGGCGTCCATCGCCATGTCTT
The DNA here is from genome assembly GCF_053618995.1 of Allobosea sp. NPDC055594. Classification (NCBI taxonomy): domain Bacteria; kingdom Pseudomonadati; phylum Pseudomonadota; class Alphaproteobacteria; order Hyphomicrobiales; family Alloboseaceae; genus Allobosea; species Allobosea sp. NPDC055594. Next base: position 319,027 of record NZ_JBSHIO010000003.1, read on the forward strand.
TAGGTCTCCTCAGGCAGCCTTGCCGGCCATGTAGTCCGGCAGCCAGCTCTCATGCGCCTTGCGCAGAGCCACGATCGAAACGGCGGCCTCGCCCGGCAGGGCAAGATCGGCGCCGCCGGTCTGCCCGATCAGCTGCGCCGGAACGCCCGCCGCTTTTGCCTCGGCGATGAGCGCCTCTGCGGCACCGGCCGGCACCGTGACGAGATAGCGGCCCTGATCCTCGCCGAACAGCACCGCATGGGCGGGACCGGCCGGCAGGGCCGCGACCTTGGCGCCGACACCCTTCGCCATCGCCATCTCGGCGAGCGCGACCGCAAGTCCGCCATCCGAGAGGTCATGGCAGGCGCTGACGCGGCCGGCCGTGACCAGCGGGCGGACGAAATCGCCATTGCGCCGCTCGATGGCAAGATCGACCGGCGGCGGCGCGCCCTCTTCGCGGCCGCAGATCGTCGCGAGATAGGCGCTCTGGCCGAGCCAGCCGTCGGTCTCGCCGATCAGGATGATCGCCTCGCCCTCGGCCTTGAAGCCGACGGTCGCATGCTTGGTCACATCGGCGAGGACGCCGACGCCGCCGATCGTCGGAGTCGGCAGGATCGAGACGCCATTGGTCTCGTTGTAGAGCGAGACATTGCCGGAGACGACCGGGAAATCGAGCGCGCGGCAGGCCTCGCCGATGCCCTTGATGCAGCCGACGAGCTGGCCCATCACCTCGGGCCGCTCGGGATTGCCGAAGTTGAGATTGTCGGTGACGGCAAGCGGCAGGGCGCCGACCGCGGTCAGATTGCGCCAGGCTTCGGCGACGGCCTGCTTGCCGCCCTCGAACGGGTCGGCCTCGCAATAGCGCGGCGTCACATCGGCGGTCATGGCGAGGCCCTTCGGCCCGTCCTCGACCCGCACGATGCCGGCGTCGCCACCCGGCGTCACCGCAGAATTGCCGAGAATCAGCGTGTCGTATTGCTCCCAGATCCAGCGCTTCGAGCAGAGATCGGGCGAGCCGACCAGCTTGAGCAGGGCTTCGGCATTCGCCATCGGCTGGGCAACGCTCGCCGCCTCGACCACCGGCCGCTTCGGCGTCTCGATCCAAGGCCGATCATATTCCGGCGCCTCATCGCCGAGCTCCTTGATCGGCAGATTGGCCATCGTCTCGCCCTGGTGCTTGACGACGAAGCGCAGCGTGTCGGTGGTCTTGCCGACGACGGCGAAGTCGAGGCCCCATTTGCGGAAGATCGCCTCGGCCGGCTGCTCATGGCCGGGCTTGATCACCATGAGCATGCGCTCCTGGCTTTCCGAGAGCATCATCTCATAGGCGCTCATCCGCTCCTCGCGGCAGGGCACGGAATCGAGGTCGAGTTCGACGCCGAGATCACCCTTGGCGCCCATCTCGACGGCCGAGCAGGTCAGGCCGGCTGCGCCCATGTCCTGGATCGCGTCGACATGGCCGGCGGCCATGATCTCGAGGCAGGCTTCGAGCAGCAGCTTCTCGGCGAAGGGGTCTCCGACCTGCACGGTCGGGCGCTTCTCCTCGGCACCCTCGTCGAAGGCGGCCGAGGCCATGGTCGCGCCATGGATGCCGTCGCGCCCGGTCTTCGAGCCGAGATAGACGATCGCCTTACCGACGCCGGACGCCTTGGCGTAGAAGATCTCGTCGGCACGGGCGAGGCCGACCGCCATGGCGTTGACCAGGATGTTGCCGTCATAGCGGCGATGGAAACCGGTGGCGCCGCCGACATTCGGCACGCCGAAGGAGTTGCCGTAGCCGCCGATGCCGGCGACGACGCCGGAGACCAGATGGCGGGTCTTCGGATGCGACGGGTCACCGAAGCGCAGCGCGTCGAGCACCGCGATCGGACGCGCGCCCATGGTGAAGACGTCGCGCAGGATGCCGCCGACGCCGGTGGTCGCGCCCTGATAGGGCTCGATGAAGGACGGGTGGTTGTGGCTCTCCATCTTGAAGACCACGGCGAGCCCGTCGCCGATATCGATCACGCCAGCGTTCTCGCCCGGGCCCTGGATCACCCAGGGCGCCTTGGTCGGCAGCGTCTTCAGATGGATCTTCGAGGATTTGTACGAGCAGTGCTCGTTCCACATCGCCGAGACGATGCCGAGCTCGGTGATCGTCGGCTCGCGCCCGATCAGATGCAGGAAGCGCTGGTACTCGTCGGGCTTGAGCCCGTGCTCGGCGACCAGCTGGGGGGTGATCTTGATGTCGTTGGGAATCACGCGACCTGTTCCTGACGGACGGGGCGAGCGGAGCGCTCATTCAGGGCGGGGCATAGCCCGAAGCCGGCGGAGAAACAACTTTTCCGGGCCAGATTTCAGATGCTCAGTCCCGCCAGCGCCTCACGCAGCCCTTCCGGGATCGGCACCGGCTTCTGTGCGGCGCGCTCGACATAGACATGGGTGAACAGGCCCTGCGCCGCCGTCTCCTGCGCACCTTCGCGGAAGATGCCGAGGCGGTAGGTCACCGAGGAGCGGCCGAGCCTTTCGACCGCGAGCGCGCCCTCGACCGTCTCGGGGAAGGCAACGCTCTCGAAATAATCGCAGCGCGTGCCGACCACGAGGCCGACGACCGGGCTCTCCTTCACGTCGAGGAAGCCCTGCTCGATCAGCCAGGCGTTCACCACCGTGTCGAACCAGTTGTAGTAGACGACATTGTTGACGTGGCCGAAGACGTCATTATCGGCCCAGCGCGTCGGGATCGTGCGGAACAGCCGGAAATCGGCCCGCTTCAGTCGTACCGGCTTGTCGCTCATCCCTGCCCCTCTCCGCCCGGCTTCTCGCCGGTACCGACCTCCGTCACGCCGAGCGCATCCGCCAGCCGCGCCTTGGCCGAACCCGGCCGGAGCGGCTTCTGTTGGCTCTCATGCGGCGCCCAGCCCGAGAGCCAGACGATCTCGAAACTCGCCCGCAGCCTGCCATCCGGATCGGCAAAGCGCTCAGCATAGAGCTCGGCAGCACGCAGCAGCACGGCCCGTCGCAGCGGCTTGCGGCTGCGCTCCAGCAGCGTATTGGCCCAGCCCATGGCGCGCAGGTCGCGCAGCAGGCCGAACAGATCGCCATAGCGCACGGTGACGAGCTCGCTGTCGACGACCGGCAGGGCAAAGCCGGCCCGCTGCAACAGGCTACCGAGATCGCGCAGATCGGCGAAGGGCGCGACCCGCGGGCTCGCCCCGCCGCTCACCTCGACCTCGGCGGCGAGTAGTGACTGGCGCAGTTCGGTCAGGCTCTGCCCGGCGAGCAGGCAGCCGATGAACAGCCCGTCCGGCCGAAGGCTGCGCCTGATCTGGAGCAACGCGCCGGGCAGGTCGTTGACCGCCTGCAGGGCGAGCAGCGAGGCGGAAAGGTCGAGCGCGGCGGCGGCGAAGGGCAGCGCCTCGAGATCGCCGACGATGTCGGCGCCAGCGCCGGCCACTTCCGCCAGCCGCAGCACCCCGTCCGCCTTCTGCCGCAGCACCGGTGCCGCCAGCGGCAGGGCCGAGCCGAGATCGGCGGCGACCGCGAAGCGCCGCAGCACCGCAGAAAGCCGCTCCGCGAGATCATCGGCGCAGCGCGCCAGCAGGAAATCGGGATAGCCGTCCGCGAGCGCCGCCGCGAGGCGACGCCGATAGAGCGCGCGGTCGAAGACCTGGGAGCTCACCTGCGCACCCCCTCGCTTATTCCATGCCCTCGAGCTCGATGATCAGCCCCTCGATCATGTTGAGGCCGATCTGCCAGAAGGCCGGATCGCGGGCGTCGAGGCCGAACGGCTTGAGCAGTTCGGAATGATGCTTGGTGCCGCCGGCCGAGAGCAACGCGAAATAGCGCTGCTGAAAGCCCTCCGCCGAGTTCTGGTAGACGCCGTAGAGCGAGTTCACCAGGCAATCGCCGAAGGCATAGGCGTAGACGTAGAAGGGCGAGTGGATGAAGTGCGGGATATAGGCCCAGAAGGTCTCGTAGCCCGGGCCGAGCCTGATCGCGGGACCGAGGCTCTCCGACTGCACGCTCATCCACAGTTCGCAGAGATTTTCCGCCGTCAGCTCGCCCGAGCGGCGGGCTTCGTGGACCTTCCGCTCGAAGGAGTAGAAGGCGATCTGGCGCACGACCGTGTTGATCATGTCCTCGACCTTGGCGGCGAGCATCGCCTTGCGCTGCTTGGCGTCGACCGTCTCGTTGAGCAGCTTGCGGAAGGTCAGCATCTCCCCGAAGACGCTCGCCGTCTCGGCCAGCGTCAGCGGCGTCGGCGCCATCAACGCGCCGTTTGGCCCGGCCAGCACCTGGTGCACGCCATGGCCGAGCTCATGGGCGAGGGTCATCACGTCGCGCGGCTTGCCCTGATAGTTGACCAGCACATAGGGGTGCGCGGAGGGCACGGTGGGATGGGCAAAGGCGCCCGGCGCCTTGCCGGGCCGCGCCGGCGCATCAATCCAGCGCTCATCGAAGAAGCGCCGGGCGATGCCGGCCATCTCCGGCGAGAAATCGCCATAGGCGGACAGCACGGTGTCGCGCGCCTCGTTCCACGGGATCGTGCGCTGCTCGACGCGTGGCAGCGGCGCGTTGCGGTCCCAGTAATCGAGCGCCTCGCGCCCGAACCAGCGTGCCTTCAGCCTGTAATAGCGATGCGACAGGCGCGGATAGGCATCGCGCACCGCCGCGACCAGCGCATCAACCACCTCGCGCTCGACCCGGTTCGCCAGATGCCGGGAATCGGCGACATCCTCGAATTTGCGCCAGCGATCGGAGATCTCCTTGTCCTTGGCGAGGGTGTTGGTGATCAGGCCAAAGGTCCGCAGATGCTGGCGGAACACCGTTCCGAGCGCCTCCGCCGCCTCCTTACGGACCGCCCCATCGGCGTCCTGCAGGCGGTTCAGCGTCAGTTCGAGCGTCAGTTCCTCGCCGCCGGCCTTGAAGCGCAGCGAGGCGATGGTCTCGTCGAAAAGCCGGTTCCAGGCGCCGTGGCCGGTCACCGACTTCTCGTGGAACAGCTCCTCGATCCGGTCCTCGAGCTGATGCGGCTTGTCCTTGGCGAGGTCCTCGATCCACGGCTTCCAATGGCTGAGCGGCGCCTGTGCCGCCGCCTTGGCCAGGGTGGCCTCGTCGATCCGGTTGAGCTCCAGCCCGAAGAACAAGAGCTCCGTCGAGATCGCCGTGACCTTGTCCTGCGTGTCGCCATAGAATTTGGCGCGCTGCGGGTCGGTGGTATCGCCGGAATAGACCAGCCCGGCATAGGACATGATCTTGCCGACGAGGTCTTCGAGCTTCTCATAAGCAGCAACCGCTTCCGCCAACACCGTACTGGCGTCGGCGCGCGCCGCCAGCATCGCGAGCTTGCCGCGGTAGAGGGCCGCGAAGCTGCGCGCCTCGGCCAGGGCTTTCTCGAGATCGGCGGCGAATTCCGGCGCGTCCATCGCCGGATAGAGATGCGTCAGATCCCATTCCGGCAGGACGCCCAGCGCCTTGGCCGCCTTGTCGGCGCGGCCGGCAGGGCTCCTTGCGACATTGGCGGCGGTCGTCCCGGCGAAGGCTGTCGTCATGTCAAAGGCACCTTTCTGGCGAAACCGTTCCCTCCCATATGCGCGGACAAGACCGCGCGATCAACGTTGCGCAGCGCCGCAATCGTGCCGCGCCTCGCTCCAGCCGCTTGTGCATGCAGGGCATTCGCGCGAACTGAAGACGTTGACTTTCCGTAAGGTCTGCCACTACCCAGGGTCGAGACCGGCCTCTGCGAGCGCGCGCCGACCGCGGAATGGTGGAATGGACCACGCCTATCTTCTGACCGCGATTCTGCCCGTCATTGCCGCGGTGCTCTGCGCGACCCTTTATTCCCTCTGGCTGAAGCAAAGGGAGCACCGGCATGTGCTCAACTGGTCCTTGGCCTATGCTTGCGCTGTCCTTGGCTCCGCGATCAGCCTGGCGCGCCTCGTCACCGAGAACGCCGCGCCCTTCTCCCTGATCGCCAACGCCTTTCTGGTCGGTGTCGCCTTCTTCGCGGCACGCGGCGCCCTGATTCTGCATGCCGGCCGGCCGGCCGACCGCCTCACCTTGCCGATCCTGCTCGCCACCGTCCTCGCCGGAATCTGGTTCGGCCTCGTGAGCCCGAGCGTCTTCTGGCGCGGCACCATCGCCAGCATCGGAGCCGCCCTGATCTTCCTGATCGCGGCGTGCGCGATCGCGCGCGCGCCGGACCGCGACAGGATCGACCGGTTGACCGGCCTGGTCTTTGTGCTGACGGCCGCCATCCTCGTCGTCCGTCCCGCCCTCGCCTTCGTGCTGGAGGGGCCGATCGAGAGCGAGGCGGAAGTGACGAGCGCCTTCTGGGGCGTAAGCTTCCGGATTTTCGCCATGCTGAGCTGGTGCGCCATGGCCGCCCTCTTCCTGCTCAGGGCGACGAGCGACCTGATGGCCGAGGCGACCGCGCAGTCGCTGACCGACCCGCTCACCGGCATCGGCAATCGCCGCGGCTTCTTCACCGCCGCCGAGACCGCGCTGGCCGCAACCTGCCGCGAAGCGCCGGCGACGCTCCTGCTCTGCGACATCGACGCCTTCAAGCAGGTCAATGACGTCTATGGCCACGCCACCGGTGATCTCGTCATCAAGGAGCTGGCCAACGTCCTGGCCGAAGCGGCGGATGGGAACGGCGCGATTCTCGGCCGTCTCGGCGGCGAGGAGTTCGTCGCCCTCCTGCCCGGCACGCCACTCGAGCCGGCGCTCGCCATGGCCGAGGCGATCCGGGCCGACTATGCGCGTCGCTCGCGCGCCATCCGCCCGCTGCAAGGCCCGGTGACGGTCAGCATCGGCGTCGCCGAAACGGCCGGCGAGGAGGAGCTGGAAGCCGTGATCGAGCGTGCCGACGCGGCGCTCTACCGGGCCAAGCGCAAGGGCCGCGACCGGGTCGAGGTCGCCGGCCTTGCGGAAGGCACGCCCGAAGTGCCGCAGCGCGGCACCTCGCATAGCCGCCGCTACAGGCGCGCCTTCACCGCACCTGAAGCACGGACCCGCACGCGCCCCTGAGCGCGAACGGTGTCGCTGTCTTAATCACGACTTAACCCTTCTGGCCGAGATTGCCCCGAAACGGAACAGCGCTTCCGCCTGCAAGCCCCTGGCCGATCGAGGGTCCATGTCCGCCACCGTCCTCGTCGTCGACGACGATCCCGTCCAGCGCCGGCTGCTCGACGCGATGCTCAAGCGTTTCGGCCATGACGTCCTGACGGCTGAGGGCGGTGAGCAGGCGCTCGCTCTGCTCGGCGACGAATCGCAGCATATCGACTGCCTGGTACTAGACCTCGTCATGCCCGGCCGCGACGGCATGGCGGTGCTCGCCGCGCTGCGCGAGCGCGGCATCGCGACGCCGGTGATCGTCCAGACCGCGAACGGATCGATCGAGACCGTGGTTTCCGCGATGCGGGCGGGGGCGGTCGACTTCGTGGTCAAGCCGGTCGGAGCCGAGCGCCTGCAGGTCTCGCTCAAGAACGCGCTCAAGCTCGGTGCGCTCGAGCATGAGATCCGCTACATGAAGCGGCGCTCCGCCGGCCAGCTCGGCTTCCGCGACCTCGCCAGCAAGAGCCCGGATATGAGCCGGGTCGTGCAGCTCGCCGAGCGCGCTGCCAAATCGAACATTCCGGTGCTCGTCGAAGGCGAATCCGGCGTCGGCAAGGAAGTGCTCGCCCGCGCCATCCAGGGCTCCAGCGACCGCCGCGGCAAGCCCTTCGTCACCGTCAATTGCGGAGCGATCCCGCACAACCTCGTCGAATCCATCCTCTTTGGCCACGAGAAGGGCGCCTTCACCGGTGCCACCGAGCGCCATGTCGGCAAATTCGTCGAGGCCAATGGCGGCACGCTCTTCCTCGACGAGGTCGGCGAACTGCCGCTCGATGCCCAGGTCAAGCTGCTGCGCGCCATCCAGGAGGGCGAGGTCGACCCGGTCGGCGGCAAGAAATCGGTGCGCGTCGACATCCGCATCATCTCGGCGACCAACAAGAGCCTGCTCGATCAGGTCAAGCGCGGCGAGTTCCGCGAGGACTTGTATTACCGCCTCAACGTCTTCCCCATCACCCTGCCGCCGCTGCGCCAGCGCCGCGAGGATGTCGCCGACCTCGCCCGCGGCTTCCTCGCCCGCTTCTCCGCCGAAGAGGGCAAGAAGCTGCGCGGCATCAGCAGCGAGGCGCTCGGGCTGCTTGGCCGCTACGACTGGCCGGGCAATGTCCGCCAGCTCGAGAACGCCATGTTCCGCGCCGTGGTCCTGGCCGATGGCGACGAGCTGACCATCGCCGAGTTCCCGCAGATCGCCGCGCAGATGGAGGGCTTCGACGTCCGCATCCCGCCGGCCCCGCCTCCCCTTTCCGGCGCGCGCCAGGAGGATGCGCCGCCGCGCATCGTCCAGGTGCCGGTGCGCGATCCCAACGCGCTCGACCTCGTAGCCGGCTCCGACATGCGCAGCCTCGACGAGCTCGAACGCGAGATCATCAAATTCGCGCTCGCCCATTATCGCGGCCACATGTCCGAGATCTCGCGGAAGCTCGGCATCGGCCGCTCGACGCTCTATCGCAAGCTCAAGGATTACGGGCTGATCGAAGGCGAGACCGGTCCGATTGGAGTGGACGCCGCCGAGCCGGAACCGGACCGAGCGCCGCGGCCGGCGGAGCCGGCTTCGGACAGAATGGCCGCCGCTGTTGCAGGGCGGCACTAGTCGAAACAGGCTGCCTCACGCAGGTATCGGCGTGGATCGGCAGCGATTCGGGGACACAGCATGCGCCGTCGCCTTCTGGCGGAATCCGCCTCCGCCGCTATCCTGGCTCTCGCGCTCGGCATCGTCGGCGCGCTCGCGCAGGAAGCCCCGCACGAGGCCGCCGCGCCGCGCCTGCCGCTACCGGAACTGCCGGCTCCGCTGGTGATGCTGCCCGAAGCGGCCCCGCTCAGGCTCGACATTCCCGCCCCGCCCGAGCTGGTGCTCGACCTGCGAACCGGCCCCGCCGAAGAGCAGCCTGAGCTCGCCGCCCGGCTCGATGCGACCGAGCTCGTCACCGGAGCGATCTCGGTGACGCCGCAGCCTGAGGACCGCATATTCCTGCTCGACATCCCGGCTCCCGAGCTGCCGCCGGTCGATCCCGCATTGACCGCCAGGCCGGCGCCGGACGCGCCCTCCCCGGCCGCGCTCCCGGCGCAGATCGAGATCGCGCCGCCGGCCTTGCCCGAAGTCGTGTTGTCGCTGCCGAGCGCGCTCGAGCTCGCCGCCCGCATCGCCCAGCGTGCCGAGGAAGGTCTCGCCGTGCCGCGCCTCGCCCAGCGTGAGCGCGCCGACATCCTCGCCGCCTACGCTGCCAACGAGAATCGGCCGTTCTGGATCGAGGGCAAGGGCTGGAGCCCCGCCGGCAAGCAGCTCGTCGCCCAGCTCGCCCGCGCCGGCCAGGACGGCTTGCGCCCCGCCGACTATGCCGTGCCGGCTTTCGAGGCCAGCGACAAGGACGGCCTCGCCGAGGCCGATGTCAGGCTCTCGGCCCTCGCCGTGCTCTATGCCCGCGACGCGCGCGGCGGCCGCATCGATCCGCGCCGCCTCTCGAAGATGCTGACCCCGGAGCTCGACCTGCCCTCGGCCACCGAGGTGCTGTCGGAGCTCGCCGGCGCCGCCGACCCGGGCGCGGTGCTCGCCGCGTACAACCCGCAGCACGAGGGCTATCGCCGGCTCAAGGCCAAGCTCGCCACTCTGCGCTCCAACGACGAGGATGTGCCTTCGGTGCGCATCCCTGCCGGGCCGCCGCTGCGGCTCGGCATGCGCGACCAGCGCGTGCCGCTGGTTCGCGCCCGCCTCGGCCTCGGCGCCAGCGAGGAACCGGTCTTCGACCGCTCGACCGCGACCGCGCTCGCCGCATTCCAGAAGCAGGCCGGGCTGCGCGCCGACGGCGTGCTCAGCAACCAGACGCTCGCCGCGCTCGGCTCGCCGCCCGCCGCTCGCCTGGAAAACGACATCATCGCCCAGATGGAGCGCTGGCGCTGGCTGCCCGCCGATCTCGGTGCCAGCCATGTCATGGTCAACGTCCCCGAATTCCGGATGCGCATGGTCCATGACGGCAAGCCCGTGCACGATACCCGCGTCATCGTCGGCAAGCCGCAGAGCGCGACACCGATCTTCTCGCACAAGATGGAATATGTCGTCGTCAATCCGTCCTGGTACGTGCCGCCCTCGATCCTGAAGAAGGAGTTCCTGCCCGGGCTCAAGGCCGATCCCGATTATGCCGCCAAGCGCGGCTATGTCGTCACCCGCCGCGGCAATTCGATCTCGGTGCGCCAACCCCCGGGCGAGCGCAACGCGCTCGGCTGGATCAAGTTCATGTTCCCGAACGACCATGCCGTCTATCTGCACGACACGCCGAACCGGCGCCTCTTCGCCGGCAACAAGCGCGCTCTCAGCCATGGTTGCGTGCGCGTCGAGAACCCGTTCGCGCTCGCCGATCTCGTGCTCGGCCCGGAATGGACGAACGAACGGCTGAAGCGCCTGATCGGCTCCGGCGAGCGCACGATCAGATTGCCGCAGCCGCTGCCGATCCATCTGGTCTACAACACGCTGGTGGTGAACGAGGCCGGCGCGATCACGACCTTTGAGGACCTCTACGGCTTCCACCGGCTGGTCCGCACCGCGCTCGAGCGGCTCTCCTGAGGCCAGATTGCGGCGGCGGCACGGTTTCGCCATGATCTGTGGGTAGCCAGCTGCGGACTTGCCGAAAATCCGGCGGGATGGTTGTGCCGCCGGTAACCTCCCGTTAAGCCTTCTCGGCAACTGTTCCTTCACGTTTACCGCACCGGCTCGCCGGCGCTTCGAGACGGGTCAGGTGAGAGTGAGCTGGTCGAAAGCCGAGACGACGAGACGGCTGACGCGCCCCATGCGGCGCCTCGCGCATACCGGTGCGCTCGTCGCGACCAGCGTGGTCGTCTTGTGCATTGGGGTCCGCGGCACGCAAGATGCTGTCGCCAACGGCGATACCCGCACCATCACCATCAAGCACATGCACACCAAGGAGGAGACGACCGTCACCTTCAGGCGTGATGGCCGCTACGATTCCGCAGCGCTCGAGAAGCTGAACTGGGCGATGCGCGACTGGCGCACCGACGAGCCGATCCGGATGGATCCGCGCCTGTTCGATCTCGCCTGGGAAGTGCATCGCAAGGTCGGCTCCGAAGAGCCCTTCCACGTCGTGTCCGCCTATCGCTCGCCCGGCACCAATTCGATGCTGCGCCGGCGCTCGCGCGGGGTCGCCAAGTCCAGCCAGCACATGGTCGGCAAGGCGATGGACTTCTACCTGCCGGACACACCGACCGTGAAGATCCGGGAGGTCGGCATGCGGCTGCAACGCGGCGGCGTCGGCTTCTACCCCGGCGCCCATACCCCGTTCATCCATCTCGACGCCGGCTCGGTGCGCTCCTGGCCACGCATGACGCGCGACCAGCTGGTGCGTCTGTTCCCGGACGAAAAGACCGTGCATCTGCCGGCCGACGGCAAGCCCCTCAGCGGCTACGAGGTCGCCAAGGCCGAGATCCTCTCCGGCGGCGGCTCGGTGATGGGCTATGCCGCCACCGATTTCGACGAGGGCGCGATCATCGCTTCCGGCCGCGGCGGCAAGGGTTTCTGGGCAGCACTCTTCGGCGGCGACGACGAGGAGGCGGATGCCCGCCCGAGCCGCGGCCGCGCCGCGGCCCGCCGCGCACCGACGCCACAACCCACCGTCATGGCCTATGCCGGCGACAGCAACAGTGGCGATGGCGGCCGTTTCGCGGTCTTCAATGCCCAGCCCGCCCAGGCCGAGCCGACCGGCCGCGCCCTGATGCGCGAGCGCTCGAACCGCGCCACGGCACCGGCTCCCGCGGCGCCCGCTGCCGCACCGGCCGAGACCCAGCTCGCCGCCCTTGCGCCACCGCCGGCCGAACCGCCCAAGCCCAGCGCGATCGCGACCGCATTGCCGGTCGCGCGACCGGCCAGCCTGACGCTGCCGCCACCGCCCGCCGGCTCGCCGCAACTCGCCGCATTGGCCGCCGAGGCCTCGGCATTGCCCTTGCCGCAGACCGAGCAGAAGCTGATTCTCGCCTCGCTGCCGCCGCGCCGCCCCGGCGATCTGCCGCCTCCCGTGCTCGAGGCTGTCGTGGCCGGCCGGCCTGTCGCGGCGCCCTTGCCGCCGATCCGCCCGGTCGTTCTCGCGAACCTCGCCCCGGAGCCCGCTCGCGCCGAGGCCGAGGACGCGGCTCCTGCCGGCGCCCGCCTGGTCAATGTCTCGCATCCACCGCCGCCGATCCGTCCGCGTGCGCCGGGCGAAGCGACGCGACGCGTCGCCGAAGGCGCGGCGGCCGAGACGCGGACGCCGATGGCCGCCGAATACGATGCCGATCGCTCCGGTCTGGATTCGCTGTTCGCTGCCGTCGCCCAGCCGGCGGCCGCGCCGCGCCGCGCCGGCGTCGCCACCGCCAAGGCGAAGGTGACCGACCCTGCCGCCAGGGGGTGGGTCGCGGGGCCGAGCCCAGCGGCCGCGCTCGGCTTCAGCAACGCCGCCCCCAGCGACCTCAAGACCAGCGGCTTCAGCGGCCCCGCCGTCCGCGCCCTGCCGACGACCTTCGTCCAGAACTGACCTGCCGACGGGCCGACGCTGCGACAGCGCCCGTCATGATCTTGTAGGCGTAGCGCAGCATCAATAAAACGCGCACAGTGCCGTCGCGTCATGATACGCGTCATGGCAGGATACGGACGATGCCTACGGGAGTCATGGAAATGCGCGCTCAACTTGCGGAAAGTCCGGCTCGCCGGTCGCGGAATGGAGCGACCTTCCTGCTCGTCGCCGGCATTGCCCTGCTCGGCCCCTGCTGGCCCGCACTCGCCCAGCAGGCTCAACCCGCCCAGCCGGCGGCCATCCCGGTCGGTACCACCCCGGCGCAGAAGCGCCCGATCGAGCGCACCGCCGATTTCGTCGGCCGCATCGAGGCGATCAACCGGGTCGAGGTCCGGGCCCGCGTCACCGGTTTCCTGGAAGCCGTCCTGTTCCGCGACGGCGACAGTGTCAAGGAAGGCGCCCCGCTGTTCCGCATCGAGAGAGCGCCGTTCGAGGCAGCCGTGCAGCAGGCGCAGGGCACGCTCGAGAGCGCCGAGGGGACGCTGCAGAACGCCACCGCCCAGCGTCAGCGTGCCGAGGACCTGCTGCGGACCAATGCAGGCTCGGTCGCGGTACGCGACCAGCGCGTCGCCGAGGAGACCGCTGCTAAGGGCTCGACCACCACCGCCGCCGCCAATCTGAAGACCGCGGAGATCAATCTCGGCTACACCGAGATCACCTCGCCCATCGCCGGCCGGATCGGCCGTACCAAGCTGACCAAGGGCAATGTCGTCTCGCCGGACAGCGGCGCGCTGGCCCTGATCGTCAGCGAAGACCCGATGTATGTGAACTTCCCGGTCAGTCAGCGCGAATTCGTCACCTTCGGCCATAATCGCGTCGATGCCGGCGCGACCGGACCAAAGGTCACCCTGCGCTTTTCAGACGGCTCGACCTATGACCAGCAGGGCACGATCGACTTCGTCGACGTCTCGGTCGACCGCTCCACCGACACCGTCCTGGTCCGCGCCGTCGTGCCCAATCCGAAAGGCCGGCTGATCGACGGAACCCTGGTCAATGTCGCCGTCCATGCCGACAAGCCCGTGGACAAGGTCCTGGTGCCCCAGGCGGCGCTGATCGCCGACCAGCAAGGCGCTTACGTCTTCGTGGTCGAGGGCGGCAAGGCCGTGGTCAAACGCCTGAAGATCGGGGCCGAAGCCGGCGCCTATGTCGTGGTCGACCAGGGGTTGAATGGTGGCGAGCAGATCGTGGTCGAGGGGCTCCAGGGCCTGCGGCCCGGCACCCCGGTTCTCGCCTCCCCTGTCGCAGCGCCGCCGGCCGGCCGGAGCTGAGGCATGTTCACCTCCGTCTTCGTCGACCGGCCGCGCCTGGCCATCGTCATCGCGGTCGTCACGGTCATCGCCGGCCTGATCTCGCTCTTTGCGATTCCGGTCGCGCAATATCCCGACATCGTGCCGCCCCAGGTCTCGGTGACGACCTCCTATCCCGGCGCATCGGCGGCCGTGGTCGAGTCGACCGTGGCGCAACCGCTCGAAGCCCAGATCGTCGGCACCGACAAGATGCTCTACATGAAGAGCGTCAGCGGCAATGACGGCAGCTATTCGCTGAAGATCTCGTTCGAGCTCGGCACCGATCCCGACATCAACACCGTCAACGTCAACAATCGCGTCCAGATCGCGCTGTCGAAGCTGCCCGAGGAGGTCAAGCGCAACGGCGTGACGGTGAAGAAGCAGTCCTCGGCGCTACTCGGCGTCATCGCGGTCTATTCGCCGAAGAAGACCTACGACAACCTCTTCGTCTCGAACTACACCACCATCAACCTGCTCGATGCGATCCGCTCGACCCCGGGGGTCGGCGACGCCTCGCTGTTCGGCGCGCAGGACTATTCGATGCGCGCCTGGGTCCGCACCGACGCCCTGACCGGGCTCGGCCTGACCACCGGCGACATCATCAACGCCATCCAGTCGCAGAACACCCAGGCCGCCGTCGGCCGCATCGGCGCACGTCCGATCTCCGACGACCAGCAGCTTCAGCTCAACATCCAGACCAAGGGCAGGCTGAGCTCGCCGCAGGAATTCGAGAAGATCGTGGTGCGCACCAACCCGGACGGGTCGGTGCTGCGGCTCTCCGATGTCGCGCGCATCGAGCTCGGTGCCGCCAATCTCGACCGCGAGACCCGCCTCAACAGCGGCCCGGCCGTGCTGATCGGCATCTACCAGTCGCCGGGCGCCAACGCCATCGCGGCGCTCGATGCGGTCAAGAAGACCGTCGGCGACATCGCCCGCAATTTCCCGGAAGACCTCGCCTGGAAGGTGACCTACGACCCGACCGCCTTCGTCACGGCGACCATCGACGAGGTCAAGAAGACGCTGATCGAGGCGTTCATCCTCGTCATCATCGTCGTCTTCCTCTTCCTCGGCAGCTTCCGCGCCACCCTGATCCCGACCTTCGCCGTCCCGGTCAGCCTCATCGGCACCTTCATCGTGCTGAACGCCATCGGCTACTCCGCCAACACGGTCTCGCTGCTCGCCGTCGTGCTCGCCATCGGCATCGTCGTCGACGACGCGATCGTCGTCGTCGAGAATGTCGAGCGCGTGATGGAGGAGCATCCCGAGCTTTCGCCGGCCGACGCGACCAAGCGCGCCATGAGCGAGATCGTGGCGCCGATCATCGCGATCACGCTGGTGCTGCTCTCGGTCTTCGTGCCCGTCGCCTTCATCCCCGGCATTTCCGGCGAACTCTTCCGCCAGTTCGCCGTCACCGTCGCAGTCGCGATGCTGATCTCGGCGATCAATGCGCTGACCCTGTCGCCAGCGCTCTGCGGCGTTCTGCTCAAGCCGCATCACGGCCCGCGCCGCGGGCCGATCGGCCATGTCATGCGCGGCATCGACTGGACGCGCGATCGCTATGGCGACCTCGTCGCCCGGCTGGTGCGCATCTCGCTGATCAGCCTGGCGCTGACCGCGGCCTTCGGCGCCGCGATCTACGGCATGGGACGCATCACACCGACCGGCTTCCTGCCGGAGGACGACCAGGGCGCCTTCTTCGTCGTCGCCCAATTGCCCGACGGCGCCTCGGTCGGCCGCACCGCGGCCGTTGCCGCCGAGGTCGAAAAGATCCTCAAGGCCGAGCCGACGGTCGAGGATTACTCGACCATCATCGGGCTGAACTTCATCGACGGGAACTCGCAGTCCAATGCCGGTTTCTTCCTCGTCACGCTGAAACCCTTCGCGGATCGCAAGGGTGCCGACCAGAGTGCCAACGCGGTCCTCGCCCGCGTCGCGCAGAAGCTGCGGGC
Source organism: Allobosea sp. NPDC055594 (assembly GCF_053618995.1). NCBI lineage: Bacteria > Pseudomonadati > Pseudomonadota > Alphaproteobacteria > Hyphomicrobiales > Alloboseaceae > Allobosea > Allobosea sp. NPDC055594. The sequence continues at coordinate 334,885 of NZ_JBSHIO010000003.1, forward strand.
GGTACGCGGCGGCGCCGTGGTGCCGATCGCGCCGCCACCGATCGTCGGTCTCGGCACCGGCGGCGGCTTCACCTATGTGCTGCAGGACATGGGCGGCTCCGATCCCAAGGCGCTCGCCCGCACGCTGCGCGGCCTGACCATCGCCGCCAATCAGGACCCGCAGCTGAGCCGCGTCTTCTCGACCTTCTCGGACACGACGCCCTCGGTCTTCCTCGACATCGACCGCGACAAGGTCCAGATTCTCGGCGTCGAGCTGAGCACACTGTTCCAATCGCTCCAGGCCTCGCTCGGCGGCTACTATGTCAACGACATCAATCTTTTCGGCCGCACCTGGCAGGTCCAGATCCAGGCCGATGGCGCAGACCGCAAGTCGATCGACGACATCTACCGCATCAATGTCCGCAGCCGCGACGGTAGCATGATCCCGCTGCGCAGCCTGCTCGAGGCACGCATCATCGTCGGGCCGCAGGCGCTGATCCGCTACAACAACCGCCTCGCCGTCACGATACAGGGCTCGCCGGCGCCGGGGGTCTCCTCCGGCCAGGCGCTGGCGGCGATGGAGCAGGTCGCGGCGAAGACGTTGCCGGCGGGCTATCGCGGCGACTGGACCGACGTCTCCTTCCAGGAGAAGCGGGCCGAGGGCCAGACGGGGATGATCCTCGCTTTCGCCCTGCTCTTTGCCTATCTCTTCCTGGTCGCGCTCTATGAGAGCTGGACGATCCCCGTGCCCGTCCTGCTCTCGGTCGCGGTCGGCGTGCTCGGCGCCTTCATCGGCATCGTCATCGGCGGGCTGACGCTCGACCTCTATGCCCAGATCGGCATCGTCGTGCTGATCGGCCTTGCGGCCAAGAACGGCATCCTGATCGTCGAATTCGCCAAGGAGCAGCGCGAAAAGGGGCTTCCCCTCCTCGACGCAGCGACGCTGGGCGCGCGCCTGCGCTTCCGGCCAGTGATGATGACCTCGCTCGCCTTCATCCTCGGCCTCTTGCCGCTGGTGATCGCGGAGGGGCCCTCGATGCTCGCCAGACGCAATGTCGGCACGCCGGTCTTCGGCGGCATGATCGCGGCGGCCGTGATCGGCATCTTCCTGATCCCGGCGCTCTACGTCATCTTCCAGTCGCTGCGCGAGCGCTTCCGCCCAGCCTCCAGGCCGAAGGTCGAGCGCGAACCCGACCCGGCGCAGTAGCGCCGGGTCTTACTCCCGGTCGATCGGCCAGGCCTCGAACACGTCGAGCGCCTCGCAGGCCTTGGCCTGTGCGGCGAGCGCCGGCCAGCGCGCTTCGTCGACGAACTCCGGGATGACGAAACGGCAGAAGCCCCAGGCGATCGCCGCCGCGATGTCGCTCGGCCGCAATTCCGGACCGGCGGCGAGCTCGCCGCGCCGCGCCGCCTGGTCGAGCAGATCGAGCGCCGTATGCAGCTGCGTCAGAATGCGCTCCTGCCAGTTGGCGTAGCGGCGCTCTTCCGGACGCTTGCGCTCGTATTCGACCGAAACCGCCTTGTCGGCGGCGACGATGCCGATGCCGGTCAGACTGAGGTCTCGCACCCGTGCGGCCGGGTCGACGGGCCGCAATGAGCGTCCGGCGACATCCTCGAAATGCTGGATGATCAGCAGCGATTCACTGATTACCGTGCCGTCATCGGCGACCAGCGTCGGCGCCTTGATCAGCGGATTGATCTTGCTGAACTCCGGCATGTGCCGGAACACCGAGACCGAGCGGTGCTCGAATTCGAGCCCGAGCAAGGTTCCGGTGATCGCGGCGCGCCGCACATAGGGGCTGTCTAGCATTCCAACCAGCAGCATCACGATCTCCCGCTTCGATGGGTCGCAACACTGCCTTTGCGAAAGACGGCTGGCACGTGAAATCGGGTGAAGTGCAACTTCACGCAGCTTGATGTTCGTCCTCGCCAGATCCGACCATCTGCGCATGCTGATCCAGCACCTTCCGGCAGGGATCCCAGGTCGCGGCGGAGCCGAAGCGTTCGACCAGGAGATCGGTGAGCACGCGGACCTTGCCGGAGACATAGGCGCCCGGCGGACGCACGACATAAAGCCCGCTTTCCGGCAGCGGAAACTCGACCAGAACGGGCTCGACCCGGCCGGCGCGAATCGCCTCGCCGGCAATGAAGCTCGGCAGCAGGGCGAGACCCAGCCCGGCCTCCGCCCATTGCAGCAAGGTGTCGCCATTATCGGAACGAAGCCGCCCGCTCGGCCGGACCGAGACAAGCCGCCGATTGACCTTGAAATTCCAGTCGGGCACCGCCCCGCCGGTATAGATCAGGCATTCATGGCCGGTGAGATCGGCCGGCGTCGCCGGGCGGCCATGCCCGGCAAGGTAGGCGGGACTGCCGACGACGATACCGCGCACGGAGGTGATCCGACGCGCCACCAGGCTGGAATCCTTCAGCACGCCGATCCGGATCGCCATGTCGAAGCGCTCGGAGATCAGGTCGACCTGCCGGTCGCTGGCCTCGGCATCGATCTCGAGCCGGGGATGCCGGCGCGCCAGCTCGGCCAGCACCGGCGCGGCATGATGGATGCCGAAGGAGAGCGGCATGCTCAGCCGAAGTCGGCCCGCGACCCCGCCGGCCTGCAGCGCCACCGCTTCGCGAGCTTCTGTCAGCTCGGCCAGGATGCGTTCGCCGCGCGCCTTGAACTCGAGCCCCGCTTCGGTCGGGCTGACGCCGCGGGTGGTACGGCTCAGAAGTCTGGTGCCGAGATCGGCCTCCAGTCGCGCCACGCGGCGACTGATGATCGATTTCGACAGGCCGAGGCTACGCCCGGCCCGGCCGAAGCCTCCGGAATCGACCACGGCGACGAAGCTGCGGATATCGTCGAGCTCGGACATGCAGGCGTTCCTCCGCTAGCAACAGATTGGTGCCCAATATGGGCATTCCGATGCAGCAAGTGAACCGCTACCTCTCCCCCATCAAGTCCCGCCTTCGCCGGGACGGCGCCTGTGCAGGCGCTCAGGGAAACCCGTCCTGTCTCATCGGTCCACCGACGTGACATGCGTTCGCATATGAGGAAGCCATGCTCGACAAGCTCAAGAAGCGCCGTACGCAATATGCGCTCGGCAAGAATCTGCCGATTCCCGAAGCGCAGGTGGATGCCCTGATCAGGGAAGCGATCCGCCTTTCGCCGTCCAGCTTCAACTCGCAGAGCTCGCGCGCCGTCATTCTGTTCGGCAAGGAGAGCGACAAGTTCTGGAACATCACGCGGGAGGCGCTTCGCGCCGTCGTGCCGGCCGCCGATTTCGAGGGGACGAGCAAGAAGATCGACAGCTTCGCGAACGGCGCGGGAACTGTGCTGTTCTTCGAGGATCAGGAGCCGGTCAAGACGCTCCAGGCCAGCTTCCCGCTCTACGCGCACAACTTCCCGATCTGGTCGGAACATTCGACCGGCATCGCGCAGCTGGCCGTGTGGACGACGCTCGCCGACGCCGATATCGGTGCGAGCCTCCAGCATTACCATCCGCTCGTCGACGCAGACGTCGCCAAGGCTTGGAACATCCCTGCGTCCTGGAAGTTGACGGCGCAGATGCCCTTCGGCTCCAATGAAGCGGCTTTCCAGGAAAAGACCTTCATCGATGACGAGGTCCGGTTCCGGACCCATAGCTGACAGCCGCCCGCAAGGCCGCCCAGGAAAACGCCGGTCTCAGATGATCCGAGGCCGGCGTTTTCCGTCATGAATTGACGGCGCGGGAGCGATGGCCGACAGGGCTGCCAACTGAGAACGCACCCGCAGGAGCTTCGCGATGGCCGAGAACAGGACGCCCGACACCGTCGTCGCCGGCAACAGGCCCGATCGCTCCGAGCTGGCCGCTCTGGCCGCCCGGGAGCAACCAGCCCGCCTTTCCGGCTGCGACCTGCAGGGGCTCGACCTGTCGCGGCTGGACTTTTCCGACTGGACCTTCGAGCGCTGCAATCTCCAGCACGCACAACTGAAGGGCGCCATTCTGGAGCGCACGGGCTGGACATCGTGCAGCGCCGCCTTCGCCGACATGACCGCAGCGGACCTGACCGAGGCCAAATTCACGTCCTGCGACCTCAACAATGCCGGGTTGCGCGGGGCGAAGCTCACCTCCGCATCCTTCATCGGCTGCAAGCTCACGGGGGCAACCCTTACGGAAACCCGGTCGCTGGACACCTGCTTCCGCGACACGCTTTTGGTCTACGCCAAGCTCCGCGGCATGTCGTTTCGCGGGATGCACCTCGAGGGCGTCGACTTCTCGCAGGCCGATCTCGGCGACTGCGATTTCCGCGACGCGATCCTCGCGGGCGTCAGCCTGCGCGAAGCCTCGCTGAAAGGCGCGCGCTTTCAGGCCGCAGATCTGCGCGGCGCCGATCTCGGTGGACTGCGGCTCGGCGATGCCGCCGCCTTCAAGGGCGCGACGATCTCGCGTGAACAGGCCGGGCAGTTGCTGCGGGAATTCGGGCTGTACGTCCGGTAGCGAACAGCGCCAGGGCCGGACGGCCTCGATCGCCTGACGACAGGGGCAGTCCGGCTGGCAATAGGCGGGTTGGCGCTCGACGCGCCGCCCGGATCAGGGCGTCTCGCCGACGGCCTGCAGATAGAGGTCGAGGATCGCCTCCTCTTCCTTGCGCTCGTCGAGGTCGCGCTTGCGCAGCGCGATCACCTTGCGCAGCACCTTGACGTCGTAGCCATTGGCCTTGGCCTCGGAATAGACCTCCTTGATGTCGTCGGAGATCGTCTTCTTCTCTTCCTCGAGCCGCTCGATGCGCTGCACGATGCTAAGCAGCTGATCGCCTGCAACCGGATCGTCCATTCTCAAACCCTTCTTCGAAAATTGGTCGCAGGGGTTCGCCCGGATGGGCCGCGAGGTCAAGCGGGAAGCGGCCGGATTTCACATTTCTCGCGCGATTGCGAGGCTCGCGGGCAACAAGCGCGCCAGCCGCCTGCCCCAGGCGCGCGCCGCGTGCGGCTCGCCGATCAGGTCCTGGCGGATCTCGATAAGCGCGTCGAGCAAGCCGCGCCGCGTCGCATGCCGGTCGATCGTGTCGCCCGGCAGCCCGCCCCTATAGGGCTCGTTGTCGCCGACGGTCAGATCGCCTTCGTTCTGCAGCGCCGCGATCAGCGCCTGCGCCAGCCGGCCCTCGCGGTCCCAGAGCAGGCCGGCATGCCAGGGGCGGGGCACGCCCTTCCAGAACGGCGTGAAGGAATGCAGAGAGACGATCGCCGGCGGGTGCCCGGCCGCGATCGCGGCCTCGACCGCCCCGTCGATGGCGGCGTCATAGGGCGCGTAATAGCGGAGAATCCGCTCGGCGATGCCGGCCTCGTCGATCCGGGCGTTGCCGGGCACGAGCGCGCCATCCGAAATGCGCATCACCAGGGTCGGGTCGTCGCGCCCGCGATTGGGATCGATCAGGAGCCGCGAGAAATTGCTCAGCACCGCCGGCGCGCCCAGCGCCGCCGCCATGGCCCGCGTCATCTCGGCCGCGCCGATATCGTAGGCGATATGGCGCTCGAGCTGCTGGGCCGGCAGGCCGAGCCCGTCGAGCTCGGCAGGAATGGCGTTGGTGGCGTGGTCACAGAGCAGCAGCACGCCGGTCGCCGGATCACCCGGGATGATCTCGACCTCGCCGGGCCGCAGCACGGGAGCTCCGTTCGGCAAGGCCATCTGCGCTTCCATTCCGCCCTCGGAACTGCCTATGGCATCGGACTGAAAAGTGGAATCCACTTTTCGGAAAACTCCGATGCGATAACAAAAAGATAGATCACCGTAGCCGCGTCCGGACGGACGCGCCGCGATCTAGCAAATCGCGGATGACGCCCGCGCGTCAGCGACATAGAAGGGGCTGAGACGAAAGTCGATTGGCATGATCGGATTCGCGGGAAGGCCGACGGTTTGCAACAGCTTCGCAAGGCAATCGAACAGCGGCGCCGGACCGCACGGACGATCTTCGACGCCGCGGTGGCGCGCGCCCATCCGAGCAACTGGCTCGCCGGACACCTGCCCGAGCCTCAACCGTCCGGCCGCCTGATCCTGCTCGCCGCCGGCAAGGCCGCCGGGAGCATGACCGCGCTCGCGGAAGCGCATTATCTCGACACGCTCGGCCTCGCGCCCGAACGCCTGCTCGGCCACGCCGTCGCCCGGCACGGCTACGAGACCAAGACCCGCCACATCCCGATGGTCGCCGCCGGCCATCCGGTACCGGACGAAGGCAGCATCGCCAGCGCCGAGCGCGCGCTCGCGCTCGCCCAGGGCGCAACGGCCGACGATCTCGTCCTCGTCCTGCTCTCCGGCGGCGGATCGGCCAACTGGGTCGCACCGGCCGGCACGCTCACGCTGGCCGAGAAGCAGGCCGTCAACAAGGCGCTGCTGCGCTCGGGCGCGCCGATCGGCGAGATGAACATCGTGCGCAAGCGGCTCTCGCGCATCAAGGGCGGCAGGCTCGCCCTCGCCGCCACCCCGGCACGGCTTTTGACCATCGCGGTCTCCGACGTGCCGCATGATGACCCGGCCGCCATCGCCTCGGGCCCGACCGTGCCCGACCCCAGCACCATGGCCGATGCCCGCGCCATCGTCGCCCGCTACGGGCTGAAGCTGCCGCCGGCGGCCGAGGCACTCCTCGCCGACGAGACCAACGAGACGCCGAAGCCCGGCCATCCGGCCTTTGCCGGCAGCGACTACCGCATCGTCGCCCGCCCGGCCGACGCGATCGCCGCCGCGGTGGCAGCCGCCCGCGCCGCCGGTTACGAACCGATCGATCTCGGCCCCGATCTCGAAGGCGAGGCCCGCGAGGTCGCGCAGGGGCAGGCCCGGCAGGCCCTTGCGCTGAAGGCGGAAGGCCGGCGCGCCGCGCTGATCTCGGGCGGCGAACTCACCGTCACCATCGCCGGCAAGGGTCGTGGCGGCCCGAACCAGGAGTTCGCATTGGCGCTGGCCATCGCGCTCGCCAGCGAGCCGGGCATCGTCGCGCTCATCGGCGATACCGACGGCACCGATGGCGGCGGCGGCGAAGCCAGCGACCCGGCGGGCGCGATCATCGACGAGACGACGCTGGCACGCGCCCGCGCGCTCGGCCTCGATCCCGCCCAATCGCTGCGCGACAATGATTCGACCGGCTTCTTCGAAGGCCTTGGCGACCTGCTGCGGACCGGCCCGACCCTGACCAATGTCAACGATTGCCGCGTGATTCTGATCGATCCATGATTTTGAACGCACGCCTCGCCCGATCCGTGCTTCGCCTCGCCTTGCCGGGTGCGTTCCTGCTCGCAGGCGCCGTCCCGGCGCTGGCTGATCTGCGCATGTGCAACACCACGGGCAGCCGCGTCGGCGTCGCCATCGGCTATCGCGACGCCCAGGGTTGGGTCACGGAGGGCTGGTGGAACATCGCGCCGCGGGCCTGCGAGACCCTGTTGCGCGGCACGCTGGCGGCACGATTCTACTATGTCCACGCCGTCGACTACGACAAGGGCGGCGAATGGACCGGCAAATCGATCATGTGCACGCGCAACAAGGAGTTCACCATCCGCGGCATCGAGGATTGCCTGTCGCGCGGCTATGACCGCTCGGGCTTCTTCGAGGTCGACACCGGCGAGCAGAAGGGCTGGACGATCCAGCTGACCGACACTCCCGGCGCAGCGCCGCCGCGGCCTTGACCGCGATAGCCTTTCCAGTTCCGGGCGAGCGCAGAATCTTGCGTCCACGCTTGCCCTGGAGCCACGAATAAGCGACGGAACGACCGGACGCAGAACGAACTGCGCGAACAAGGAGAAACGACCCAATGTGGCGGGAACGACGGATCAAGATCATCGCGACATTGGGGCCCGCCTCCTCCACGCCGGAGATGTGTGCGAAACTTTTCCAGGCCGGCGTCGACGTTTTCCGGATCAACATGAGCCATACCCAGCGCGAGACGCTGCCCGAGAAGGTCGCGATGCTGCGGGCACTGGAGACGCAGTTCCGGCGGCCGGTCGGCATCCTCGCCGATCTGCAGGGGCCGAAGCTGCGCGTCGGCCAGTTCGGCGGCGATGGCGGCGTGCTGCTGGAGAACGGCGCGCGTTTCACCCTCGATTCAGATCCTGCCCCCGGCACGGTCAAGCGCGTCCACCTGCCCCATCCGGAAATCCTCTCGGCGCTGGAGCCCGGTCACAACCTGATCCTCGATGACGGCAAGATCCGGCTCGTGGTCGAGAAGGCCTCGGAGAAGCAGGCCGTGACCAAGGTCACGGTCGGCGGGCGGCTGTCCTCGCGCAAGGGCATCAGCCTGCCCGACACCACGATTCCGGTCTCGGCGATGACCGACAAGGACCGCTCCGATGCCGAGGCGGCGGCCGAGGCCGGCGTCGACTGGATCGCGCTCTCCTTCGTGCAGCGGCCCGAGGACATGGCCGATCTCCGCAAGATCGTCCGCGGCCGCGCGCTCGCCCTGGCCAAGATCGAGAAGCCGCAGGCGCTGCTGCGCCTCGAGGAAATCATCGATGCCTCCGACGCGATCATGGTCGCGCGCGGCGATCTCGGCGTCGAGATGCCGCTCGAGAAGGTCCCCGGCACGCAGAAGCGCATCACCCGCCTGTCGCGGCGCATGGGCAAGCCGGTGGTGGTCGCGACCCAGATGCTGGAGAGCATGATCACCGCCCCGGTGCCGACCCGCGCCGAGGTCTCCGATGTCGCGACCGCCGTCTTCGAGGGCGCCGACGCCGTGATGCTTTCGGCCGAGAGTGCCGCAGGCCAATACCCGGTCGAAGCCGTCACGATGATGAACCGCATCGCCGAGGAGGTCGAGAACGACACGACCTATCGCTCGATCCTCGACGCGCAGCGCGCCGAGCCGGAGGCGACCGGCGCCGACGCCATCGCCAAGGCCGCCCATGAGATCGCCTCAGCCCTGCATCTGAAGGCGATCGCGGCCTGGACCTCCTCGGGCTCGACCGCCTTCCGCCTCGCCCGCGAGCGGCCGAATTCGACGGTCGTCGCGCTGACGCCCAACCGCGCCACGGCGCGCCGCCTGACCCTGGTCTGGGGCGTGCATGCGGTCGTCACCAAGGACGCCAGCGACAATGACGACATGGCCTTCCGCGCCTGCAAATTCGCGGTGCGCGAGGGCTATGCGGCGCTCGGCGACCGCATCATCGTCATCGCCGGAGTCCCCTTCGGCACGCCGGGTGCGACCAACATGGTCCGGATCGCCTTCGTGGCGAAGGAGCATGTCGAACAGGCGTGAGGACGTCTCTTCGCGCTTGCTGAGGAAGCATGCCGTCTTTCCGGGGCTTCACGCAGCGAAGAGCCCGGACCCCATGAATACCACGGCCGGCAGCAAGACTGTCGGTCGTGGTATTCATGGGGTCCGGGCTCGGGCCTTGCAGCCTGCCCCGGAATGACCCTGTGCCGCCGCCCGCCATTCCCCTGCGGCCGCCCCTGCTCTACTGCTTGAGCGATCCTTCCAGCAGCCCGCGACGCCCATGGCCATCACCGACATCGCCTCACGGACCTACAACCACAGCTGGCGGCTCGACCCGATCGTGCGCAGCCTGCTCGACACCGATTTCTACAAGCTCCTGATGCTGCAGATGATCAGGAGCTTCCACCCGAAGGTCGAGGTCACCTTCGGGCTGATCAACCGCAGCAAGGCGATCCGCCTCGCCGAGGTGATCGACGAGGGTGAGCTGCGCGCCCAGCTCGACCATGCCCGGGAACTGCGCTTCACCAAGAAGGAGCTGATCTGGCTCGCCGGCAACAGCTTCTACGGCAAGACCCAGATGTTCACGCCGGATTTCATCGCCTGGCTCGCCGAGTTCCGCCTGCCCGATTACGAGCTGCGCAAGGTCGACGGGCAATACGAGCTGACCTTCGCCGGCCCCTGGACCCATTCGATGATGTGGGAGATCCCGGCCCTCGCCATCGTCAACGAGCTGCGCTCGCGCCAGGCCCTGAAGGGCTGGGGACGCTTCGCGCTCGACGTGCTCTATGCCCGCGCCAAGTCGAAGCTCTGGGACAAGGTCGAGCGGCTGAAGAAGCTGCCCGATCTGCGCATCTCCGATTTCGGCACCCGCCGCCGCCATGGCCATCTCTGGCAGCGCTGGTGCGTCGAGGCGCTGAAGGAGGGCCTGGGGCCGACCTTCACCGGCACCTCGAACGTGCTGCTCGCCATGGAGAACGATCTCGAGGCCATCGGCACCAACGCCCATGAACTGCCGATGGTGCTGGCGGCGCTGGCCGACAGCGACGAGGAACTGCGCGCCGCCCCCTATCGCGTGCTCGACGAATGGCGTCAGGTCTATGCCGGCAACCTCCTGATCGTGCTGCCCGACGCCTTCGGCACCACCGCCTTCCTCGACGACGCCCCCTCCTGGCTCGCCGACTGGACGGGCTTTCGCCCCGACAGCGCCCCACCGATCGAGGCCGGCGAGCAGATCATCGCCTGGTGGAAATCCCAGGGCCGCGATCCCCAGAGCAAGCTGCTGATCTTCTCCGACGGCATGGACATCGACTCGATCGAGGAGGCCTATCACCATTTCCACGGCAGGGTCCGCACCAGCTTCGGCTGGGGCACCAACCTCACCAACGACTTCGTCGGCTGCTCGCCGGTCGGCACGCCCGATCTCGACCCGATCTCGCTGGTCTGCAAGGTCGTCAGCGCCAATGGCCGCCCGGCGGTGAAACTCTCCGACAACCCGAACAAGGCCACGGGCGATCCGGCCGAGATCGCCCGATACCTGCGTGTCTTCGGCGGCGCGGATCGCAAGGCGAAGGCGGTCAGGGTCTGAGCCCGCCGCGATCCGCACGGTGTCAGCACTGTGCCGACACCAGCAGCATCATCGGCCGCTCCAGCTCCTCCGCCAGCCCGGGATTCTCCGCGATCTGGGCTGCGGTCGGCGCGAATTCCGCGACATGGCGGAGCGTCCAGCCGGCGGCGATCAGGCCGTTCAGCGTCGTACCGAGCGTCCGGTGATATTTGAGGACGCCGTCGGTGAACCAGTTGGTGCGGCGCTCGCCTTCCACGGCATAGCGGTTCACCGGCCAGGTCTTGCGCCCGTCCTCATCGCTCGACCAGCGCGGATGGGCCGCTGCCATGTAGATCGGGTGCTCGATCGTGAAGACGAAATGCGCACCCGGCGTAAGAGCCTGGTGGATCATGCGGACCAGCCGGCCGAAATCCGCGATATAGTGGAAGGTCAGGGCGCTGTAGGCGAAGTCGAACGCCGCCGGAGGCAGCTCAAGCGTCTCAAGATCGGCGATTTCATAGGCGATCGCGGCATCCGAGGTCTGCGCCCGGGCACGCGCGATCATCTTCTCGGAGACATCCAGACCCGTGACGCATGCGGCGCCCTGCTCGCGCGCCCAGCGCGCGAACCAGCCGAAGCCGCAGCCGAGATCGACGACCCGCTTGCCGGTCAGATCGGGGATGAGTGCGCGGATAGCCGGCCATTCCGGCGCCCCGGCGAGGCCGTGGACCTGCCGCGGAAGCTGGCTATAGCCGGCGAAGAATTCAGGATCGTCATAGATGTTCTGTGCCATGCAAAGCTCCATCGGTCATGCGGATGGACGAGGCACAGGCGAAAAGACGGCCTCGTCCGTTTCCGGCGAGGCTGCGGGTGCGCGATACGCTTGGACTAACGCGATCGATGCCCCGGCATCCCGCCAGTCGGGATGCCGGCGAGCCGGGCGACAATATGCGTATCCTTCTCGATCATGCCGGCATTATCTGGAGCAGAGCGAGGGCCTGTCAACGGGCTACCCGATCCGGAACACCCTCCCCGTCCCCGCCTCGCGGTAGAGATCCACGCGCTTGCCGTTCCAGTGATAGTCGAGATGCCGGCCCTGAACCGGATCGCGCGCGAGGTCCGGCCAGAACAGGCCGACGCATTCGCCGTCCGGCCGGCGCACGCTCGGATAGACGACGCCGTCCGAGCCCGACGCCCTGAGCCGCGCGCCCAGCGCCTGCCCGGCCTCGTACCCCTCCGCCAGTAGCAGCGGACTCGTTCCGACCGCTTCGCCACGCAGATCGTGCAGCGAGCCTTCAACCAAGAGAACGATCTCGCGGAACTGCGAGGTCCAGCCCGGCGGCTCCTGTGTCTTCGCCATGAAGCTTGCATGGTGATGGATCGTCTCGAGCAGCGCCGTCTCGAAGACGTCGCCGGCATAGAGCACGCCGAACGAGCCGTCGCTGAAGCGGCTCGGCCGGTCGCGGCTGACATGGGTGAAGGGCGCCATCAGAAGGCTCGCCCCGGGACCGGAGACGCGACGACTTGGCGGCACCAGATCGAGATTGCCGATCGTCTCCATCAGCCGCGGATTGGTCTTCATCTCGGCCGAGATCAGCAGTGGCCAATCGGCGGGGTCGGCGATGTCCTCGAACAGATCGACCGGCGGGAAGGCGCTGCGGATGATGCGGACCGCCGCCGAGCACGCGACCGGAACGACCGGAAACTCGCCGGAACTCACCAGAGCCCACGTTCGGCGTCGAGATAGCGCCGCACCCGCATCAGATCGGTGAGTTCGCCATCGAGCATGACCGCGAGCGCCGACTTGCCACCGAAGGCCTCGTTCGCAGCCCTGATCCAGGCATAGCCGCGCTGCGGCTCGCGGAAGATCAGGCGCAGCGCCTTGTGAATGCCCATCAGATTGGAGAGCCGCGCCGCACCGTCGCGGTCGATCCGGCCGATCTCGCCGGACTTCCAGCGCCGGTAGCTGCGCACCGGCTGGTCGAGCAGCATGGCGGCCTCCTCGTCGGTGACGCCCCAGAGCCGAAACAGATTGACCGCTGCCCGGAACATCGCCGCCGCCTCCTCCTGCGTGATCGCGGCGGGCGAAAACGGCGCAGCAGCGGTATTGACCGGAGAAAGCGCAGTCATGACCAATCCTCCATATGGCATCATATAGATAAATTGATGCCATATGGCAAGATTCGATCAGCGATTGGCTTGCTCAACGCCGTGCACGAGCCGCTGCGAACATCGCGTCGATAGCCGCGGCGATCAGCCCCGGCGCGGCATGCTGCGGCATATGACCGACGCCCGGCAGCAGCAGCAGGCGCCCCTGCGGAGCGTCGCGCGCCATCGCAGCCGAATGGATCGCTGGCGAAACGATGGTGTCGGCATCCCCAGCGATCGCCAGCACCGGCACTTCGAGCTCGCGATAGCGCGGCGCCTGATCGGCGAGGAAATCGAAAGCGACAGCCATGTCCTCTGCATTGGATTGCTGAACCTCGGGACGCAGCAGCAGGCGAGCCTCGCCCGCCGCCTCATGGCAAGGCCGTTGCGGGACAAGGCCCGAGACCGCGTCCGTCCCGCCGCCCAGCCGGTAGCGCGCCAGCGGCACGCCGACGACATGGCTGAACAGCGGCCCGATCCAGGGCGTAGCGGCGATGCGCTACGACCAGGCGATGCCGCCCGGCCAGGGATGGCTCATGGCGCCGAGCAGCACGAGGCCCTGCAGCCTTTCCGGTCGCTCCAGTGCGATTCGGGACGATATCGCGCCGCCGAGCGAATGCCCGACGAGCACGAAGCGCTCCGGCGCGATCCGGTCGAGCCCCTGCATCAGGGCCTGCGCCTGCCGGCCGGGATCGGCCATGTCCCGCCCACCCAAGCGCTCGCTCCAGCCATGGCCGGGGCGATCCGGTGCGATGACGCGATAACTGGAGAGCGCCGGACCGAGCGCCGCGAGCAGATCGGCATGATTGTCATAGGCGCCATGGAGCAGCGCTACCGTACCGCGCGGCTCCCCCGCCGGCCTGCACTCACGATAATGCAGCCGCCCGCCTGCAACCGCGACGAAAGCGCCTCGGGGCGGGTGGCGCGCCTCCACCTCGGCGCGGGTGACCTCGCTGAAGACGGCGAGGCCGAGCATGAGGAGCAGGATGGCGATCAGGGCGCAACGTAACATTGCCGCTCCATCGCGGGCAATCGCATTGAGTCGCTACGCGAGCGCGATTCAGGCGTCGCGACCGTCGACCTCGATCTTGAGCGCTTCGACGGCCTCCTTGACCGCTTCGAGCTCGGGATAGATCGCCAGCACCTGCCGATAGGCGATCATGGCGCGCTTGTCGTCGCCCTGCTGGCGCAGGATCGTGCCCAGCCCCATCATCGCGCCATAATGGCGCGGCTCGCGCTTCAGCGTCTCACCGATGTCGTAAAGCGAGCGAATCGGGTCCCCCAGCAGGAAGAGCGCATTGGCGCGCTGGTTCCAGCCCTCGGCCCAGTCCGGCTCGAGCGTGATCACGCGGTCGAGCAGCTCGATCGCCAGCGGCAGCTCCTGCGCCTTCACGGCCTGCTGCGCCCGGCTCATCAGGAGGTCGACTGTGTCCGAACCGGAGCGCGCCCAGCGGCGCTGGATCAGATTGGCGATGCCCTTGGCCTCTTCCGGCGTCTTGGCGGCAGCCAGACGCTCGAACAGCTTGTCGAGTGTCGCCGCCGGGCTGCGCGGCGCCGGCGTCTCTGGCTGATTGGGATTGTCGTCGATGTCGGCCGGCGGCACCGCGCCGTCGCGCGACGGCGGTGTCGGCTGCGCCCAGACGGATAGCGGCGCCGTCACGGCAAGCGACAGCGGCACCAACGCCAAGCGGAGGAAACGGGCGAGCCTCATGCCCGTGAATGTAGGCGGCATCGGCCCGGCGTCAATTCACGGGACGGCGAACTCGCCGGAAAGCCAGGACGGCCAAGCCAAAAAAGCGGGCCGCACCGAAGTGCAGCCCGCTCCTGTTCCGGTCTGGCACAGTGCCGGTCGACGCGGCGCAAAGCCGCGTCAAAACTCAGCCCTGGCGCGCCTTGAAGCGCTTCTGGACCTTGTTGATGATGTAGACGCGGCCCTTGCGGCGCACGAGCTGGTTGTCGCGATGACGGAGACGCAGCGACTTGAGCGAATTGCGGATCTTCATGGCTCGAACTCCCATCGGCTCGCCCTGCGACGAAACCGGTCAAAAATTTTGGCGCGACGCGAACCGTTTGACCGGCCCTCATCGAACAAACGACAGCGCGCCTGATGCGATGGCGGCTGTATAAGGCCTTTGACGCCGAAAGCAAGGGCGAAGACGCCGAATTCATCGCCTTTCTCGCGGCCGACCCGCCGCCATCCTCCCGCCGTTTTCGCATGACCCGTCTAGCGGCCACAGAACGCGGTGCCTAGAGTGCGCCGCCGCCCCGGCATGCCTTCCGAAGGAGTCCTTCGATGTTCAACGCCAAATCCCTTCTCGATGCGCTCGTCAGCGCCGGCAGCCAGATCGGTGCCCAGGCAGGGCAGCAGGGCGCTCAGAGCGGCAGCGGCGGGCTGAGCGGCATGCTCGGCAACATCGCCCAGCAGGTCCAGCAGGCGGGCGGCGCCGGCGGCCTCGCCGGTATGGCCGGCCAGATCTTTGGCCAGGCCACGCAGGGCGTGCAGGACGCAGCCCAGAAGACCGGGCTGCAGCAGGGCGCCACCGACATCGTCGGCCAGATTTCCGGCGGCAAGACGCCGGAGGAGCTACTCGCCCAGGCGAAGGGCATGCTCGGCAACAACCAGCTGGCCGCCGGTGCGGTCCTCGGTGGCCTCGGCGCGCTGATCTTCGGCACCTCGGCCGGGCGCTCCATTGCCGGCTCCGCCGTCAAGGTCGGCGGCCTCGCTCTGGTCGGCGGCCTCGCCTACAAGGCCTATCAGAACTATCAGGCCGGCAAGCCGCTGCTCGGCGCCGAGCAGCGGGTCCTGCTGCCAGCCCCCGCCGGCTCGGGCTTCGAGCCGGAAGCCGCGAGCGACGCCAATGCGCTGATCTTCATCCGCGCCATGATCGCCGCCTCGGCATCGGACGGCCATATCGACGACAGCGAGCGTGGCGCCATTCTCGGCGGCCTGCGCGAGGCCGGCTTCGACCCGGAGGCAAATGTCTGGCTCGCCAACGAGATGGCGAATCCCGCCTCGGTCGACGAGCTGGTCGAGGGCGCCGAGTCGCCGGAGCTCGCGGCGCAGATCTACACGGCCGCCCGAATCGCCATCAATCCGGACAAGCCGGCGGAAAAGGACTTCCTCGCCGGCCTCGCCGGCTCCCTCGGCCTCGATGCCGAGCTGGTGGCCAATATCGACGCCGCCGCGAGCGCCGCGAAGGTCTGAGGCCGGCAGGGGACGCCCCCCCCTGATCAGCCGTCACTCCGGACAGGCCGGATCAGCGGCGCCGCTCCGGAATGCCGCGCCAAGAACAGAGAGCACCGGAGCCTCACTCGGTGCAGACCGGCCTCACCCTGCCCACGCCGCCTCGCTCAGTGAGCCACCGACTTCGAGAAGGCGTTGATCACGACGACGCCGGCGACGATCAGGCCCATGCCGATCACCGCCGGCAGGTCGAGCTTCTGCCCGAACAGGACGAGCGCGATCAGGCTGATCAAGACGATGCCGACGCCCGACCAGATCGCATAGGCGATGCCGACCGGCATGGTCCGCAACGTCAGCGACAGGAAGTAAAACGCGCTCGCGAAGGCGACCAGCGTGATCAGCGAGGGCACCGGCCGGGTGAACTGCTCGGACGCCTTCAGCGCCGAGGTGCCGATCACCTCGCTGACAATCGCGAATGCGAGATAAAGATAGCTCATGCAGCCTTGGCGCTCTTGAGGAACTCGCCCATCCGGCCGAGCGCCCGCTCGATATTCTCCAGCGAGTTGGCATAGGAGAGGCGGATATAGCCCTCGCCATGCACGCCGAAATCCGGCCCGCCAATGGTCGCGACGCCAGTCTCCTCGAGCAGCGCCGAAGCGAGCCTTTTCGCCTTCCAGCCGGTCTGCGAGACGTTCGGGAAAGCGTAGAACGCCCCCTTCGGCTCGATACAGGAGACGCCAGGCAGTTCGTTCAGCCCGGCGACGACCGCCTTCCGGCGCCGGTCGAACTCCGCCAGCATCATCGCGACCGCGTCCTGCGGGCCGGTCAGCGCCGCGAGCCCCGCCCATTGCGCCGGCGCGTTGACGCAGGAATGCGAGTTCACCGCGAGCTTGCGGGCATTGTCGTAGAGCGGCTTCGGCCAGATCGAGAAGCCCATGCGCCAGCCGGTCATGGCATAGGTCTTCGACCAGCCATTGAGCAGGATCAGCCGGTCGCGGATTTCCGGATAGCTCAGCAGGCAGACATGCTTCTCGCCGTCATAGAGCATCTGGTCGTAGATTTCGTCCGACATCACGGCGACGTGGGGGAAGTTCGCGAGGCCGGCGACCAGCTTGTCGACCTCGGCCTTGGGCGTCACGCCGCCGGTCGGATTCGCCGGCGAGTTGACGATCAGCAGCCGCGTCTTCGGCGTGATCAGCGACAGCGTCTCCTCGGCCGAAAAGGCGAAGCCGTTCGCCTCGCGGATCGGCACCGGCACCGGCGTCGCGCCGGTGTACTCGATCATCGAGCGGTAGATCGGGAAGCCGGGATCGGGATAGAGGATCTCGGCGCCGGGCTCGCCGAACATCAGGATCGCCATGAACATGGTCACCTTGCCGCCCGGCACGATCATCACCTCTTCCGGCGAGACGTCGACGGCATAGCGCTTGTGCAGATCGGCCGCGACCGCCTCGCGCAGGGGCAGGATGCCGTTGGCCGGCGTGTAGCCGTGATGGCCGTCGCGCAGCGCCTTCACCGCCGCCTCGACGATATGCTCCGGCGTCGGGAAATCCGGCTGGCCGATGCCGAGATTGATGATGTCCTTGCCCTGGCGCTGCAATTCGGTCGCCCGCGCCAGCACGGCGAAAGCGTTTTCCTCGCCGATCCGGGCGAAGGATGGGACGACCTGGAGCGTCATGGCGGTTTCCTCTTGCGCTTGTTGTCGCACCCGTCCCGCAGGCCGGGCCGGCCTTGTCCATCTGTCTTGGCCGCAAAGCCGCGCCCGGGCAAGCCTGCTCTCGGCCCCCGCATCTGCGCCCCTCGCCGGGCTGGGCCGCATTTGGAACACTTGCAAACTGCGCCGCCGCGACCTTTGCTGGTGCCGGGCGTGCATTGGCGATTGGCAGGCCGCTCAAAGCTGCTGTATGCAGAATACAGCAGCAACGGCAAGTGCGCTTGCCGTGCTGCCGTGGCCGGCATGACCTGTCGGTCAAATCGATTTAAAGACGATGCCGAAGCGGCTCGAAGGCCGCCTGGCCGCGAGAGGAAACGACGGGATGGCCAAGAGCCCCACAGGCAAGACGCCGAGCAAGTCTTCGAACGGCAAGAAGCCGGTCCGCAGGATCAAGCCGGAGCAGCTGCGCTCCAAGGCCTGGTTCGATAACCCCGCCAATGCCGACATGACCGCGCTCTATATCGAGCGCACCATGAATTTCGGCCTGTCGCGCGAGGAGTTGCAGTCGGGCCGCCCGATCATCGGCATCGCCCAGACCGGCTCCGACATCGCCCCCTGCAACCGCCATCATCTCGAGCTCGCCAGCCGCGTCCGCGACGGCATCCGCGAAATGGGCGGCGTGCCCTTCGAGTTCCCGATCCATCCGATCCAGGAAACCTGCAAGCGGCCGACCGCCTCGCTCGACCGCAACCTGCAATATCTCAGCCTGGTCGAGATCCTCTACGGCTACCCGATCGACGGTGTCGTGCTGACGACCGGCTGCGACAAGACCACCCCGGCCCAGATCATGGCGGCTGCGACGGTCGACATCCCGGCGATCGCGCTGCCGGGCGGCCCGATGCTGAACGGCGACTTCCGCGGCGAGCGCACCGGCTCGGGCACGATCGTCTGGAAGGCGCGCCAGATGATGGCGGCCGGCGAGATCGACTATCGCGGCTTCGTCGACCTCGTCGCCTCCTCGGCGCCGTCGGCCGGCCACTGCAACACCATGGGCACGGCCTCGACCATGAACGCGCTCGCCGAGGCGATGGGCATGACCCTGCCCGGCGCCGCCGCGATCCCGGCCCCCTACCGCGACCGCTATGAGATGGCCTATCTCACCGGCCGCCGCATCGTCGAGATGGTCTGGGAGAACCTGATCCCCTCGAAGATCCTGACGCGTGAAGCCTTCGAGAACACCATCGTCATCAATTCGGCGATCGGCGGCTCGACCAACGCACCGGTCCACGTCAACGCCATTGCCAAGCATATCGGCGTAGCCCTCGACAACGAGGACTGGACCAAGATCGGCTACGACACGCCGCTGCTGGTCAACATGCAGCCCGCCGGCGAGTATCTCGGCGAGGATTATTACCGCGCCGGCGGCCTGCCCGCCGTAATCGCCGAGCTGCTCGAGAAGGGCAAGCTCAAGCCGGCGATCACCGCCAATGGCCGCACCCACGAAGAGAACTGCAAGGGCTTCTTCGCGATCAACCGCGACGTCATCAAGAGCTATGACGAGCCGATGAAGAAGGAGGCCGGGTTCCTCAACCTCTCCGGCAACCTGTTCGACTCGGCGATCATGAAGACCTCGGTGATCACGCCGGAGTTCCGCAAGCGCTATCTCGAGAACCCGAAGGACCCGATGGCCTTCGAGGGCCGGGCCATCGTCTTCGACGGACCGGAGGATTATCACCACCGCATCGACGATCCGGCGCTCGCCATCGACGAGCACTGCATCCTGTTCATCCGCGGCGTCGGGCCGATCGGCTATCCGGGCGCGGCAGAGGTGGTGAACATGCGGCCGCCGGATTACCTGATCAAGAAGGGCGTTTCCGCGCTGGCCTGCGTCGGCGATGGCCGCCAGTCCGGCACCTCGGGCTCGCCCTCGATCCTCAACGCCTCGCCGGAAGCGGCGACCGGCGGCGGGCTGGCTCTGCTTATCACCGGCGACAAGGTCCGCATCGACCTGAAGAAGCGCACCGCCAACATCCTGATCTCGGATGAGGAACTGGCGCAGCGCCGGGCCGAGTTCAAGGCCAATGGCGGTTACAAGTATCCGAAGAGCCAGACGCCCTGGCAGGAGATCCAGCGCAAGATCGTCGGCGAGCTGTCTGAGGGCATGGTTCTCAAGCCGGCGGTCAAGTACCAGAAGATCCACAAGAAGTTCGGCGTGCCGCGCGACAACCACTGATCGCGCCCGCAACGATCGCGACGCCATCCAGCGTCTACGACATCGCCCCGCCCGCGCGACCGCGCCGCGGGGCGATGCTCTTTCAGCCGCGAAGGACATGTCGTCGGGATCCGGGCCCGGGCCGCTCGCGGCGCCATCCGGCCCGCCTCAGGACACGGCATTCGCATGGCGCATCCCGGCTTGCCCCCCGATGCGGGGCTGCGGGGCTGACAAATCGGCGCAAGAACGACAGTATGGCGCCCCTAGACCGTTTTGAAACGATTTAAAATGGCGTACAGCCCGCAGGTCGAGATCTTCCGTAGGCTTCATGAAGCCGGCTGCTTCGTCATGCCCAATCCCTGGGACGAAGGCTCGGCGCGTTGGCTGCGCGGACAGGGCTTTCCGGCCCTGGCCTCGACCAGCGCCGGCTTCGCCTTCACCAGGGCCCGTGCCGACCAGGACGTGCCGCGCGACATGATGCTGGCGCATCTCGCCGAGTTGGTGAAGGCCGTGCCGGACCTGCCGATCAATGCGGATTTCGAGAACGGCTATGCCGACGCGCCCGATGGCGTTGCGGCCAACGTCAAGCTCTGTATCGCGACCGGCGTCGCCGGCCTCTCGATCGAGGACGCGACCGGCCGCGCCGAGGACCCGCTCTATCCGTTCGAGCTTGCGGTCGAGCGCGTCCGTGCCGCCCGCCGCGCCATCGACGAAACCGGTTCCGGCGTGCTGCTGACCGCCCGGGCCGAGTGCTTCCTGACCGGTCACCCCGATCCGCTGAACGAGTCGGCGCGCCGCATCAGCGCCTATGCGGAGGCGGGCGCCGACGTGCTCTATGCCCCCGGCCCGAAGACTGCGGCCGATATCGGCACCATCGTCGCCGCGGCCGGCGGCAAGCCGGTCAATACACTGGTCTATGGCGATTTCGGCCTCAGCGTTCCCGACATCGCTGCGGCGGGCGCCCGCCGGATCTCGATCGGCGGGGCGCTCGCCCGCGCCGCCTGGGCGGCCTTCATCGAGGCCACCCGCCTGATCCGGGACGAAGGCAGCTTCAGGGGCTTTGCCGGCAATGGCGCCTCGGCCCCGCTCAACCCGTTCTTCCGCGACGATCTGAAGGCACGCTCGTGAGCGGACATCTCCTCATCGCACCGGAATGGCTCGGCCGCAGCGGCCTCTGGCTGGTCGACGCCAAGGGCAAGCGCAAGCCGGTCGACGCCGAGGATGTCGGCCTCTCCGACGATCTTGCCGACCGGCTCGAAAGCTGGATGGATTCCTTCGACGCGATCTATGACGAAGCCGATGAAGCCGCCTCCGATTTCGGCAACGCGGTCGAGCGGCTCGCCTGGGAAGCCGAGGGCGCCGCTTTGGCAGAGGCCATCATCGGCGAGGTCGGCTCCGACTGGGACGTCATCCAGGACCTGAACGGCTGGCGCGAAAAGGCGACGAAATGAACCCGGCTCTGGACTGGACTCCCCCGCCCTTCCCGCCCGCCAAGGTCCTCGACGGCCGCTATTGCCGGCTCGAACCGATCGACCCAGCCCGTCATCTCGACGATATCTGGACGGCAATGGCCGGCCATGACGCGCTCTGGGAATGGATGCCGGCCCATCCGCCCAAGGACAAGGCGGCCTATGGCGAATTGCTGGCGACCATGGTCGTCAAGCCCGGCATCGTGCCCTTCGCCGTGATCGACAAGGCCGACGGCAAGGCCAAGGGCCATCTCTGGCTGATGGAGATCCGCCCCGAGCAGGGCGTCTTCGAGGTCGGCTACATCACCTACTCGCCGTCCTTGCAGCGCACCCGGGTGGCGAGCGAGGCGATCTATCTCTGCGGCGCCTATGGCTTCTCGCTCGGCTATCGCCGCTATGAGTGGAAGTGCAACAATCTCAACGAGCCTTCCAAGCGCGCGGCCCTGCGCTTCGGCTTCCAGCATGAGGGGCTTTTCCGCCAGCACATGGTGGTCAAGGGCCGCAACCGCGACACCGCCTGGTTCTCGATCACCGATGGCGAGTGGCCGCAGCGGGCCGAAGCCTTCGAGCACTGGCTGGCGCCGGAGAATTTCGATACGGAAGGCCGGCAGAAGACCTCGCTGACGGATTTCATGAAGCAGGCGAAAGCAGCCTGACATGTCGCTGCGCCTCGCCTCGACGGACGATATCCCGGCGATCGCCGCGCTGACCGAGGCTGCCTACCTGCCGAATGAGAGCATCATCGGCGTGCCCTCGCTACCGCGCATCGCCGACTATCATCAGGTGCTGGCAGAGCATGAAGTCTGGCTCGCCGAAAGCGACGGCACGCTCGACGGCGTCCTGGTGCTCGAGGAGGCCCCGGCGAAATTCACGCTCTGGAGCATCGCGGTCGCACCAGCCGCCGCCGGCCGCAAGGTCGGCTCAGCCCTGATGGATTTCGCCGAGGAGAGGGCCCGAGCGCTCGGCCACGACGCCATCCACCTCTATACCCATGCCAGGCTTGCCGAGCGCATCGGCTGGTATGAGCGGCTGGGCTACCAGACCACACATTTCGAGGATCTGCCGGACCGCCGGCTGATCCATATGCGCAAGAACCTCCGATAGTCGGAAAGTACAAGGAAGAAGCACAATGGCTGGACGTTTGAAGGGCAAGGTTGCGGTCGTCACCGCGGCTGGACAGGGCATTGGCCGCGCGATCGCCGAGGCCTTCGTCGCCGAGGGCGCGACCGTCTGGGCGACCGACAAGGACGTCGCCTTGCTCGAGGGCATTCCGAAGGCCAAGAAGCGCAAGCTCGACGTGCTCTCGACCAAGGCGGTCGAGGCCTTCGCCGAGAAGGTCGGCACCATCGACATCCTCGTCAACGCCGCCGGCTTCGTGCATCACGGCACCGTGCTGGAATGCGACGACAAGGCCTGGGAGTTCTCCTTCGACCTCAACGTCAAGTCGATGCACCGCACGATCAAGGCCTTCGTTCCCGGCATGCTCGCCGCCGGCAAAGGCTCGATCGTCAACATCGCCTCGGGCGCCGGCTCAGTGCGCGGCATCCCGAACCGCTATGTCTACGGCGCGACCAAGGCGGCGGTGATCGGCCTGACCAAGGCGGTCGCGGCCGACTACATCAAGAAGGGCATCCGCTCGAACGCGATCTGCCCCGGCACGATCCAGTCGCCCTCGCTCGACCAGCGCATCATCGAGCTCGCCAAGGCGACCAATGTCACCGAGGCGCAGGCACGCCAGGCCTTCATCGACCGCCAGCCCATGGCCCGCCTCGGCACCGCCGAGGAGATCGCCTGGCTCGCCGTCTATCTCGCTTCCGACGAGGCGAGCTATACCACCGGCCAGATCCACCTCGCCGATGGCGGCTTCGCGCTCTGAGCGCGCCTTTCGTCCGGCAGGAACCGGCCGGGCGGCAGAAATCCTCATAAGGTCAAAAGACCGGGCATGGTCCGCGGGAGTGGCGTTCACTCCTGCGGGCCATGCTGCAGCGACGGGAGAGACGCCATGCATGTCCTGATCACCGGCGCCGGCGGCATGATCGGCCAGCGCCTTGCCGCACGCCTGGCGCGCGAGGGCACCTGCAACGACCGGCCGATCTCACGCCTGACCCTGACCGATGTCGTCGCTCCACCAAGGCCTACCGGCTTTTCCGGAGAGATCGAGACGCGCACCGAGGATGCCGCCGAGCCCGCGGTCGCCGCAGCCCTCGCCGCGCTGCGGCCCGACATCATCTTCCACCTCGCCGCGATCATCTCGGGCGAGGCTGAGCGCGATTTTGACAAGGGCTACCGGATCAATCTCGACGGCATGCGCAACCTGCTGGAAGCGATCCGGCAGGAGGGCCTCCGCAACGGCCCTTACGTCCCCAAGCTGGTCTTCTCCTCGTCGAGCGGGATTTTCGGCGCCCCCTTCCCGGCTTCGATCTCGGACGAGTTCCACGTCACGCCGCTGACCAGCTACGGCACCCAGAAGGCGATCGGCGAACTCCTGCTCGCCGACTATTCGCGCCGCGGGCTCATTGAGGGCGTCGGCGTCCGCTTCCCCTCGATCGTGATCCGTCCGGGCAAGCCCAATGCCTCGGCAGGCGGCTTCTTCTCCGGCATCATCCGCGAGCCGCTGCAGGGACTGGAGGCGCTGCTGCCGGTCGAGGACAGCGTGCTCTTCAGCCATGCCAGCCCTCGCTCGGCCGTCGGCTTCCTGATCCATGCCGCCGGCCTCGGCCGCGAACAGCTCGGCCCGCGCATCAATCTCAGCATGCCCGGCGTCTGCGTCACCGTCGGCGAGCAGATCGAGGCGCTGCGTCGGATCGCCGGCGACAAGGCGGTGAAGCTGATCCGGCGGGCGCCCGACAAGGCATCGGCCGAGATCGTCAAGGGCTGGCCGACCCGCTTCGACGCCGCCCGCGCGACTGCGCTCGGTTTCAAGGCCGAGAAGGATTTCGACGAGATCATCCGCATCCACATCGAGGATGACCTCGGCGGCCGTCTTCCGAACTGACAATCAGGACATCGAGGAAACACCCATGCATATTCTCGTTCTCGGCGGCGCCGGCATGGTCGGCCGCAAGTTCATCGAGCGCCTGGCGCGCGACAAGGAACTCGGCGGCAAGACGGTCGACAAGGTCACGGCCCAGGACATCTTCCCGGCCAGCCCGCCGGCCAACGCCCCCTTCGCCTTCGAGACGCTGACCTCCGACCTGTCGCAGCCCGGCGAGGCCGAGAAGCTGATCGCCTCGCGCCCCGAGCTGATCGTCCATCTCGCCGCCGTCGTCTCCGGCGAGGCCGAGGCCGATTTCGACAAGGGCTACCGCATCAATCTCGACGGCACGCGCTATCTCTTCGAGGCGATCCGCCACGCCGGCGACGGCTACAAGCCGCGCGTGGTCTTCACCTCCTCGGTCGCCGTCTTCGGCGCGCCCTTCCACGATAAGATCGAGGACGAGTTCTTCACCACGCCGCTGACCAGCTACGGCACCCAGAAGGCGATCGGCGAACTCCTGCTCTGCGACTATAGCCGCCGCGGCTTCTTCGACGGCGTCGGCATCCGCCTGCCGACCATCTGCGTCCGCCCGGGTACGCCGAACAAGGCCGCCTCCGGCTTCTTCTCCAACATCATCCGCGAGCCGCTGAACGGCCAGGAAGCGGTGCTGCCCGTCTCCGACCAGGTCCGCCACTGGCATGCCTCGCCGCGCTCGGCCGTCGGCTTCCTCGTCCATGCCGCGACCATGGACACCGCCGCGATCGGCCCGCGCCGCGCCCTGACCATGCCGGGCTATTCCTGCACGGTCGCCGAGCAGATCGAGACCCTGCGCAAGGTCGCCGGCGAGAACGTCGTCAAGCGCATCCGCCGCGAGATCGATCCGGTGATCGACAAGATCGTCGCCGGCTGGCCGCGGAACTTCAACGCCCAGCGCGCGACGGCGCTCGGCTTCAAGGCCGAGGCGAACTTCGAGGAAATCATCCGCGTCCATATCGAGGATGAGCTCGGCGGCAAGTTCGTCGCGTAAGGACCGAAGGTCGAATGCCTCCACCGTCATGCTCGGCCTTGTGCCGAGCATCCACGTCTTGAACACCGCACTCGATCAGCAAAGACGTGGATGGTCGGGCCAAGCCCGACCATGACGAGAGAGGCATTTAGGCAGAAAGCTAACCTGTCCTAAGGCAGCTTCTTCAGCATCAGCGGTGCGCCGACCGCCGGGTCCTTTCGCCATTGCCCGTCCTCGAAGACGAGCTCGACCTTGTGGCCCTTGCGGGCGATCAGCTCGAGCCGGCCGGCGACATAGCGCCAGGCCACGGGCGAGAAGATCGTCAGGCCGGTGTCAGTGCAAGCGCCTTCGAAGCTCGCGACGCTCGCGTCCGCGGTTTCGGATGGCGCCGCTGTCAGGGAAAGCTTGCAGACCTCCCGGCCCGGCTGGCGCATCGCCGCATAGCGGCCCGGCACGCTCTCCGTCGCCGGCGCCTGTGCCGGATCGACCGGCGTGCGCCGGCTCGCGGCGGTCGCCGCCAGTTCGGCGGCGCTCGGCGTCGGGCGCGCCGCGACGCGAGCATGGCCCTTGGGGTCGAGCCCGTATTGCGCGCCGTCGCTCCCCTTGCCGCGCCGCCCAGCCGCACCGGACCTCTCGTCGAAGGCGATCAGCACCTTGCCCGCACCGTCGATCAGGCGCGGGGCGCCGGCCGAGCCCAGATCCCAGCCGGCGGCCTCGTTCAGGATCGGTAGCGCCCGCCGGCAGGTCGCCGGAAAGCGCAATTGCCAGCCTTTCGCCGCAGGCTCCGTGCCGAAAGTGACGGTGCAGCTGCGCGGCGCGCCGATCTTCTCGATCTCCCAGGCTCCGGCCAGCGCGCGCGGCGCGGTTGCCGGCCTGCCCGCGGGTTGCCCCTGTGCGAAAACCGGGCCGGCGAGCAGAAGGAGCCCGGCGGCGAGCGCCGCGAGCCCCTTCGCTTTGCGGGTGGAGATCAGGCCTTCTTCCATGGCGTCTCGACGACCGGGGTCAGCGGCCCCTTGCCGTCGAACCACGAATTCAGATTGTCGACCAGGAGCTGGCCCATCTGCTCGCGGGTGTGCACCGAGGCCGAGCCGACATGCGGCAGCAGCACGACATGGTCGAGCGCGATCAGTTCGGCCGGCACGCGCGGCTCGTCCTCGAACACGTCGAGGCCGGCGGAGAGGATGGTCTTGTCCTGCAGCGCCTTGACCAGCGCCTGCTCGTCGATCACCGTGCCTCGGCCGACATTGACGACGATGCCGTTCGGCCCCAGCGCCTTCAGCACCTCGGCATTGATGATGTGATAGGTCGAGTCACCCCCCGGGGCGACCGAGACGAGCGTGTCGACATCCTGGGCCATCTCGACCAGCGAGGGGTAATAGCGATAGGCGACATCGGCCTGGCGCGAGCGGCCATGATAGGCGATCTCGACCCCGAAGGCCTCGAGGCGATGCGCCACCGCCTTGCCGATCCGCCCGAGCCCGACGATGCCGATCTTGCGCTTGCGCAGCGAGGTGGTCAGCGGATAGGGGCCGGCGAGCCACTTGCCCTCGCGCAGATAGCGGTCGACCTGCGGCAATTGCCGGACGGTCGAAAGCAGGAGCCCGAGCGCGAGGTCGGCGACCTCGTCGGTCAGCACGTCCGGCGTGTTGGTGACGACGAGGCCGCGCCTTCCGGCCTCGGCAGCGTCGACATTGTCGTAGCCGACGCCGAAATTCGAGACGATCTCGAGCTTGGGCAGCGCATCGAACAGGGCGCCGTCGATCTTGATATGCGCGCCACCGCCGGCGACGCCGCGCACCCGGTCCCTGAGCTCGGCGAGCGCGGCGGCCTTGTCCTCGGCCTTCCAGAGCTCGTGCACGATGAAGCGTGCCATGAGCTGGTCGGCGGCATAGGCCATCAGCGGCCCGGTCATGATGATCTCGATCTTGTTCTGCGCGGTCATGGGGCCTGTGCTCTCGTGGACGTGAACGGATACGCGTATCCGGGTTGATTTCAAAATATTAAAACGATTAAATGAAGCGTAGAGGCTTCAGCTCGATCCGCCCACCGTGGCGGATGCATCGCCGGGTCGCCCGCAGAGCAGAGACGGCCCGAGGCGCTGCTTCCCTGCCGAACCGCCAATCCCGGCATTTATAGTATGACTTATTCACGGCCTGGCTCGCCTTTTTCCGACGAGCGGCCGGCCAGCAATCGCAGGGTGCTGTTCAGGCTGTCGATCACCAGCCCGCTCATCCGGGCCGCGGCGAGATCGCCGTCGCGCTGGCTGATCGCATCCAGCACCCGCTCGTGATCCACCAGTGACGCCGTGAAGAAGAAGCGATCGTCCGGCGCCTTCAGGAACAGCGACCACTGGATCGTGGCGCAGACGGCCGGTGCGAGGCATTGCAGCGGCGGGTTGCGCGTCGCCTCGAAGATCGCCTCGTGGAAAGCGAGGTCGGCCTGCACGGTCGGCTCGGCATAGGGAGGATTCACCGTCATCCCGCGATAGGCAGCCTCGATCCGGGCGAGGTCTTCCTCGCTGCGCCGTTGTGCCGCCAGCCGCGCTGCGCTCGGCTCGACGAAAAGTCGCAACTCAAAGAGATCGCGAATGAATTTCTCGTTCGGATCGGCCTCGAAATGCCAGGCCAGGACATCGGGATCGAGCAGGTTCCAGGATTCGCGAGGCGCGACGCGGGTGCCGCTTTTCGGCCTCGCCTCGACCATCCCCTTGCCGGTCAGGAACTTCACGGCCTCGCGATAGGCCGTACGCGACACGGAGATCTCGCCGCGGATGCCGTCCTCGTTCGGCAGCAGATCGCCAGCCCGCGAGGCGCCGCTGATGATCGAGACCGCCAGCTTGTGGGCGACCTGTCCGAACAGCCGGTCGGGGCTCAGCATCCTCGCCCGCGAAATGTCGCGCATCCGCATCCGCTTCGGTTTTCCTCCGCGCCACGCCGCCTTCCGGCGACGTCGGCGCTCTTCTGGCCGAGCGCTTGACACGCCCGTTCGTATCGTATGACTTTATCCGGGAACGGGAGCTACGCAACAGGCGAGGATTTGCCTGCATTGCGGCGCGCCATGGCCATCGGCCCAGAGAAGCCGAGACCAATGGGATTGCGGCCATGCCGCCGGGGTGCGATCACTCGTCCCCGTAGGAAACGAAGACCGGGAGACGCCAAGATGGCCTCAGTCCAGATCGCCGATGTGCGCAAGGCCTATGGCTCGACGCAGGTCATCCATGGTGTCGACATCGACATCGACGACGGCGAGTTCGTCATTCTGGTCGGTCCCTCCGGCTGCGGCAAGTCGACCCTTTTGCGCATGATCGCCGGGCTGGAGAACATTACCGGCGGCGAGATCCGCATCGGCCCGCGCGTCGTCAACGACGTGCCGCCGAAAGAGCGCGACATCGCCATGGTCTTCCAGAACTATGCGCTCTATCCGCACATGACGGTGGCCGACAACATGGCCTTCTCGATGAAGCTGCGGAAGGCGCCACAGGCCGAGATCGACGAGCGCGTCAACAAGGCCGCCGGCATTCTCGGCCTCGACAAGCTGCTCGACCGCTATCCGCGCCAGCTCTCGGGCGGCCAGCGCCAGCGCGTCGCCATGGGCCGCGCCATCGTGCGCGACCCGCAGGTCTTCCTGTTCGACGAGCCGCTCTCCAATCTCGACGCCAAGCTGCGCGTCCAGATGCGCACCGAGATCAAGGAGCTGCACCAGCGCCTCAAGACCACGACGGTCTACGTCACCCACGACCAGATCGAGGCCATGACCATGGCCGACAAGATCGTCGTGATGCATGACGGCATCGTCGAGCAGATGGGTGCGCCGCTCGACCTCTACGACAACCCGGCCAACCTCTTCGTCGCCGCCTTCATCGGCTCGCCCTCGATGAATCTGCTGAAGGGCACGATCCGCGCCAACGGCTTCGAGACCGAGGGCGGCGTGATCTGGCCGGTCGGCCAGCATCCGGCCGATTCGAATGGGCGCGCCGCCGTGATGGGCATCCGCCCCGAGCACATCCTGCTCGACCCGGCCGGCCTGCCGGCCGAAGTCGTGGTGATCGAACCGATGGGCTCCGAGACGCAGGTGGTCGTCCGCTGCGGTGGCCAGGATCTGACCTGCATCTTCCGCGAGCGCATCACCGCCAAGCCGGGCGAGAACATCCACATCCGGCCCGACACCTCGGTCACGCATCTCTTCGACGCCGCGACCGGCAAGCGCATCTGACCATCCGCTGCTCCGCCCAATGGGGGCGCCGCCCCCGGGGCGGCGTCGCGCATCCGCCGACTACAAACCCTGACGAGGCTCCCATGTAGGGCCTCGCGGTCCAACGGAGGAGCTGACCCATGACGATTTCCAGACGTGACGTATTGATCGGCGGCGCCGGACTCGCCGCCGGCGCAACGCTTGCCGCACCCTCGATCGCCCAGACCGCAAATATTGAGAAGGGCGCGACCCTGCGCGTCCTACGTCCGACCAAGTTTGTCGATCCCGACCAGGCGATCTTCGACGAGAACACCGCCGCCTTCACCAAGGCGACCGGCGTCCAGGTCCGCGTCGACTATGCGAGCTGGGAAGACCTGCGCCCGCAGACGGCGGTGACCGCGAACACCGGTGCCGGACCGGACGTCGTCGTCGGCTGGGCCGACGACCCTCATATCTTCGCCGACAAGCTGGTCGACCTGACTGGCATCGCCGAGGACCTCGGCAAGAAATACGGCGGCTGGTACCCGATCGCCGAGAAATACGGCAAGAAGGACAAGACCAACACCTGGATCTCGATCCCGATGGGCGGCTCGGGCGGCCCGGCGGTCTATCGCGAATCCTGGGTCAAGGAAGCGGGCTTCGACAAGTTCCCGACCGACCATGCCGGTTTCCTCGACCTCTGCCGCAAGCTCAAGGCCAATGGCCACCCGGCGGGCTTTGCCCTCGGCAATGCCGTCGGCGACGGCAATGCCTTCTGCAACTGGCTGATCTGGTCGCATGGCGGCTACATGGTCGACGAGAACAACAAGGTCGCGATCAACAGCAAGGAGACGATCGAGGGGCTGAAATACGCCAAGGCGCTCTACGAGACCTTCATTCCGGGTACGCTTTCCTGGCTCGACATCAGCAACAACAAGGCGCTGACGGCCGGTGAAGTCGGCCTGACTCAGAACGGCGTCTCGCTCTACTTCTCGATCAAGAACTCCAAGGACGAGAAGATCGCCGCCGTCGGCAAGGACCTCAATCATGCGCCGATGCCGATCGGCGCCGGCGTCGGCCGTCCGACCGAGACGGCGCTGGTCATCAACGCCATGGTGTTCAAGCACACCAAATTCCCGAACGCCGCGAAAGAGTACCTCCGCTTCATGATGGAGAAGGAGCAGTACGATAAGTGGCTGACCGGCTGCTACGGTTACTGGACCCAGCCGCTCAAGGCCTACGCCTCGAGCAAGGTCTGGGAGAGCGACCCGAAGATCCTGGTCTATCGCGACACCTGGGAGCGCGCTCTGTGGAGCGGCTACAAGGGCGCGATCACCGAGGCTGCCGGCACCGTCAACGCCGAATACGTCATGGTGCAGATGGTCGCCTCGGTCTGCGCCGGCCAGGCGACGCCCGAACAGGCCGCTGCGGAAGCCGAGCGCCGCGCCAAGCGCTACTACCGCACCTGATCCGTCACGACCGCGCCGCCGCCACCGCGGCGGCGCGGCTTCATCACGGGAAATCGCGCCATGACGATCGCGGCCGAGGCTCGGGCCGGCCACCAGTTCTCCCAGGGCTGGTTGACGCGCCTGTTCGACTACAAGCCATTTCTGGTTTTCATCTGCCTGCTGCCGGCACTGGGCCTGCTGCTGGTCTTTCTGAGCTATCCGCTCGGCCTCGGCGTCTGGCTCGCCTTCACCGACACCCGCATCGGCCGCGCCGGCTATTTCATCGGCTTCGAGAACTTCCAGTCGCTCTGGCACGATCCGGTCTTCATCACATCGGTCTGGAACACGCTGCTCTATACGGGCGTCGCGACCATCGGGAAGTTCGGGCTCGGCCTCTGGCTGGCGCTGCTGCTCAACAACCACCTGCCGTTCAAATCGCTGCTGCGCGCGCTGATCCTGGTGCCCTGGATCGTCCCGACCGTGCTCTCGGCGATCGCCTTCTGGTGGATCTACGATCCGCAGTTCTCGATCATCTCCTATATCCTCGTCGATGTGCTCGGCTGGCGCGAAACCTATATCGACTTCCTCGGCGCCCCCTGGCCGGCACGCTTCTCCCTGATCGCCGCCAACATCTGGCGCGGCATCCCCTTCGTCGCGATCTCGCTGCTCGCCGGCCTGCAAACCATCTCGCCGGCGCTCTACGAGGCGGCGATGCTCGACGGCGCCAATGCCTGGCAGCGCTTCCGGCATGTGACGCTGCCGATGCTGATGCCGATCCTGGCGGTGGTGCTGACCTTCTCGGTGCTGTTCACCTTCACCGATTTCCAGCTCGTCTACGCCATCACGCGCGGCGGGCCGATCAACTCCACCCATCTGATGGCGACGCTCGCCTTCCAGCGCGGCATCCCCGGCGGCCAGCTCGGCGAGGGCGCGGCGATCGCCGTGGCGATGATCCCCTTCCTCGTGATGGCGACGCTGTTCAGCTACTTCGCGCTCGCCCGCCGCAAATGGCAGCAGGGAGAAGACAATGACTGATCACGCTGCAGCGGAGCGCCCGCATCTGGTCGAGAAGGAGCAGGCCGGCGTCATCGACTGGTCGTCGGGGCCGCGCCGCTTCATCACCCTCTATCTGCCGCTTTCGCTTTTCGTGATCATACTGCTGTTCCCGTTCTACTGGATGGCGATCACTGCGATCAAACCGAACTCGGAACTCTACGACTACAAGAACAACAACCCGTTCTGGGTGAAGTCGCCGACGCTGGAGAACATCAACAAGCTGCTCTTCCAGACCGATTATCCGCAATGGCTGCTGACGACGATGACCGTCGCCACGGTCGCGACGGCTCTCTCCCTGTTCTCCAGCGTGCTCGCCGCCTATGCGATCCAGCGCCTGAAGTTCAAGGGCTCGCAATATGTCGGGCTCGGGATCTATCTCGCCTATCTCGTGCCGCCCTCAATCCTGTTCATCCCCATGGCGACGCTGATCTTCCAGCTCGGTCTGTTCGACTCGCAATGGGCGCTGATCCTGACCTACCCGACCTTTCTGATCCCGTTCTGCACCTGGCTGCTGATCGGCTATTTCAAGTCGATCCCCTTTGAGCTCGAGGAATGCGCCATGATCGACGGCGCGACCCGTTTGCAGACGCTCTGGAAGATCACCTTGCCGCTGGCGCTGCCCGGGCTGATCTCGGCCGGTATCTTCGCCTTCACCCTGTCCTGGAACGAGTTCATCTACGCGCTGGCCTTCATCCAGTCGGCCGAGAAGAAGACCGTGCCCGTCGCCGTGCTGACCCAGCTCGTCGAGGGCGACGTCTACCATTGGGGTTCGCTGATGGCCGGCGCCCTGCTCGGCTCGATCCCGGTCGCCCTGCTCTATTCCTTCTTCGTCGACTATTACGTCGCCTCGCTCACCGGCGCGGTGAAGGAATGAGCCCCTGCCGGGCCCGTCCAGGGACGGGCCCATTGTCAGCAAAAAGGTTGGTTTTGTGAGTTCGATCGCCTTCGTCGGTCTCGGCGCCATGGGTGCGCCGATGGCCGAGAACCTCGCCAAGCGCCAGTTCCGCGTCACCGGTTTCGATATGCGGCAGGAAGCCCGCGCCGCCCTCGTCGCGGCCGGGGGGCACGCCGCCGACAGCGCGAGGGCTGCAGCCGAGGGCGCCCAAGCGCTCATCCTGATGGTCGTCAATGCCGCTCAGGCCCGCTCCGTACTGTTCGAGGCCGGGGCGCTCGCCGCCCTCGCGCCCGCGGCGACCGTCATCCTGATGGCGACCTGCCCGCCCGGCGAGGTCGAGGCGATCGCCGCCGAAGTCGAGAAGAGCGGCCGCCGCTTCGTCGACGCGCCGGTCTCCGGCGGTGTCAACGGCGCCCGCAACGGCACGCTGACGATCATGGCCGGCGCCTCGCAGGAGAGTTTCGACGCCGGCAAGCCGATGCTCGACGCGATGGGCGACAAGATCTTCCATGTCGGCCTGAGGCCCGGCCAGGGCGCGACCGTGAAGACCGTCAACCAGCTGCTCTGCGGCGTCCATATCGCCGTTGCCGCCGAAGCCCTCTCGCTGGCCCAGAAGGCCGGGATCGACGGCAAGCTGCTGTTCGAGATCATGGGCGGCTCGGCCGCCTCCTCCTGGATGCTCAGGGATCGCGGCCCGCGCATGCTCGACGACGAGCCGCCGGTCGCCAGCGCGGTCGACATCTTCGTCAAGGATCTCGGCATCGTGCTCGATGCCGGCCGGGCCGCGAAGGCCGCGCTGCCGCTGGCGGCCACGGCACATCAGATGTTCCTTGCAGCTTCGGGCCTCGGCCATGGCGGACGCGACGACTCGCAGGTCGTCCGCGCCTATCGCGCGCTGAACCCCAAAGCGGCCAACGATGCCTGAACCCGGACTGGATGACGCCGCCTGCGGACGGGCTCGTCCGCAGGCGGGGCAACCGCTCGCCGGCGCGAGGCCGGGGTGCCCTACCCTATTTCTTGCGGGGCGGCGCCGTGGTTCCGCGCACCACGAGATCCGGCTTCAGCACGACCCTGCGCGCCGGCGCGGCCGGCTCGGCGATGCGGCGCAGCAGCATCTCGGCCGATTGGCGCCCCATATCGTCCTGAAAATTCTTGATCGTCGTCAGCGCCGGATACCATTGCGCCGCTTCCTGGACGTCGTCGCAGCCGACCAGCGAGAAGTCTTCGCCGGCCTCGAGCCCGCAATGGCGCAGGCCGAGCATCGCCCCGAAGGCGGTGAGGTCGTTGAAGCAGACCGCAGCCGTCGGCGGGTCCTCCACCGAAAGCACCTTCTGGACGCCTTTCAGCCCGTTCTCGCGCGTCCCCCAGGCGGAATAGACCAGTGCCGGGTCGAGCGGCAGACCGTGTTTGGCGAGCATGTCCCGATAGCCACGATAGCGATTGCAGCCGGTCGAAATCAGCTTGCTCTCGCCGAGGAAGGCAATGCGGCGATGGCCGAGCTCCAGAAGATGCTCCATCGCCAGCATGGTGCCGTGCCGGTCGTCGGAACCGACGAAGTCGAGATCGACGCCCTCGATCTCGCGCGAAAGCTGGACGAGCGGCACCTGCGCCGCCATAAGATGGGCCAGCGTCTCCGCCGTGCTGCCGCCGGCCGGGCAGATGATCATCCCGTCGGGCCGGTATTCCTTCAGCGTGTTGAGCACGCGGTCCTGACGTTCCAGGTTCTCCGCATAGGTTCCGAGAAGGATCGAGCGGCCATGGGCGGCAGCCGTTTCCTCGATCGCCGCCAGGAGCTCGGCGAAATAGGGGTTGGTGATGTCGTGGAAGCCGACGCCGAGAATATTGGTCCGGTCGGTCCGCAGCGAGGCGGCGCTGCGGTTGTAGCTGTACCCCATCTCGCGGGCGATCTTCTGCACGCGATGCTTGGTCGCGTCGGCGACGAGCGGACTGCCGCGCAGCGCGAGCGAGACTGTCGCCGTCGAGACGTCGAGGTGATCGGCGATGATCTGCAAGGTAACACGCCCTCGCCCGCCCAAGCGTTCCCGAGGGATTGCAGCGCCCTTTCCGACGGAGGAGGGGTCCCGCAGGTTTCCGTCGCCAGCCATAAAGCGCTTCTCCTGAAGCGGGTTACCCACGGCCTTCAACCAGTTCTTGGTCAAATCGTTCCGCATGCTCACCGTCCATCTCATATAATCCAGAGGAACTAAAGATGACCGCTCATAAAGAAGCGATCGGCTTCATCGGCGTCGGCTTCATGGGCCAGGGCATGGCCTCCTGCATCCTCGCCAAAGGTTTTCCCTTGACCGTCATGGGGCACAGGAACCGTAAGCCCGTCGAAGAGCTCAAGGCAGCCGGCGCCCAGGAGGCCCGGACGCCGCGGGAGCTCGCCGAGAAGGCCTCGATCATCTTTCTCTGCGTCACCGGCACGCCGCAGGTTGAGGCCGTGGTCAATGGACCGGACGGCATCGCAGCCGGCGCGAAGCCCGGCACGATCATCGTCGATTGCTCGACCTCCGATCCCGGCTCGACGGTCAGATTGGCGGCCCAGCTCGCGGCCATCGGTCTCCACCTTTGCGATGCACCGCTCGGCGGGACCCCCGCGCAAGCGGCTCTTGGCCAACTCTCGACCATGATTGGCGCCGACAGAGAGGTTTTCGCCCGGATCAAGCCGGTCTGTGACGCATGGGCACAGAAGGTGGTTCATCTCGGCCCGGTCGGGGACGGCCACAAGATGAAGCTTCTCAATAACTTCCTGTCGATGGGCTATGGTGCGATCTATTCGGAAGCGCTGACGCTGGCGCAGAAGATCGGCATCACGCCGCAGACCTTCGACAGCGTGATCTCGGGCGGCCGGATGGATTGCGGTTTCTACCAGACCTTCATGCAGTACGTGCTGCAACGCGATCGCGACGCCCACAAGTTCACCTTGTCGAACGCGCTGAAGGATGTTCGCTATCTCGAAGCGGTCGCCAACGATGCCGGCATTCCCAACCCGGTCGGCAATGCCGTCAAGAACGTCTATGCCCAGGCCGTCGCGGCCGGGAAGGGCGACGATTTCGTGCCGATGCTGTCGGATTTCGTGGCGTCGCAGAGCCGCCTCTCGCTCACCGACAAGGGCTGAGCGGCGCGCGGCCTCAATCCAGCCGGGCCGAGCCTTCGGGCACGGCCCGGACCCGCTCGCGATAGAGCAGGTAGAGCCCGGAGCCGATGACGATGCTCGCACCGATGAAGGTGTAGCCGTCAGGAATCTGGCCGAAGACGAACCAGCCGAGCGCCACCATCCAGACGATCTGCGAGTAGTTGAACGGCGAGAGCATGCTCGCCGGCGCGCGCTGATGCGCCAGGATCAGCAGCCAGTGGCCGAGCGCCCCGAAAAGCCCGACGCTCAGCATCAAGAGCCAGCTCGCCCCGTCGGCCGGCCAGGACCAGAACAGCGGCACCAGCGGCAGCATCACCACCGCCCCGACGATGCCGGAATAGAACATCGTCGTCTCCGGGGCGTCGCTGGCGGCGAGCATCCGCGTCGAGATGCTGTAGAAAGCGTAGCAGAAGCAGCCGCAGACGGTGAGCAGCGCCGCCGGGGGCAGCCCGCCGAAGCCGGGGCGCAAGATGATCAGCACGCCGATGAAGCCGACGCCGATCGCCGCCAGCCGGCGCGGGCCGGCCCATTCGCCGAGGATCGGCCCGGCCAGAAGCGCGACGAGAAAGGGCGTCGCGAACATGATCGAGACGCTCTCGGCCAGTTGCAGATATTTCAGCGCGATGAAGTTCAGCCCCGTCGAGGTCAGGAGCAGGAGCGAACGGAAGCCCTGCAGCCAGGGGCGGCGCGTCCGCAGGATGCCTGGCCGCGACCATGGATTGAGCAGGGTCGAGACCAGCGCCACGCTGATCAGATAGCGGGCCGCGACGACCTGCATCGCATGCATCGAGCCGCCGAGCCATTTCGCCGAGGCATCGAGCAGCGCAAAGCACAGCACCGCCGCGCACATCAGCAAGATGGCGGTCAGGCGCGTCCGGCGCGTATCCGGGGGCGGAGCGGGGGCGGCCGACAAGCGACGGGTCTCGGCATGCTTCTGCGGAATGGCCTGAGATCAATGAACCGATTTAAAGGCCGAGACCAGTCCGGTGACGCATGCACGCCATGCCGGGAAGGCGCCAGCCTGGCTCAGGCTGCGTCCTCAACCTCGTCTTCGGGATCGTCGAGCTCGGCGCCGGCCTGCGAAAGTCCCTTGGCGACCTTGCGCAGCAGCTTGCGCAATTGCTTGCGTTCCTTGGAGTCGAGCTTCTCGAGCAGCTCCTCCTCGACCTGGGTCCAGACCGCGTCGAGCGCCGTGGCGGTCTTCTGGCCATGTTCGGTCAGCGCGACCTGAACCAGCCTGCCATCCTTGCCGCCGCCCTCGCGGCTGACCAGGCCCTGCAGCGAAAGCCGACCGATCGTCTTGGAAACCGTCGGCGGCTTGACCCGCAGCAAGGTAGCGAGCTCACCCATGGTCATCGGCGCGGCCTGCAGCGCCTTCAGGGCCTGCTCCTGGCCCGGGAAGAGCCCCAGCGCATTCAGCCGCTCGCCCATCCGGCCGCGATGCAATCTCGCGGCGAGCAGCAAGGCGCGGCCGACGCTTTTCTCGATCGTCTTGGTCATGAGCCGGCCCCTCGAAAAGATTGCCCATACTTTTCGCCGGCTCTGGAATCGCCCGCCAACATGACAAGCAAATGACAATGGTACGACAATCACCTAGAATTGTGCGGTCATCGCCTCGATCCTGCGCAGAAATGCCGTCCGGCTCTCCGGCGTCGAGCGGTTCATGTCGTAATGGGCCTGATAGCTGAGGCGGGCGGTTGGGTGGCAGACTGCCCGCAACGACCGGCCGACCAGCTTGCGCGGCGGGTCGCCCATCAGCATGGCCCGCCAGCGCGTGGCGCCATAGGTCGTCACCGCAGCAAGCCGGCGAATATTCCAGAGGCTCGGCTGTGCCTGCCCCTCGACCAGCTTGAACGACACGCCGGGCAGGAAGACCCGGTCGAAATAGCCTTTCAGCATGGCAGGATAACCGAAATTCCAGACCGGAAAGCACAGGACCAGCGCTTCCGCGGCGCGCAGCCGCTCGACATAGCCGGCTACCGAACAGCCATTCTTCGCAAGGTCGAGATAGTCGAGCCGCTCCTGTCGGCTCAGCACCGGTTCGAAGCCCTCGGCATAGAGGTCGCAATCATCGACCTCATGGCCGTGCCGGCGCAGCCCAGCCACGGTCGCGGCGTGCAGCGCCGCGCCGAAGCTCTCGGGATTGGGATGCGCGTAGACGACGAGGACGCGCATGCTCAGCCGCCGGCCGCTTCACCCAGGCTGCGGAACAGGAAGGTCTTTCCGGCGCGATAGTCGTATTCCGGGTCCTCCCAGGCGACCATCTTGCCGGGATTGAGCAGGCCCTGCGGATCGGCCTCGCGCTTGAAGGCGAGCTGGACCTCGTCGGTCTGCTTCATGCCGCCCTCTTCCAGCGTGTAGCGATGCGGGTTGAAGATCGGCGCGCCCATCTCCTCATGGATCGCCATGATCTCTTCAAGCCGCTCCTCCGTGGTAAAGCGCACCAGCGGCAGGCCGAAGCAGGTGATCTTGCCGTCGAAGCGGACGAATTCGAGATGGCAGGTCAGCTCGTCGCCGAAACGCTGATGGATCTTCTCGACCAGCTCGACCTGGTTGGGGAACGGGTAGAGCACCTGCAGATAGGTGATCGACGGATCGACCCTGAGCGCCCGCAAGGTGGTGTGATTCCAGGCGAGCTCGAAGGAAGCCGGTAGGCCTTTCGCCTCTTCCAGCGTCAGCTTGTCCGAGCGCATCAGCAATTCCGCGCCCCGGAAGCGGCGGGCATAGGCCAGCGTCGATTCCACCGCGAAATCCGCGATCATGGCGATGACGCAATGGCTGTCGCGCGGCAGGAATTTGCGATGGCGCAGGAAATAGTCGTGCGGCGCCGGCGCCGCGACGACGGCGAGTTCCTTCAACGCCAGCCCGTCCTGCTCGCCGAGCGAATTGGCGAATTCGGTCGCACCGCGCAGGCTGTCGAAGCCGATGATCACGTCGACCCAGTTATAGGCCGGGCCGAGCGGCATCTCGACCTCGGTGATGATGCCGTTGGTGCCATAGGCGTGCGAGACCTTGTGCAGGTCCTCGCCCTGAAGCTCGAGGATGCGCGGAGTCGCCTCCATGGTCGCGACCTTGAGGCGGATGATGTTGCCCCAATCGCGCAGGCCGCCCCATTTGATCGAGCCGACGCCGCCGGAGCCGCCAGCGATGAAGCCGCCGACCGAAGCGGTGTGGTAGGTCGAGGGGTGCAGGCGGATCTCCTGGCGCGAATGCGCCCGAGTCTCCTCGTCGATCTTCGAGAGGATCGCGCCGGGCTCGGCGACATAGCGCCCCGCCTCGATCGCCTTGACCTTGTTGAAGCCGGAGAGATCGAGCACCACCCCGCCCGATAGCGGCATGGCCTGGCCGTAATTGCCGGTACCGGTGCCGCGCGGCGTCACGGGGATGCCGAGCGCATGGGCGGTGGCGAGCACCTCCAGCACCTCCGCCTCGCTGGTCGGCGAAACGATGATATCGGCCGTGACCTGGTCGAGCTGGCGCTTCAGCGTCGGCGAGTACCAGAAGAAGTCCCGGCTCTTCTGCTTCACCAGCGCGGGATTGTCCTCGCTCCTGATGTTGCCGAGGCGGGCCTTGAGGGCGGCGATGTCGTATTTCGTGCTCATGCGTCGGTGCTCATCAGATGGTCGAGTTCGCGATAATCGGGCAGCGTGCGGTCGATCGCCTTGCCTGAGATCAAGACGGTGCGCTCGGCCTGCGGCCGGGCGAAGAATTCGGTCCAGTCCCGTGCCCGGGTCAGGATCATGTCGGCGGGGCCGCCAACACTGAGCCGGCCCTGTCCTGGCAGGCCCATCAGTGCGGCCGGCGTCGTCGCGATGCTCTGTACCCAGTCATTGCCCGAATGGTCCAGCTGCAGGATGCGCGTTCCCTCGCGCAGCACCTCGACGAGGTCGAGATCGCCATAGGCGTAGAAGGGATCGCGGGTGTTGTCGGAAGCGATCATCACCGGCACGCCGGCAGCCTTCAGCTCGTGCAGCGCGGTGACGCCGCGCCAGCGCGGCGTGCGGCCGGCCTGCCGGTCCTGCAGATACATGTTGCACATCGGCAGCGAGACCACGGCGATGCCGGCCTCGGCGACCTTGGCGACGATGCGGGCCTCGTCAGCCGGCTGCTGCAGGGCCAGCGAGCAGCAGTGACCGACGAGGATCTTGCCGGTGAAGCGATGGCGCAGCGCCGCGTCGGCAATGGCTTCCAGCGAGCGCGCCGCCGGATCATTGCTCTCGTCGACATGGAAATCGAGGTCGAAACCGTTCTCGATCGCGGTCTGGAAGATCGTATCCAGCGCCGCCTCGAGCTCTGGGATCATGTAGGTGACGCAGCCGAGCAGCCCGTCACCATGCGCCCTCACAGCTCGGGTGATTGCCTGCATATGGGCGCCGTCGGCGACGGCCTCGACGCCGAACAGCGGCGAGCCCTGCAGGGCGATGCGCCCGGCCCATTCCGCCCGAAGCTCGGCCAGCACCGGCCAGGAGATGCCGATCTGCGGACCGAGCGAGTCGATATGGGTGCGGATCGCCGCCGTGCCATGCGCGAAGGCGCAGCGCAGGCCGAACTCCATCCGTGCCCTGACGTCCCGCGCCGTCCAGTTCGCCTCGCGATCGGCGCCGACGCTGGTCAGCGCCCCCATGAAGCTGCCGTCAGGGTTGGGGCGGCGCGGCCAGATATGGCCCTTGTCGAGATGGGTGTGCACATCGACGAGGCGCGGCAGGACGATGCCGCCGTCGAGATCGACGGCATGCCCGGCATCGAGACTCGGCATGCCTGCCGGCAGGAGCGAGGCGACGACGCCGTCCTCGATCGCGATGTCGAGCAGTGCAAAGCCGGCCCGGTCGCTCGCCATGGCTTCGGCCGAGACCAGACAGGCCGGCACCCGGGCCTTGTTCAAGCGATAGCTGCCCGAGGCCGGGATTGCTGCAAAGCCGGTGGTCACGTGGTTCTCTCCGGCTCGCCAGACGCCGCCTGAATCGGGAGGCGCGAAGATGAGGGCTCGGCGCGCCGCGATCAAGCGGCTCGTCGAGCCCCGGGGCGATCAGAGCCTGAAGACCTGCTGCGCCGTCTTATGGGCCCGGATGTAGTCCCAATCATAGCTGACGCCGAGGCCCGGCCCGGTCGGCACCGGCACGGTGCCGTCCTTGTCGACGGCGTCGATCTGGTCGGAATAGCCGCAGGTATAGACCGGCGGCACCGCATTCGGACAGTCCGGGCCGAGCAGCGCGATCTCGTAGAAATTGGTGTTGCGCGTCGCCGCCATGCAGTGGCGATGCGCCGGGCCGCAGGCGTGGATCTCGACATCGACGCCGAAAGCCTCGGCGAGATGGGCGATCTTCATCGCTCCGGTGATGCCGAGATCATATTCCGGGTCGGAGCGCAGCATGTCGGTGCCGCCGGCGATCAGGAAGTCGGCCTTGGTCTCGAAGCCACGCAGATACTCGGTCTGAAGGATCGGCGTCTTCAGCATCTCGCGCAGCTTCTTGTGGGCGAAGGCCGAGACGC
Source organism: Allobosea sp. NPDC055594 (assembly GCF_053618995.1). Classification (NCBI taxonomy): domain Bacteria; kingdom Pseudomonadati; phylum Pseudomonadota; class Alphaproteobacteria; order Hyphomicrobiales; family Alloboseaceae; genus Allobosea; species Allobosea sp. NPDC055594. The sequence continues at coordinate 376,426 of NZ_JBSHIO010000003.1, forward strand.
CGCAATCGCGCATCGGGTCCTCGTACCAGAAGTAGTTCGCCTCGTCGCAGGCACGCCCGACATAGAGCGCGTCGGCGAAGGTTCTGAGCTCGTTGGCGGGGTCGAGCATCAGCGTCATCCGGTCGCCGACGGCCTTGGCGACATGGAGCACGTTGCGCGCCTCTTCCTTGGCGTCGCCCTCGTGCCAGCCATGGACTTTGTAAGCGCGGTAGCCGAGCTCGTAGCAGCGCTCGGCGAAGTCGGCGAAGGCCTGCGGCGAGTCGAGTCCGCCATTGCGGTCGCCGTGATAGGTCGAGGCATAGGATTTGAGCCGTGTGCGGTAGCCGCCGAGCAGGGCCGAGACCGAAGCGCCGTAGCGCTTGCCGGCGAGATCCCAGAGCGCGATGTCGATCGGGCCGATGCCCATGCCGTCATGCTGGCGCAGCTCCCGCTTCATCTCGTTCCAGATCAGCTCGCGATGATCGGGATCGCGGCCGAGCAGGCTCGGCGCCAGCGAAAGCGTCTGCGCCATGGTCGAGCGGCTGCCGCCCCAGTGCATGACGTATTCGCCCTGCGCCCCGTCATCGCTGCGGATGACGATCGCGAACTTGGTCAGCTCCAGCGAGGAATTGGGCTTGTAGCCCATATTGTAGATCGCCCGCAGCTTGTCGGAGGAGACCCCGAGATTCCGCGCGGTGAACGAGAACTCGGTGATCTCGACTTCGGTGATGGTGGCCATGGAGGGTCCTCTTCAGAAGCCGGCGACCTTTGGGAGCCAGAGGCTCAGGGCCGGGACATAGGTGATGATCGCCAGCGCAACGATGAGCGCGATCAGGAAAGGCCAGAGCTCGCGGATCAGCGGCCCGAGCTTCTCCCTGGTGATCGCCATGGCGACGAAGCAGAGCACGCCGACCGGCGGTGTGACCTGGCCGATCACCAGATTGACCAGGAGGATGATCCCGAAATGCACGAGGTCGATCTGCAGCGAGGTCAGCAGCGGCAGCAGGATCGGCACCAGGATGATCATGATCGCGATCGTCTCCATGAACATGCCGGCGATCAGCAGGGCGACGTTCAGGATCAGCAGCACGACCAGCGGATCGGTGGAGATCGAGGTCATGAAGTCGGTGACGAGCTGCGGTGCCTGCTCGATCGCCAGGATCCAGCTGAACGGCGAGGCGGCCGCGACGATGGCGATGATCACCGCTGTTTCGCGCGCCGTGCCGACCAGGATCGCCGGAAGATCGGCGAGTTTGATCGAGCGATAGATGAACATGCCGACGACCAGCGAATAGGCGGCGGCGACGCCGGCGATCTCGGTCGCGGTGAACAGGCCCGCGCGGAAGCCGACGATGATCAGGACCGGCATCAGGAGCGCCAGCGAGGCATGCCGGAACTCGCTCCACAAGGTGGCGAGCGAGAAGGCGCCGGCCGGCCTGAAGTCGCGCCGCAGCGCCTGGATCGCGATCGTCCCCATGATACAGCCGGCCATGACGAGGCCGGGAATGATGCCGGCAACGAAGAGCTGGCCGAGCGAGACGTTCGCCTGCCAAGCATAGACCACCATCAGGATCGAGGGCGGGATGATCGGCCCGAGCGTGCCGGCGACGGCCGAGAGCGCCGCGCCGAAGGCACGCGGATAGCCCATCTTCTCGAGCTGCGGCACGAAGACCCGCGCCGCAGCGGCGGTGTCAGCCACCGACGAGCCGGAAATGCCGGAAAGGAAGACCTCGCCGACGACGAGCGTATGGGCCGGGCCGCCGCGGATATGGCCGACCAGCGCCTTGGTGAAGCTGAACAGCCGCTCGGAAATGCCGGACGCGTTCATCAGCGAACCCGCGAGCGTGAACAGCGGGATCGCCAGCAGCGGGAAGGACTGCACGCCGGCGACCATACGCTGGGCGGCGACCGTCAACGGCACGCCTTCCATGAAGATGGCGAGCAGGGCCGAGCCCGCCATGGCGACCCAGATCGGCGTGCCGACGACGAGCAGCACTGCGAAGGTGAGGAGGAGGACAAGCACCATGGCGGGTCACTCGCGCGTGGTGATGTCGGACCAGAGCGCGCCGGTGACGCCCTCGTCGATCAGGTTGCGTAGGAGATGCAGCAGCGACAACAGGCTGCCGATGAAGAGCGGCGCGATCGCCCAGCCGGCGGAGATGCCGAGCATCGGGGTGATGTTGGGCATCTCGCGCTGCAGATAGAGCCAGGAATACCAGGTCAGCACGCCGAGCACCGCCGCCGTGACAGCCAAGGCGAGCACGCCGAAGGCGAAGCAGAGCCAGCGCGGCGCGAACAGCACGACGACGTCGATGATGATGTGCGTGCGGGCATGGAAGGCGTTGGCGACCCCGAGGAAGATCATCCAGCCAAAGAGCAGGAGGATCAGCTCCTCCGACCAGGTCAGCGGATCGTTGAGGACGTAGCGGAACACCACGGCCGCGCAGACCAGCGCGGCGATGATGCCGTGCAGGGCCGCGAGTGCGAGGTTCTCCAGGCGGCTCGACCAGTCGTCGAGCCGCCGGATCAAATCGAAGCCGGTCATCATTGTGGACCCGGCACCGTCGACTGGTGCTGCTGTAAGGCCTTCATGGAACCTCCTGCGCCATTCCGGAGCAGGCCGAAGCCCCGCACCCGGAACCGATGCGTCTGGTCGAAAGGTCGGGATGGCCGATGCGCCCCATTCAGAGGCGACATCGGTCCTGGGTTCCGGCACGGTGCCGACGCACCGCCGCGGACTGGCCGTCAGGTCTCTCAGCCCGCCACGCCGATGGCGGGCACCGGACTAGCGCTTGCGCTGGGCCTCGATCGCCGCCAGCACCCGCTCGACCTGGGGCTTGCCCCAGCGGCCTTCCATCGCCGTCGTCACCACCTTGGCCTTGGCCGCGAAGGCGTCACGGTCGACATCCTCGATGATCTTGGAACGACCGGACTTGCGGATGTCCTCCAGCATCGAGGCTTCGCGCTTCTGCTGCAGATAGGTGTTCATCGCCGAGGCGCGGGCGGCTTCCGCGAACAGCACCTCGCGATGCTCGGGCTTGAGTTTGGCGAGGCTGTCCTTGTTGATGACGATCATGTTGTTCTGGAGCATGTGCTTGGTCATCGCGACATAGCCCTGCACCTCGTAGAACTTGCGCGAGAAGATCGTCGGGATCGGGTTCTCCTGCCCGTCGACCGTCTTCTGCTGCAGGGCGGTGTAGACCTCGCCGAACGGGACGGGCGTCGGTGCGCCGCCGAAGGCCTTGATCATCTCGACCCAGACCGGGCTTTCCGGCACACGGATCTTCAGCCCCTGCACGTCCTCGGGCTTCTTCACGGCCCGGTCGAGCGTCGTCATGTTGCGCCAGCCCCAGTACCAGATGCGGCTGACCGGCACGATATTGTGCTTGTCGCGCAGCTCGTCGAAGATCGGGTCGAAGGCGTCGGAGCGGATGATCGCCTCGGCCTCGGTCCAATCCTTCCACAGGAAGGGCGCGCTCGGGATTTCGAGCGCCGGTACCAAGGCGGACGCCGCCGCCATGGACGGCGCCGAGATGTCGAGCGCGCCTTCCTTGACCTGCTTGAACAGGTCGATCTCCTTGCCGAGCTGCTCGGCCGGGAAGACGCGGATGGTGACCGCGCCCTTGGTGCCCTTGTTCACGCGGTCGGCGAATTCGGCGAAGAGTTCGCCGGCGATCTCGCTCGTGGTGTTGGCGTGGCCGAAGCGCAGCGTCTGCGCCTGGGCCGCACCTGCCACGAAGCCTCCGGCGATCAGCGCGGCGGCGGCGATCCGTTTCAGCATGTCTTTTCCTCCCTCTGTCGAAGGCCGGGCCGTTTTCGGCCTCGGCCGGTTGGCTATTTGATCAATCGTTCATAGGAGCCCTGGAGATGCCGGCGCATCGCATCGGCGGCGGCTTCGGGATCGCCGGCCTCGAGCGCATCGACGATGGCGTGATGCTCGCGATGGGTCGGACCGACATCCTGCTCGCGCGTCAGGTAGAGGCGCGAAATGTGGAGATGGAAACGTAAGTCGTCATAGCTCTTCAGCGCGACCTGGTTGCCGGCCAGCTGCAGGACGATGCGATGGAAGCGGTCATCCGCTTCCGTGAAAGCGCGATGGCTGCGGTATTCGCGCGAAGGCTCCCCGGCCATCATCGCTGCGACCGCGTCGCGCAGCCCGGCGATCGCCTCGGGAGCCGGCCGGCGCCGCGCCGCCTCGGCCGCAGCCCAGGGCTCGATCACGCCGCGAAAACTGTAGACGTCCTCGTAATAGCGCTGGTCAGGCACCGGCGCCGTCGCGAAACCGACGAAGGGCTCGGCGCGGACCAGCCCCTCGGCGGCGAGTCGCATCAGCGCCTCGCGGATCGGTGTGGAGCTGACGGCGAACTCGCGCACCAGCGCGTCGATATTGAGCCGTTCCCCCGGCACATAGGCCTGATCGAGAATGCGCTCCTTGATCAGCTCATAGACCTGCCCGGCCAGAACGACCCGGGACGGCTTACGGAATGTGGGCTCGGCGTGCATCATGGATCGTGCATGATTTTGACATAGACCAAACTAAGTCAAGGCCCATCGGTCGTGCGGCCTTGTTTGCGCTGCAGCGATCGCGCATGAGAACGGCTCGCGAGAACGCAAGGACGAGCACATGCCGGGACAAGCGCGCATCATCGACGGCAAGGCGGCGGCAGCCGAACTGCGGGCCGAGATCGGCCGCGAGGTCGCGGCCATCAAGGCGGCCAAGGGCCTGGTGCCCGGTCTCCACGTCGTCCTCGTCGGCGACGACCCGGCCAGCCGCGTCTACGTCGCTTCCAAGGAGAAGCTCGCGGCCGAGATCGGCATGAACTCCGTCGCCCACCGCCTGCCCGCCGAGACGACCGAAGCCGAACTCCTCACCAAGATCGCGGCGCTGAACGCTGACGCTGCGGTCGACGGCATCCTGGTCCAGTTGCCTCTGCCCAAGCATATCGACACCGGCCGGATCATCGACGCGATCGACCCGGCCAAGGATGTCGACGGGCTGCACCCGATCAATGCCGGCCTGCTCGCCGGCGGCAAGAACGGCCTCGTGCCCTGCACCCCGCTCGGCAGCATGCTGCTGCTGAAGCAGACCCTGCCGTCGCTGTCCGGGCTGGAGGCCGTCGTCATTGGCCGTTCGGAGCTGGTCGGCCGGCCGGTCGCGCAGCTCCTGCTTCAGGCCGACTGCACCGTGACCATCGCGCATTCGCGCACACGCGACCTGCCCGCCGTGGTGAAGCGTGCCGACATCGTCGTTGCCGCCGTCGGCCGCCCGCTGATGATCAAGGGCGACTGGATCAAGCCCGGCGCCACCGTGATCGATGTCGGCATCAACCGGATGCCCGACGGCAAGCTCGCCGGCGATGTCGACTTCGCCGAGGCGGTGAAAATCGCAGGCGCGATCACGCCGGTTCCCGGCGGCGTCGGCCCGATGACCATCGCCTGCCTGCTCAGGAACACGCTGACCGCGTTTCACGCGCGGAGGGGCGCATAAGCGACCTGCTCCGACCGTCCCAGAAAGCAAGACGCCCGGCTCTTCGCCGGGCGTTTTTTGTTCTGCCCAGGCCTACAGGCCCGGGCTCCTTTGGCGAGCGAGGCCGATCACATATGGATCGGGCGCTTGTCGACGGCGAGCGCCGCTTCCTTGACCGCCTCGGCCAGCGTCGGATGCGCATGGCAGGTGCGGGCGAGGTCCTCGGCCGAGCCGCCGAACTCCATCAGCACCGTCACCTCGGCGATCAGGTCGCCGGCATGGGGGCCGATGATGTGGCAGCCGAGCACGCGGTCGGTCGCCGCATCGGCGAGGACTTTCACGAAACCGTCGGTATGGCGCATGGCGCGGGCCCGGCCATTAGCGGTGAAGGGGAACTTGCCGACCTTGTAGGCGATCCCTGCGGCCTTCAGCTCCTCCTCGGTCTTGCCGATCGCGGCGACCTCGGGGGCGGTGTAGACGATGCCGGGAATGGCATCATAGTTCACATGGCCGTGCTTGCCGGCGATGATCTCGGCGGCCGCGACGCCCTCATCCTCGGCCTTGTGCGCCAGCATCGGCCCGCGCACCACGTCGCCGATGGCGTAGATGCCCGGCACATTGGTACGGAAATGATCGTCGATCACGACGCGGCCGCGCTCGGTCGCGACGCCGGCCTTGTCGAGGCCGAGCCCGTCCGTGTTCGGGCGGCGGCCGATCGCGACCAGCACGATATCGGCGCCCAGCGTCTTGGCCTCGCCGCCGGCGGCGGGCTCGACGGTGACGGTCGCGCCCTTCTTGCCGGTCTCGACCTTGGTGACCTTCGAGCCGAGATGGAAGGCGAAGCCCTGCTTCTGCAGGATGCGCTGGAACTGCTTGGCGACCTCGTCGTCCATGCCGGGCAGGATCCGGTCGAGATATTCGACCACGGTGACCTTGGCACCGAGACGGGCCCAGACCGAGCCGATCTCGAGCCCGATCACGCCGGCGCCGACGACCAGCAGCTCCTTCGGCACGGCGGTCAGCTCGAGCGCGCCGGTCGAGGTGACGATGGTCTTCTCATCGGTGGTGACGCCGGGCAGCGGCGCCGATTCCGAGCCGGTGGCGATGACGATGTTCTTGGTCGTCAGCTCCTGGGTCTTGCCGTCCTCGGCGGTGACCAGGACCTTGCCGGCGGCCGGGATCGAGGCCGTGCCGTGGAAGGGCTCGATCTTGTTCTTCTTCAGGAGGAAGGCGACGCCGTTGACATTGGCGTCGACCGTCTCCTGCTTGTGGACCAGCATCTGCTTCAGGTCGAGCTTGGGCGTGCCGACATCGATGCCGAGGCTCGGGAAGGTATGGCTCGCCTCCGCGAACATCTCGGAGGCGTGCAGCAGCGCCTTGGACGGGATGCAGCCGACATTCAGGCAGGTGCCGCCATGGCTCTTGCGCTTCTCGACCACCGCGACCTTGAGGCCGAGCTGGGCGGCGCGGATAGCGCAGACATAGCCGCCGGGGCCGGTTCCGATGACGACGAGATCGTAGGACATGGTTATTTCCATCAGTTGTTCAGTTGTCGGGATTGGAACCGTCTCGCAGCCGAGCATTTGCGATACGGCCGATCACATCGGCACGCGTCTCGGTGCCATCCGGAAGCGTTTTGCTCAAAATCGCGTCCGCGCCATAGTCAAAAATCCAAATTGCATACAAAAAATAGTCAAAATCAAAAACTGACCACGCATAAGCCAATTTTCGCATCTCTACTTTGTAACCAAATGTAATAGAGCGACAATCATCTATAATCGTGAACTCTATCATTTTCTCATTATTACACCGAACAACCAAACTATTGGGATCCGGACAATTCTGAAAAAGTCGCCGTATCGTAGAAAATTGCGACAACGACTTGCCGTTCAACGTAATAAGAGAGAGCCCGGCAAGTTCTTTCGAAGGCTCCTCCCCGTCAAGCACATCGGCGGCCTCGCTCGACAGCGACCAGGAGGATGGATGGATTTTGACGCTCCAGAGATGAGGAGGCAGCCCCTGGAAATAGCATTCAGCCTGCTCGGCCGTCAGAACCCAAGAGGAAAACGGCAACTGCCCTTCGTAGCCATGATTGCGCACGCCCAGCGCCTTGCGGAGCCCGGCAATGTCGGTTTCGCCGAAAGCAATACCGCCGCTACGGCCAGCTTTAAAAAGCTGCCAAAGATCGAGATTCGGTCGCCGCCTTCTCACGCCCCGCACTCCCGGCTCGTGTTCAGCGGCGCGTTAAAGGCCCAGATGTGGCCGAAGGGATCACGCAGGCGCGCATAGCGGGCGCCCCAGAACACGTCGCCTGCCGGCATGAAGACGTCGGCGCCGGCAGCCTGCGCTCTGGCGACGGCGGCATCGACATCGGCCGCGCTCGGCAGATTGATGTTGATCGCGACGCTGATCCCGCCAACGGTGCCGGGCGCTATCACAGAGCCGCCGAATTCCGGAAACTCGTCATGGAGCATCACCTCGCCACCAAACAAGGCAAGATTGGCGTGCATCACGCGCTTACCGTCATCCGCCATCGCCCTGAAGGTGCACTGCGCGCCGAAGGCCTGCTCGTAGAAAGCGATCGCCGCGTCGCCACCCTTGACGCAGATATGCGCTTGGATCGGTGGTGGGTTGGGTCCGGAAGCCATGCTCCACGCTCCTTCCGACGTCAGATCAGCAGGCGAGCCGCCATCAGCGCGAGGCCGATCACAGCGGCCAGCCAGGCCAAGCTGCGCCAGTGCGGGATGCCGGCGAGATAGAGCAGCAGGTAGACGATGCGCGCAGCCAGCCACAGCGCGCCGCCAATGAGGCCGACCCCGTAGGGGCGACCACTCGCGACCAGCGCCACGGCCAGCACTGCGAAAGCCGGATACGTCTCCAGATAATTGCGCAGCGCCCGCTCGGCCCGCCCGGCGATGACAGCTTGCGGCTTCACCCCCTCATCGCGCGGTCCGGCATTCCAGGCCGAACCCAGCTCGCTGGTCGCCGCGATCGCCTGCGCTCCGATATGGACGAAGAGCAGGACGACACTTGCGACGATCAGCGCGAGCACGGACTCGCCTCAGAGGTCGAGCACGAGGCGGGCCGGATCCTCCAGGCCTTCCTTGATGCGCACCAGGAAGGTCACGGCCTCCTTGCCGTCGATGATGCGGTGGTCATAGGAGACCGCCAGATACATCATCGGACGCACGACGATCTGGCCGCCGACCACCATCGGACGCTCCTGGATCTTGTGCATGCCCAGGATAGCCGATTGCGGCGCGTTCAGGATCGGGGTCGACATCAGCGAGCCGTAGACGCCGCCATTCGAGATGGTGAAGGTGCCGCCTTGCATGTCCTCGATCTTCAGCGAGCCGTCGCGCGCCTTCTTGCCGAGGATGCCGATCTCCTTCTCGACACCGGCGATCGAGAGCTGGTCGGCATCGCGCACCACCGGAACCACCAGACCCTTGTCGGTGCCGACCGCGACCGCGATGTGGTAGTAGTTCTTGTAGACGATGTCGGTGCCGTCGATCTCGGCGTTGACCGAGGGGATTTCCTTCAGCGCCTGCACGCAGGCCTTCACGAAGAAGCCCATGAAGCCGAGCTTCACGCCGTGCTTCTTCTCGAAGACGTCCTTGTACTGGTTGCGCAGCGCCATGACGTTGGTCATGTCCACCTCGTTGAAGGTGGTCAGCATCGCCGCGGTGTTCTGGGCTTCCTTCAGGCGGCGCGCGATGGTCTGGCGCAGCTTGGTCATCTTGACGCGCTCTTCGCGCGAGGCGTCGTCCGGCGCCGAAGGCGCGCGCAGCTGCGCCGCAGGAGCCGGAGCGGCAGCCGCGGCCGGAGCGGTCGCGATCGCCGCCAGCATGTCGCCCTTGGTGACGCGGCCGTCCTTGCCCGAGGCCGGCACGCTCGCCGGATTGACGCCGCTCTCGGCAGCCAGGCGGGCGACCGCCGGGCCGGAATCGGCGGCCTTGGTCGCGGCGCCCGAAGCGGCCGGCGCCGGGGCGGCAGCCGGCTTGGCGGCTTCGGCGGCCGGCTTCGGCGCCGCAGCGGCGGCAGCGCCGCCGGCGGTGATCGAACCCAGCAGCGCGTTGACGCCGACCGTCTCGCCTTCCTTGGCGACGATCTCGCCGAGCACGCCGGCGGTCGGCGCGTTGACCTCGAGCGTCACCTTGTCGGTCTCGAGCTCGACCAAGGGCTCATCGGCCTTCACCGCCTCGCCGGGCTTCTTGAACCACTTGCCGATGGTCGCCTCGGAAACGGATTCGCCGAGGGTGGGTACGCGGATTTCGGTCGCCATGTCAGGCCTCTTCTCAATGTCTTTGTCTCGAACCCGATGCCGAGAACCGGGCAGGCTCTCGGGCGTCTCGGGCTCCGGCGATAGCGGAGCGGATCAGGCCGCGAAGGCCTCATCCAGGAATGCGTTGAGCTGGGCGAGATGCTTGGACATCAGGCCCGTCGCTGTCGCGGCCGAAGCCGGGCGGCCGACATAGCGCGGCCGCTTCGACTTCGAGCCGGCATGACCCAGCACCCATTCCAGATAGGGCTCGACGAAGGTCCAGGAGCCCATGTTCTTCGGCTCTTCCTGACACCAGACCACGTCGGCGCCCTTGAAGCGCGACAGCTCCTGCGCCAGCGACTTCAGCGGGAACGGATAGAGCTGCTCGACGCGCATCAGGTAGACGTCGTCGACGCCGCGCTTCTCGCGCTCCTCGAGCAGGTCGAAATAGACCTTGCCCGAGCACAGCACGACCCGGCGGATCTTCGAATCCTTGACCAGCTTGGTCGTCGAGTTGCCGCGCTCGGCATCGTCGTGCAGCACGCGATGGAAGCTCGAGCCCTCGCCGAGCTCCGACAGGCTGGAGACGCAGCGCTTGTGGCGCAGCAGCGACTTCGGCGTCATCAGGATCAGCGGCTTGCGGAAGTCGCGCTTCAGCTGCCGGCGCAGGATGTGGAAATAGCTCGCCGGCGTCGAGCAGTTCGCCACCTGCATGTTGTCCTCGGCGCACATCTGCAGGAAGCGCTCGAGACGGGCGGAGGAGTGCTCCGGCCCCTGGCCCTCATAGCCATGCGGCAGGAGGCAGACCAGGCCCGACATGCGGAGCCATTTGCGCTCGCCCGACGAGATGAACTGGTCGAACACCACCTGGGCACCATTGGCGAAGTCGCCGAACTGCGCCTCCCACATCGTCAGAGCGTTCGGCTCCGACAGGGTGTAGCCGTATTCGAAGCCGAGCACCGCCTCTTCCGAGAGCATCGAGTTGATGACCTCGTAGCGCGACTGGCCCTCGCGGATATGGTTCAGCGAGGTGTGGCGCGCCTCGGTCTCCTGGTCGATCAGCACCGAATGGCGCTGCGAGAAGGTGCCGCGCTCGCAATCCTGGCCGGAGAGGCGCACCGGGTTGCCGTCGAGCAAAAGCGAGCCGAAGGCCAGCGCTTCCGCCGTCGCCCAGTCGATGCCCTGCCCGCTCTCGACCGCCTTGCGGCGGTTGTCGAGGAAGCGCTGGATCGTCTTGTGGACGTTGAAGCCCGCGGGAACCTCGGTGATCTTCTGCGTGATCTCCTTCAGCACCGCCTCGGGAACGCCGGTCGCGCCACGGCGCGGATCGTCCTCGTCGGCGCGCATCGCCTTCATTCCGGCCCAGCGGCCGTCGAGCCAGTCGGCCTTGTTCGGCTTGAAGGACTGGCCGGCGTCGAACTCGACCTCGAGCCTGTCCTTCCAGGCGGCGCGCATCTGGTCGAGCTCGCCCGGCTGGATCACGCCTTCGGCCTCGAGCTTGGTGCTGTAGAGCTCGAGCGTCGACTTGTGGCCGCGGATCTTGCGGTACATCAGCGGCTGGGTGAAGCCCGGCTCGTCGCCCTCGTTATGGCCGAAGCGGCGATAGCAGAACATGTCGATCACGACCGGCTTGTGGAACTTCTGCCGGAACTCGATCGCGACCTTGGCAGCGAAGACCACCGCTTCCGGATCGTCGCCGTTCACATGGAAGACCGGGGCCTCGACCATCTTCGCCACATCGGACGGATAGGGCGAGGAGCGCGAATAGCGCGGATAGGTGGTGAAGCCGATCTGGTTGTTGATGATGAAGTGCAGCGAGCCGCCGGTGCGGTGGCCCTTCAGCCCGGACAGGCCGAGGCACTCGGCCACGACGCCCTGGCCGGCAAAGGCCGCGTCGCCATGGATCAGCAGCGGCAGCACCTTGGAACGCTCGACGATGTCGCCGAACTGGTCCTGCTTGGCCCGTACCTTGCCGAGCACGACGGGGTCGACGATCTCGAGATGCGAGGGATTGGCGGTCAGCGAGATGTGGACGTTGTTGCCGTCGAACTCGCGGTCCGAGGATGCACCGAGATGGTACTTAACGTCGCCCGAGCCCTCGACGTCGTCGGGCGCGAAGGAGCCGCCCTTGAACTCGTGGAACAGCGCCCGGTGCGGCTTGCCCAGCACCTGGGTCAGCACGTTGAGACGGCCGCGATGGGCCATGCCGAAGACGATGTCGCGCACGCCGAGCGCGCCGCCGCGCTTGATGATCTGCTCCAGCGCCGGGATCAGCGCCTCGCCGCCATCAAGGCCGAAGCGCTTGGTGCCGGTATATTTCAGGTCGAGGAACTTCTCGAAGCCCTCGGCCTCGACGAGCTTGTTCAGGATGGCCCGCTTGCCCTCGCGGGTGAAGGCGATCTCCTTGTCGGGGCCCTCGATCCGCTCCTGCAGCCAGGCCTTCTGCTCGGGGTCGGAGATGTGCATGAACTCGACGCCGACCGTGCCGCAATAGGTCCGCTGCAAGATCGCCGTCATCTCGCGGATGGTGGCGAATTCCAGGCCGAGCACGTTGTCGATGAAGATCTTGCGGTCGAGATCGGCCTCGGTGAAGCCGAAAGCGGCCGGCGAGAGCTCCTCGATGTCCTTGATGCCCTCGATCCCCAGCGGGTCGAGCTGGGCATGCAGGTGGCCGCGCATGCGATAGGCGCGGATCAGCATGATGGCGCGCACGGAATCACGCGTCGCCTGCTGGACGTCGGAGGCAGAGAGCGTCGCCCCGGCGGCCTTGGCCTTGGCGCCGAGCTTGTCGCCGATCGCCTTCTCGACCACGGCCCAGTTGCCGTCGAGCGCCGAAACCATTTCGCCCTGGGCGGGGATCGGCCAGTTCGGCCGCTTCCAGGAGGCGCCCTTGGCGTTGTCGATGACCGCCTGGCGCTCGTCGTTCAGCCCGGCGAAGAAGCCCCGCCACTGCTCGTCGACCGATTTCGGATCGGTCTGGTAGCGGGCATAGAGGTCCTCGATATAGGCCGTATTGCCGCCATAGAGGAAGCCCGTCTGCGCGAGAGCCTCATTGATGTCCTGGCGAGCCATGTCGTCCTGCCTTCTTCCTGCCTAGCACATCGGGATCGGCCGCAGCCGATCATCTCTGGTCGTTCCAGCGCCGCAACGCGCCGGCCGGGCCCCTGCCCGGCCGGCTCATCGCGACACTCAGCCCTTCAACACGTCCACCAAGGTCTTTCCAAGGCGCGCCGGCGACGGCGAGACCCGGATGCCAGCGGCTTCCATGGCGGCGATCTTGTCTTCCGCGCCGCCCTTGCCGCCGGAGATGATCGCGCCGGCATGGCCCATGCGGCGGCCCGGAGGCGCCGTGCGGCCGGCGATGAAGCCGACCATCGGCTTCTTGCGGCCGCGGCGCGCCTCGTCCTTGATGAACTGCGCCGCGTCTTCCTCGGCCGAGCCGCCGATCTCGCCGATCATCACGATCGACTCGGTCTTGGGGTCGGCGAGGAACATTTCGAGCATGTCGATGAACTCGGTGCCCTTGACCGGGTCGCCGCCGATGCCGACCGCGGTCGACTGGCCGAGGCCCTCATTCGTGGTCTGGAACACCGCCTCATAGGTCAGCGTGCCCGAACGCGAGACGATGCCGACCGAGCCCGGCTTGAAGATGTTGGCCGGCATGATGCCGATCTTGCTCTCGCCGGCGGTGACGACACCCGGGCAGTTCGGCCCGATCAGCCGCGACTTCGAACCCGAGAGCGAGCGCTTGACGCGGACCATGTCGAGCACCGGGATGCCTTCGGTGATGCAGATGATCAGCGGAATCTCGGCGTCGATCGCCTCGCAGATCGCGTCCGCGGCGCCCGGGGGCGGCACGTAGACGACCGAGGCGTCGGCGCCGGTCTTGTCGCGCGCCTCGGCGACGGTGTCGAAGACCGGCAGGCCGAGATGCAGACTGCCACCCTTACCGGGCGAGGTACCGCCGACCATCTTGGTGCCGTAGGCGATCGCCTGCTCGGAATGGAAGGTGCCGTTCTTGCCGGTGAAGCCCTGGCAGATGACCTTGGTGTTCTTGTCGATCAGGATTGACATCGGTTTTCCTCAAGCCTTCTTGATCGCAGCCACGATCTTCTGCGCCGCATCGTCGAGATCATCAGCCGGGATGACGTTGAGCCCGGAATCGCGAATGATCTGCTTGCCTTCCTCGACATTGGTGCCCTCGAGACGCACCACCAGCGGAACCTCGAGGCCGACCGCCTTGACCGCGGCGATGACGCCGCGCGCGATGACGTCGCACTTCATGATGCCGCCGAAGATGTTGACCAGGATGCCCTTCACCTTCGGGTCGGCGGTGATGATCTTGAAGGCCGCGGTGACCTTCTCTTCGGAAGCGCCGCCGCCGACATCGAGGAAGTTCGCAGGGCTCTCCCCATAGAGCTGGATGATGTCGAGCGTCGCCATGGCGAGGCCGGCGCCGTTGACCATGCAGCCGATCGTGCCGTCGAGCGCGATATAGGCGAGGTCATACTTGGAAGCCTCGATCTCCTTCGGGTCCTCCTCGGTCTCGTCGCGCAGCTCCATCAGCTCGGGATGACGGTAGAGCGAGTTCGAGTCGAACGAGACCTTGGCGTCGAGGCACTTGATCTGCCCCTGCGTCGTGACGATCAGCGGGTTGATCTCGAGCATCGCCATGTCCTTGGCGACGAAGGCGGCATAGATCTGGTTGAGCACGGCGCCCGCCTGCTTGGCGAGGTCGCCGGACAGGCCCAGCGCCTTGGCGACGGTGCGGCCGTGATGCGGCATGATGCCGGTCGCCGGGTCGACCGAGAAGGTCAGGATCTTCTCGGGCGTGTCATGGGCGACCGCCTCGATGTCCATGCCACCCTCGGTCGAAACCACGAAGGCGACGCGCGAGGTCTCGCGGTCGACCAGCGCCGAGAGATAGAACTCCTTGGCGATGTCCGAGCCGTCCTCGATATAGAGGCGGTTGACCTGCTTGCCGGCTTCGCCGGTCTGCGCGGTCACCAGCGTGTTGCCGAGCATTTCCTTGGCATGGGCCTCGACCTCTTCGACCGACTTGGCGAGGCGCACGCCGCCCTTGGCGTCAGCCGGCAGTTCCTTGAACTTGCCCTTGCCGCGGCCACCGGCATGGATCTGGCTCTTCACGACATAGAGCGGGCCGGGCAGCTTCTTGGCCGCCGCGACGGCTTCCGCCACGGTGAGCGCCGGGAAGCCGGCGGAGACGGGCGCGCCGAACTCCTTGAGGACCGCCTTGCCCTGATATTCGTGGATGTTCATGCCTGATGTCCTGTCTGGAAGGGGTCGATGGCAAAGATGGCAGGCGAGGAAGGCCGAGAGGCGGACGACAGGGCGAGCCTGTCATCCGCCATTCGCGGCCTCGCCGCCGGCTCTATCTCACGCCAGTGACGAATCGATGGTCTTGCAGGCGTCGATGAGGCCCTGCACGGACGCGATCGACTTCGCCAGCATCTCCTTCTCGGCGCCGTTGAGACGGATCTTGACGACGCGCTCGACGCCCTTGGCGCCGATCACCACCGGCACGCCGACGAACATGTCCTTGACGCCATACTGGCCCTTGAGCGCGGCGGCAGCCGGCAGGACGCGCTTCTGATCCTTGAGATAGCTCTCCGCCATGGCGATCGCCGAGGCGGCCGGGGCGTAGAAGGCCGAGCCGGTCTTCAGCAGGTTGACGATCTCGCCACCGCCCTTGCGGGTGCGCTCGACGATGGCGTCGAGACGCTCCTGCGTCGTCCACTTCATCTTGACGAGGTCGGGCAGCGGGATGCCGGCGACGCCGGAATAGCGGACCAGCGGCACCATGTCGTCGCCATGACCGCCGAGCACGAAGGCCGAGACGTCCTTGACCGAGACCTTGAACTCATCGGCGAGGAAGTGGCGGAAGCGGGCGGAATCGAGCACGCCGGCCATGCCACAGATCATGTTGGGCTTGACGCCCGAGAACTTCTGCAGGGCCCAGACCATCGCGTCGAGCGGGTTGGTGATGCAGATCACGAAGGCCTTGGGGGCGTAGGTCTTGATGCCCTCGCCAACCGACTTCATCACCTTGAGGTTGATGCCGATCAGGTCGTCGCGGCTCATGCCGGGCTTGCGCGGCACGCCGGCGGTGACGATCACCACATCGGCGCCCTTGATGTCCTCATAGCTGTTGGTGCCCTTGTAGCCGGCATCGAAGCCGTCGACCGGGGCGGATTCGGCAATGTCGAGACCCTTGCCCTGCGGCGTGCCTTCGGCGATGTCGAACAGGACGACGTCACCGAGCTCCTTCAGGCCGGCGAGGTGAGCCAAGGTGCCGCCGATCTGTCCGGCGCCGATGAGGGCGATCTTCTTGCGGGCCATTGCCTAGTCCTTGTCCTTGGATACGTGAACCGGAAATCGAGGGTTCTTTGGCCCAACCGGGCTTTACGCTCAACCCTCGGCGAATTATGGCAAATCCGTGAATTTCGGCGCCAAAATCAACCATTTCGGGCCGAATAGCAAAGGAAATCAACAAATTACCGTGCCAGGGCGTAAACGCCCCCTCGATACGGCCGGAGAACAATACAATGACATTTTACAAAAAATGTCATTTTTCTCTGATTTTAGATCACGCCGGTCGCCAGAGTCCGCAGCACGACCCTGATCAGCGTCGCCAGCCGCGCATCGACCGAAGCCTGCGGCACATCACCTTCCAGTTCAAGCGCCGCCGGATGGATGAAGCGATGGGTCGCGTCGATCACGAAGGCGATCGCCCGGTCGCGGTCACGCGGCTCGAAGGCGCCGGCGGCGATGCCTTCGTCGATCACCCGGTCGAACAGGGCGCGGACCCGGGACCGGTTGCGCCGGCTGATGGCATGGCGCTTCGCCACCGCCTGCGACAAGGCGGCGAAGAGATGAGGATCCTCGTGCAGCAGGTCGCGATTGGCCTTGGCCAGCGCCAGGATCAGCCGCTCGAGCTTGTCATCGGCCGGATCGGGACCATCGGCGATGTCGGCGAGGCGCCGCTCCGTCGCCTTGAGCCAGGCATCGACGACCGCATCGATCAGCGCCGTCTTCGACGGGAAGTAGCGATAGACATTGGCGTGTGTCATGCCCGCCTCCTCCGCCACCGCCACGACGGTGAAGCGGCGCAGGCCGTGCAGGCGCAGATGCTCGCTGGCGACCGAGAGGATACGGGTCTCGCTCGGCTCGCGCGTGCCCATGCCTAGGTTTCCACCAGCCCGGTCGTCTCGCCGCTGGCGGCGGAATCGGCGCGGCCATGCGGCAAGGCGAGATATTCCTCCGAGCGCATCTCGATCAACCGCGAGACGGTGCGGTCGAACTCGAAGGCCTCGCGTCCCGAACGCGCGACATAGAGCCCGGTCGGCTCGGCCGCCGCCGAGGCGACGAGCTTCACATGGCTCTCATAGAGCGTGTCGATCAGAATGATGAAACGCTTCGCCTCATTGCGCCGGTCCATGTCCATCACCGGGATGTCGTCGAGCACCAGCGTATGGAAATCCTGGGCCAGAGCGAGATAGTCGGAAGCGCCATAAGCCTGCGCGCAGAGATCGGAAAAGCTCGCCCGCGCTACCCCGGCCGCCGCCTGCGGCAGCCTGAGCTCGTGCCCCTTGATCGCGATCGTCGCAGGCACCCCCTGGGCGACGCCGGACAGGCGCGCGAACGCCGTGTCGAGCGCGGCTCGCGCCGCGGCATCGGCCGGGACGTGATAGGTCGGTGCGCCGCCGAGCTTCTCGAGCCGGAAGTCGGTGCGTGCGTCGAGTCGGATGACCTCGACCTTGCCCTGCAGCAGGGCGATGAAGGGCAGGAACAGCGCCCGGTTGAGCCCGTTCTCATAAAGCCGGGACGGCTCGACATTCGAGGTCGCGACCACGACGACGCCCGCGGCGAAGAGTGCCGTGAACAGCCGGCCGAGGATCATCGCATCGGCGATGTCGGTGACGGTGAACTCGTCGAAGCAGAGCAGCGTCGCCTCGGCGGCGAGCGCCGCGGCGACCGGGCCGATCGGGTCTGCCTCCTTGACCTTGCCGGCCTTCAGATCCTGGCGATAGGCATGGATGCGCTCATGCACATCGGCCATGAAGGCATGGAAATGCACGCGCCGGCGCGAGGCCAGCGGTATCGCCTCGTAGAACATGTCCATCAGCATGGTCTTGCCGCGCCCGACGGAGCCCCAGATGTAGAGGCCCTTGACGCTCTCCGGCGGCGGCTGCTTGCGGCCAAACAGCCAGCCGAGCGCGCTGCTCTTCCTGGCCAGTTGACGGCTGGCGAGCGTCTCGGTCAGCGCCTGCAGGCGCTTGACCACGGCGACCTGCGCCGGATCGCGTTCGATCGCGCCGGTTGCGACAAGGGCGGCATAGCGTTCGGGAAGGGTAGCGGACATGACCTGGAGGCAAGGGAGGAGGCGCCTGAGGGTTATTGCAGGCCAGCCCCGCCCGCAAGCGCCGGCCAGCAATGGCCCGAAGACGGCGACGGCGCGGCCTGCTCGGCGACGGCACCGGACAGGTTTGCCGCGCGCTGGCGTATGATTGGAGAAAACCTGTCCAAATATCGCAGCGTTAGCGGTAATTTGCCGCAATCCGCCCTCTTGTAATCGGCGCTCGCGAGCGCATTTTGAAGACCGAGTTAGGGAAGAATACGCCTCCTGGTCGGCAGCGTGTCACAGCGCTTTATCAGGAGCTGCAATTGAATCGTTCGATGAAACCTGGCGCGAAAGCCAGGCACGGCGAGGTCAGGCGTCTCTGGCCCACCGAGCGCGACCTCTTCACCGCCCATCTTCTGCGCCTCGATGCCGCCTCGCGGCGCGAGCGCTTCGGCACGGCGGTCAACGACGAATTCCTCACCGACTACGCCGAGAGCACCTTCGGCATCGGCGGGCTGGTCTATGCCTATGTCGAGGCCGGCGAAGTCCGCGGCGCCGCCGAACTGCGCGGGCTCGAGGAACTCGTCGTCCAGACTGGTGAAGCCGCCTTCAGCGTCGAAAGGGACTGGCGCCGGCGCGGCATCGGCGCGGCGCTGTTCGGGCACCTGATCACCGCGGCCCGCAATCGCGGCATCCGGACGCTCTACATGACCTATCTCCCCGAGAACATCGCGATGCGCAATCTCGCCCGCAAGTTCGAGGCCGAGCTGATCTCGGGTTACAATGACGTCGAATGCCGGATCGCCACCGGCGCACCGACGCCGTTCACCTTGCTCGACGAGGCGCTCAACCATGCGCAGGGCTTCGCGGCGATGTCGCTCGCCTTGCAGCGCAAGCTCTGGCAGCCGGCGCTTTTCAGCACAGCCGGCGGGCCTCACTGAAGGCCGGACGCGATCGCCGGACTTCCGCCGGCGATCTGCCTCTCGGTGAAAGCAGCGGCTTCGTCCGGGAAGCGAAGCCGCTTCCCGGTTCGACACTCAGCGATTGAGCGAGAGCGCCGCCCCCGATTTGGTGACGGCGCCATTCATTGCACCGCCGCCGGAGACGCGCAGCCGCGCCACCACCGAGCCGCCGCGCTGGTAGAGATAGACCTCCCCGTCCCGGTAATCCCAGGCATTGACCTGCTGCAATTCGCGGTTGGAGCAGCCATTGGCGCTGGCGCGGTAGAGGTCGAGCGAGGGCGCGCTCGAGAGCTGCACCCGGCAGGAGCCGCCCGTCGCCTCCTGCGCCGTCCAGCTGCCGACGACGGCATCGCGCGAGGCGCCGGGGCTGCGAGCCGGTGCCGGCGCTGGGTTGGGATTGGCGTTGGCGACCTGTCCGCGCAGCTGCGGCGCCTCGGTCACGCGCTCGACCGGCTGCTGGCCTTGCGGCGCGGCCTGGGGGTCGAAGAACGGATCACTCGGCGGCGGCAGGCCGCTACCCCCGGCCGGGGGCGCGGAGGCGACGGGGTAGCCGCCCGGCGGCGGCAGCGGCTCGGACATCACCGGCGCCGAGGAGATCGGCGGCGCGGATTGGAGCGGCTCGCTATAGACCGGCGCGCGCGCCGGACCCGAGCCCGGGCCGGAAAAGCGCTGTGAACCGGCACAGGCCGCCAGCCCGAGCAGCGGAACGAGGCCAGCCAGCCGCAGCAGACGCGTCGCAGGAAGATAGTTCAGCTTCATCTTCATCATCTCAATCGCGCGGCCGGCGGCGCCATCGCCGGGCCGACCTCCCCTGCATTGTGAATGCGGCGCCTGAACACGCCATGACCAAGTTCAAGGCGGTAAATGCAGCTCAGGTCAAGCGATCCCGCCATTTCGCCGACCGGTGCGGCATGGCAGAACCGGCTGTAGTCGACAAACGGGACCACAAGATGAAGCCGCTCACCCCCGCCGCGATTCGCCCACCCTTCGCCCGCTACAGCCATGGCGTCGAGCTGCCGGCCGGGCAGCGGCTGGTGTTCTGCTCCGGCCAGCTCGGTATCGCCGCCGACGGCACGATCCCCGAAAGCCCGCGCGACCAGGCCGATCTCTGCTTCGCAAACATCGCCGCGATCCTCGGCGAGGCCGGCATGACCCTGGCGAACATCGTCCGGGTCAACGCCTACGTCACCGATCGGGCCCATATGAAAGGCTACATGGAATCGCGCGATGCCCATGTCGGCACGCCCCCGCCCGCCTCGACGCTGATGATCGTCTCCGGCTTCACCTTGCCGGAGTTCAAGGTCGAGATCGAAGTCGTCGCCGCCGCGCCGGAAAAGCGGCGCAAGACGGCGCGCAGCACCAGCGCGCCGAAGTTCTGACGGCCGCGGGCCTGGCTCAGGCCGGCTCAGGCGCCCGCCAGGGATAGGTCCAGGTCTCGGTCAGCGCCTTGTCGCCGGAACGCAGGAAGGCGCGCAGATCGGCGAGCTGGCCGGGCTCGACCACAATGTCGAAGAAGGCGCGGAACCCCTCGGTCTTGCGGTTCGGCACGATGAAGGCGCGCACGATCCGCCCGTTCGAGATCGAGGGCACGATCTCGACCTTTTCCGGCTGGTTGAGATGGAAGGCGAGATCGCCGCCGGAAAAGTCGATGATGAAGCGCCGCGCCCCATCCGGCACCGGCTCACCCGAGCCCAGCGCCTTGGGCCGCGCCTGGTAGGTGTTGATCGCCCGCCCGCCCGGATGCAGCTCGTCGGCATCGAGCATGGCTGAGAGCTTGTAGCGGAAGCTGAATTCGCGGCCGGGCTCGATCGGGTTCTTCGGCGCCCAGAGCGCGACGACATTGTCGTTGGTCTCGTCGGTGGTCGGCAGCTCGATCAGCTCGACATGTCCCTCGCCCCACTCGCCTTCCGGCTCGATCCAGTAGGAGGGCCGCAGCTCATAGGCGAGGTCGAGATCCTGGTAGTGCTCGAAGACGCGGTCGCGCTGGATCAGGCCGAAGCCGCGGACATTGCGCTCGACGAAATAGGACGAGGCCTGCTCGCGCGGATTGCGCAGCGGTCGCCAGATCCACTCGCCGCTGCCGGAATGGATCATCAGCCCGTCGGAATCGTGCAGTTCGCTGCGGAAATCGTCGTGGAAACGCCGGTCATTTTCGCCGGTGAAGAACATCGAGGTCAGCGGCGCCAGCCCGAGCCGCTCGATCTTGCGGCGTGCGAACAGGGTCGCCGAGACATCGATCACACTGTCCTGGCCGGGATAGATGTTGAAGCGATAGGCGCCGGTCGCCGAAGGCGAATCGAGCAGGGCGTAGACCGTGATGCGCTCGGCATTCGCCGCCGGCGACTCGACCCAGAACTCGCGGAAGACCGGGAACTCCTCGCCATCGCGCACGCCGGCGCCGATCGAGAGCCCGCGCGCCGAGAGCCCATAGCGCTGACCACGGCCGAGCAGGCGGAAATAGCTCGCGCCGATGAAGGAGATCAGCTCGTCGAAGACGCGTGGATCGTTCAGCGGATAATGCAGCCGGAAACCGGCGAAGCCGAGATTGACCGGCAGCGGTTTCTCGAACTTGGTGCGGCCATAATCGAAGAGATTGGTGGCATAGGGCACCGGAGTCGGCACACCCTCGCGGATGACGTTCACCGTCACCGGGCGCGTGAACAGGAAGCCGGGATGGAACATCTGCAGGCGGAAGCCTGAATTGGTCTGCGCCAGCAGCGAACGCTCGGGCCGGAAGCGGATCTCGCGCCAAGCGTCGAAATCGAGCCGCGTCAGGGCCTCCGGCAGGCTCGGCCCCGCCTCATAGGGCGCGATCGAAATCTCGCGGGCGCGGCGCACCACCTCCTCGAAGCCGAATCGCGGCTGCGGCGGCGACGCCTCGGGCTGCTGGGCCAGCAATGCCTGCGGCGCGGCCGCGGCGCACAGGGCGGCGCTCAGCCCGGCCAGAACCCGGCGGCGGTCGGTCACGATCATGGCGAAAGCTCGTCCCAGTCTCATCGCGCGGCGAAGGCGCATTCCGGCAATGACTTAGGGGATGAAATGGGGCCGGTCTAGGGCGTCGGCGAGGCTGGAAGGGACCCGCGTGACTGCCGCGGCCAGGGCGGCGGCGCATCCCTCGCCGCGTTCGCCAAAAAAACCGCGTCCGGGCGTAAGAAAAAACTTGAAGCCGGAGCCACCCATCCGTATATCGGCCTTACCCAATTCGCACGTGCCTGTGGCCGCGTGCCGGTCGGTGGGCATCCGGACAAGAGGCCGGACAGCCGCCAGGGATGGGAAACGGATGGAGGGGGATGGATATCCCCTCAAATCACGCTCCCGGTCTTCGCAAGAGGGCCGCTCCCGAACAGCGACTGGCAGCCGGAGGCGAAACCGGCGAACCCCGAATCTCCACGGGGGACGCAGCTTAAAGCAACGACGGAGCGGGCTTTTTTGGTCTCGTTGACCCTCCAAAGGTCAACACCGAAGAGGCTTGTCCTTCATTGCCGGCCGTGCGGGGATAAATCTCCCAATCGACGGTGTTTTCGGGTCCGGACGTGACGTCCGCTGTCCTTGGCGTCTCCATCGCGCCTCGGATCGCGAACGTTTCAACCGGCTACACGTCGTATCGGCGCCGCTTGCGCCGAAGAGGAGTCGCGCCGATGACCGAGCGCATCCGTGGTTTTCTCCGTGACCGCCGTGAGGATGGTCCCTGCGTCGTGATCGACCTCGAGGTCGTGCGCGAGAACTATGTCGCCTTCTCCCGGGCGCTGCCGGACACCCGCGTCTTCTACGCGGTCAAGGCGAACCCGGCGCCGGAAGTGCTGCGCCTGCTGGCCAAGCTCGGCTCCTGCTTCGATTGCGCCTCGGTCGTCGAGATCGAGCTCGCGCTCTCGGCCGGCGCCACGGCGGACCGCATCTCCTTCGGCAACACCATCAAGAAGGAGCGAGACATCGCCCGTGCGATGGAGCTCGGCGTGCGCCTCTTCGCCGTCGACTGCATCGCCGAGACCGACAAGATCGCCCGCGCCGCCAAGGCGACCGGCACGCAGGATGCGAACATCTTCTGCCGCATCCTCTGCGACGGTGCCGGCGCCGACTGGCCGCTCTCGCGCAAGTTCGGCTGCGTGCCCGAAATGGCCGCGGACGTGCTCGAGCACGGCCATCGCAACGGGCTCGTCGCCTATGGCATCTCGTTCCATGTCGGCTCGCAGCAGGCGAATGTGCACGCTTGGGACTCCGCCCTGGCCTCGGCCTCGGCGGTGTTCAAGGAGTGCGCCACCCGCGGCATCTCGCTGTCGATGGTCAATCTCGGCGGCGGATTCCCGGCGCGCTATCTGCGTCCGATCCCGGGCGTTCCGGCCTATGGCGATGCGATCTTCCAGGCGCTGTCGAAGCATTTCGGCAACCGCCTGCCGGAGACCATCATCGAGCCGGGCCGCGGCATGGTCGGCGAAGCCGGCATGATCGAGGCCGAAGTCGTCCTGATCTCGAAGAAGAGCGAGGACGACCAGGTCCGCTGGGTCTATCTCGACATCGGCAAGTTCAACGGGCTGGCCGAGACGATGGACGAGGCGATCCGCTATCCGATCCGTACGGAGCGTGACGGCGACGCCACGGTGCCTTGCGTGCTGGCCGGCCCGACCTGCGACTCGGTCGACGTGCTCTACGAGAAGACGCCCTATATGCTGCCCTTCTCGCTCGAGATCGGCGACAAGGTGCTGATCGAGGGCACGGGCGCCTATACGACGACCTATTCGGCCGTCGCCTTCAACGGCTTCCCGCCGCTGAAGCAGTACGTCATCTGACGCGGAGCATGTTCCGCAAAAGTGGCTGCCACTTTTGCGATCAGTACATGCTCGACTCTAGCAAGCGCGCATTCTTCTCGTCCGGCTGGAAACAGCCGGACGGAAAGCGCGCCGGGGCCGGCCTCGCCGGCCTCCTGTGAATCGGGTCCGGCGAAGCGCCCTGCCAGGATCGGCAGGCCGCCCAGGAAACCGGGCGGAGCGCTCGCGCCTCCAGAATGGAGGGCGCGGGCGTGGCTCCCGCCGGACCCAGTTTCCCCATTCCCTGACATCGAGGCCGCGCTCGCGCGGCGCCGGGAAGGTCCGCGGAGGCGCGGGCGCTCCGGCCGGAGGTGCGCCATGATCACGATTCGCGAGGAAATCGCCGCCGATGTCGCGGCCCGCGAGCTCCTGCTCGATCGCTGCTTCGGCGAGCGCCGCACCGCCAAGTCGAGCGAGCGCCTGCGCGAAGGCCGGCTGCCGGCGGAAGGCCTGGCGCTTACCGCCGAGCGCGACGGCGCCCTCGTCGCGACCGTGCGTCTCTGGCATGTCGAGGCCGATGGCCGGCCGGCCCTGCTGCTCGGCCCGCTCGCGGTCGCCCCTGAACTGCATGGCGAGGGCCTCGGCGGCATGATGATGCGCGAGGCGATCTCCCGCGCCGCGCGTCACGGCCACGACGCCATCCTGCTCGTCGGCGACGCGCCCTATTACCAGCGCTTCGGCTTCTCGGCCGCGCCGATGGCCGAACTCGCCATGCCCGGCCCGGTCGAGCGCGAGCGCTTCCTCGGCCTCGAACTGCGCGACGGCGCCCTCGCCGGCGCCAGCGGCGTGCTCAAGCCCACCGGCAGGCTCGTCGCGACCGAGGGAACGGACGGTCTCCGACGTCGCGCCGCCTGAAACCGGGGAGCCACAATCCTCGTCGACGGGCAGGCCATAGGCCTGCCCGTTTTCGTTTGGGGTCGGCCCTCCCGGACGTTTCCAGTCAGGTTTCATCCGGCCGTCACCTCGATGCGCGAGCAGTGACGCGCCGGCCCCGGAAATCGAAGCCAACCGCCTGCAAAAGCGGGGTTTTTGCCACTCAGCATTGACGTGAAGGCCCCAACCCCATACGAGCCACGCTTGGCTCGAAACCTGACCCAGGAGTTGAAAAGAATGACGAATTGGCCCGTACACGGCGAGATCAGCGGCCCGATCGTGATGATCGGTTTCGGTTCGATCGGCCGCGGGACGCTGCCGCTGATCGAGCGGCATTTCAAATTCGACAAGAGCCGCTTCGTGGTGATCGCACCCGACGACGACAACCGGGCCCTGCTGGACGAACGCGGCATCCGCTTCATCCAGGAAGCCGTGACGATCGACAATTACAAGGCCATGCTCGAGCCCTTGCTCACCGCGGGTGGCGGCCAGGGCTTTTGCGTCAACCTGTCCTGCGACACGGGTTCGCGCGACCTGATGGAATTCTGCTCCAGCCTCGGGGCCCTTTATATCGACACGGTCAACGAGCCCTGGCTCGGCTTCTATTTCGATGAGAGCAAGGGCCCGGCCGAGCGCTCGAACTACGCGCTGCGCGAGATGACGCTCGCCGCCAAGCGCGCCCGCGCGCCCGGCGCGACGACCTCCGTCTCCTGCTGCGGCGCCAATCCCGGCATGGCCTCCTGGCTGGCCAAGAAGGCCCTGCTCAACCTCGCCTCCGATCTGCGCCTGAACCTGCCCGAGCCGACCACGCGCGAGGAATGGGCCGCGCTGATGCAGCATGCCGGCGTCAAGGGCATTCATATCGCCGAGCGCGACACGCAGCGCTCGCGCAATCCCAAGCCGCCGGGCGTCTTCGTCAACACCTGGTCGGTCGAAGGTTTCATCGCCGAAGCCGTGCAGCCCTCCGAGCTGGGCTGGGGCACCCATGAGCGCTGGATGCCTGACAACGCCCATACGCACGAAACCGGGTCGCAGGCCGCGATCTATCTGATGCAGGCCGGCGCCGAGACCAAGGTCCGGAGCTGGTGCCCGACGCCCGGCCCGCAATACGGCTTCCTCGTCACGCATAACGAGGCGATCTCGATCTCCGACTATTTCACCGTGCGCGACGACAGCGGCAAGGCGATCTATCGGCCGACCTGCCACTACGCCTATCACCCGGCCAATGACGCGGTGCTCTCGCTGCATGAAATGTTCGGCAATGCCGGCCGTGCCCAGACCGAGCACCACATCCTCGAGGAGAACGAGGTCGTCGACGGCATCGACGAGCTCGGCGTGCTGCTCTACGGCCACGCCAAGGGCGCCTACTGGTTCGGCTCGCAGCTCTCGACCGAGGAGGCGCGCAAGCTCGCCCCGTATCAGACCGCGACCGGCCTGCAGGTGACCTCCTCGGTGCTCGCCGGCATGGTCTGGGCGCTGGAAAACCCGAATGCGGGCATCGTCGAGGTCGAGGAGATGGACGTCAATCGCTGCCTCGAGATCCAGCGACCCTATCTCGGACCTCTCGCCGGCTACTACACCGACTGGACCCCGCTCGACGGCCGCCCGGGCCTGTTCCCGGAAGACATCGACACGTCCGATCCCTGGCAGTTCCGCAACATCCTGGTGCGCTGACGAGGCAGGCACGTCATGCTCGGGCGACCCCAGGGAGACCCGAGACGGCCGGGTCAAACCCGGCCATGATGTGGAAAACCAAAAAGGCCCGCCTTCCGGCGGGCCTTTCTCGTTCGGCAGCCTTGCGCCGCTTCAGAAGCCCGGCGTCGAGAAGCTGTTGGCGAAGGGGTTGCGGCCAGCGCCGATGCGCGGTGGCAAGGTGCCTTCGCCATAGAGGTCGCCAGCAGCCGAATAGACCGGGCTGGCGATGATGTTCTGGGTCGCGTAGCGGTTCATGCTGCCGACCGCGACGACGTTGCCGGCGTCGAAATAGCTGCGCTTCTGCACGGTGATGCGCAGCGGCCGCCGCTCCTGCGCTTCGGCAAGCGAGACGGCGACGGTCGTGGCCGCGAGCGAGATGGCGAGGCCGGCGGCAAAACGCGAAAGCGAACGCATGGAAGTCTCCTGGAGCGACAACTTCCGTCAACGGCGGAAGCCTGATCGATGGGAACAGGATACAAGCACTGAGTTAATGCTTTTGCCGCGCCTTACCAGAGGTAAGGCGACATAACGAGGCCGTTACCTTGCGGCGCCTTGCCTTCCGGCGCCGGTTTTCAGGGCCGGCGCCTTTGCCTCGGCATCGGCGCCCTTGCGTCCGCCCGCAGCAGTACGCGGCACCGAGCAGCCCGGCCTGCGCTGCGGCTCGGCCTTCGCGAAGACGGCCCGCAACCCGGGATCGTCGCCGGCGCTGAGCAGCTCGACCCGGTCCAGCAGACAGGCGAGCTGCGTCCGGTCGGCCGGCCTGGTCTCGCCGCCGCACAACCAGCCGGAGAAGGAAAGATGCGCCGCCCCGTCGAGATGACGGAAGCCGATGCAGGCGCGGCCGGCGCTGCCATCGCTCAGGCCGATATCGGCGGTCTCGACCGTGCCGAATTTGGTTTCGATCAGCGTCGTGGCGCCGCTGCGGCCGACTGAGAGCCCGCGCGCCGCGCTCTCGCGCACCAGCGTGATCACGAAAGGCTGCGACAGCCCCACCGCAGCACCCTGCTCCGCGGCCTCGCGATTGGCCTGGAACTTGAGTGCCAGGAAAGGCTGCCCGTCGCCGAACTCGCCAAAGCTCAGCATGTCCTCGCGCCGCCCCCCGTCCTGGCTGCGCCGCGCCTCATAGCCGGCGCGCTTGCCGATCTCCGGCGCGTCCAGCCCGAACATCGCGATCGGCCGTGCGACATGGATCCAGCCCTCCTCGCCGAAGGCGGCGGGAACCGCCTGGATCCGAACATCGCGGATCACCGGCGCGGCCACCGGCTCGGCCGGCACCACGCTCGACAGGCTCGGCAGCGTATCCTCCGGCGTGCCGGAGGAAAGCCCGGCGACCAGGGTCGCGGTCAAGCCGATGCCGGCGGCCGCCGCGACGCCGCGCCAGAGCAGGCCGCCGGTCAGGCCCGCACCGCCGGCACGCAA
The DNA here is from genome assembly GCF_053618995.1 of Allobosea sp. NPDC055594. NCBI lineage: Bacteria > Pseudomonadati > Pseudomonadota > Alphaproteobacteria > Hyphomicrobiales > Alloboseaceae > Allobosea > Allobosea sp. NPDC055594. Next base: position 404,249 of record NZ_JBSHIO010000003.1, read on the forward strand.
CAGCCGCCCGCCTGTCCGGATCACGGCAGCGAAGCCGGCTTCGAGCGCGTCCGCAAGATCGATCAGCCGCGCGACCGGATCGACCCGTCGGGCCGGCACGCGACCAGTATCGCCGGCCGGCGCCGGTCTCTGCAGCGCGTTCCGCAGCCACGCGCGAACAACTGTCTTGATATCCCCGGACACGGCACGAACCCGACAATCTGCGGTCACCGGCAGCCGCGACGCCGCCCGTTTCCGCTCCTCACCCGCTGGGTAGATTCGGCAGGCTCCGTCAGCGGCCCGTTACCGATGGCAGGAGATCGCGAAACAGGGTCAACGCCGGGTAAGCAGGCAGGGTTAACGCGGATCGGGCGCTTGCCCGGCCGCGCGCCAATTGACTTTTCGCTGGCGGCGGTGTTTGGGAAGCCGGCTGGAAGCTGCTATCCTTCCGGCCTCGCGATGATGCTCAGCTCTGGATTGGCTCTGTGACCTTCCGTCCGACGACGAAATGCACGACCAAAACGGCGACCGGGAAAACCCGGACGCTGCGCTGACGCTTCGCCTCGATTCCGGGTTCTCCCCCCCGGCCGGGGTCAAAGGCCGGAACCGCGCTCGAACTGCGCGGCGAGGGCCCCCCGGGGAGGATGAACCGGTTTCGCCAGAAGGAATTCCAGCATGAGCTTCAAGGTCGCGGTAGTCGGCGCCACGGGCAATGTGGGCCATGAGATGCTCGACATCCTCGCCGAGCGGGCTTTCCCCGTCAGCGAGGTTGTGGCGCTCGCCTCGCAACGCTCGGTCGGCACCGAGGTCTCCTTCGGCGACAAGAAGCTGAAGGTGAAGGCGCTCGAGCATTACGACTTCTCAGACACCGACATCTGCCTGATGTCGGCCGGCGGCGCCGTCTCCAAGGAATGGTCGCCGAAGATCGGCGCGCAGGGCTGCGTCGTCATCGACAACTCCTCGACCTGGCGCATGCACCCCGACGTGCCGCTGGTCGTGCCCGAGGTCAACGCCGCTGCGGCCGCCGGCTTCAGCAAGATGAACATCATCGCCAATCCGAACTGCTCGACCGCGCAGCTCGTCGTGGCGCTGAAGCCGCTGCATGAGCGCTTCGGCATCAAGCGGGTCGTCGTCTCGACCTATCAGTCGGTCTCTGGCGCCGGCAAGGAGGCGATGGACGAGCTCTTCAACCAGACCCGTGCCGTGTTCTCGGCCGGCGAGGTCGCCGCCAAGAAGTTCCCCAAGCGCATCGCCTTCAACCTCATCCCGCAGATCGACGTCTTCATGGAAGACGGCTTCACCAAGGAAGAGTGGAAGATGATGGCGGAGACCAAGAAGATCCTCGATCCGAAGATCAAGCTGACCGCGACCTGCGTGCGCGTGCCGGTCTTCATCGCTCATTCCGAGAGCGTCAACATCGAGTGCGAGAAGCCGGTCACCGCCGAGGAGGCGCGCGAGATCCTGCGCACCGCCCCGGGCATCCTCGTCATCGACAAGCACGAGCCCGGTGGCTACATCACCCCGCATGAGGCAGCCGGCGAGGACGCGACCTATATCTCGCGCATCCGCGAGGACAACACCGTCGAGAACGGTCTCGCCTTCTGGTGCGTCTCCGACAATCTGCGCAAGGGCGCGGCCCTGAACACGGTCCAGATCGCCGAGGTTCTGGTCAACCGCAAGCTGATCCAGCCGCGCAAGCGGGCGGCCTGAGGCCGCCTGCCAGAGACAGCGCGTCGCGACGCCTCCCGTCGCGACGCGCTGGATCGCACCCGGCTCAAGCGGCCATCTTCCGGCAGCTCTCGGCGCAGGCTCGGCACGCCTTGACGCACTCCTCCATATCACCGACCCGCTCGCAGTCGCGGGCACAATCCTCGCAGATCTGGGCGCATTTCGCGCAGAGATCGCGATGATGCGGCGTGCCGAGCAGCATCAGATGCGCCGCGCTGCGACAGACCTCTGAACAGGCCAGCATCAGCTGGATATGAGCCGGCTTCGTATGCTCCCCGCCGAGTTCGAGGCAATGCGAGGACGCCATCTCGAGGCAGATGCGGTAGCAACGCAGGCAGTCGTCGATGCAAGCCTGCATGCCGGAGCTCGTATGCATAAGCAGTCTCCTTGTTGGGAAAGGGCTATCCCCTACCCAGGCAAGTCCTTCGGCCTGCCGCGGTTCCCTGCTGCAACATGATGTAACAATCGCGCAGGTCGACGGGCGGCCCTAGCTCGCGCGCCGGACATGCCCGCCTTTCCCTCTTAGCGCGACCATCCCACGGCGAACCTGCTAGGGTTCCTGACCTTCCCTGGTGCAGCAGCGGCCGGCTTGCGACAATCTCCTTCCCCTGACATGCAGCCCGTTCAAGGCGGGCAGCCTCCGTCTCCGCGCCGCGAAAACTCGCTGCGCGGCATCGGTCTCGTGCTGCTCGGCGGCGCCTTCCTGTCCAGTGCCGACGCCGTCTCGAAGCTGATGGCCGAGACCGTGCCGCCGCTGCAGATCACCTGGCTGCGCTATGCCGCCTTCGCCGTGATCATGCTCGCCATCGCCCTGCCCGGCGGTCGGCCGCTGCTGGTCCCGAATCGCCTTCGCCTGCAATTGCTGCGCGGCGTCGCCGTCACCGTCTCCTCGATCCTGTTCGTCTCGAGCCTGAAATACCTGCCCATCGCCGACGCCACGGCGACGAGCTTCATCTCGCCGCTCTTCGTCACCGCGCTTTCGATCCCGCTGCTCGGCGAGAAGATCGGCTGGCGGCGCTGGACGGCGACGATCATCGGGCTGATCGGCGTTCTGATCGTCGTGCGCCCCGGCGGCGCCGGCTTCCAGCTCGCCGCTCTGCTGCCCATGCTCTCCGCCTCGGCCTGGGCCTTCGCGCTGATTTTCACCAGGATGATGAGCGCGACCGAGAACCCGGTGACCACCCTGACCTGGTCGGCGATCATCGGCTTCCTGCTGCTCAGCCTGCTGCAGCCCTTCGGCTGGCAGCCGCTGACGGCGCAGGCGATCTGGCTCGGCGTCTTCGTCGGCGTCGCCTCGACCATCGGCCACTGGTTCGTGATCCTGGCGTTCCGGCATGCCGATGCCTCGCTGCTCGCACCCTTCGCCTATTTGCAGCTGCTCTGGGCCTCGATCTTCGGCTTCCTGATGTTCGCCGTTCTGCCGGACCGCTTTACCTGGCTCGGTGCGGTCATCATCACGGGCTCCGGCCTCTATATCGCCCATCGCGAGCGCCTGCGCGCCCGCGGCCCGCTAAGCCGAGGCTGAGCGCGGGACGGAGAGCCGGGCCCTAGCCCGGCTTCCTGACCCCATACTGCGCCAGGAACATCGTCACGGCCGAACCGACCACCCGGGCAATCTCCTCGTCATCCGGCGGCACGGACACGGCGTTGAAGAGCCGTGGACGCGTCAGCGTCGACTGGCAGAGATCGATGAACTGTGCGGCTGCGAGCCCGGCATCCGCAATGGCGAGTTCGCCGACCTCGACGCGCCGCTGCAGGAAAGCGGCGAGACGCCGCGTCCCCTGCATCGGGCCGCGCTCGAAGAACTCCCGGCCGAGTTCCGGCATGCGCTCGGCGACGCCGAGCACGATGCGCTGGGCGCTCAGCGCGAAACCGCCGGTGATCAGTCTGACCAGTCTTTCACCGAAGCTTGCCAGTGCATGGGCGAGATCGGGGTCATCCGCCAGCGCCTCGTAGATGCCCTGCTTCTGCTTTTCGCGCTCACGCTCGATCAGCGCGATGAACAGATGCTCCTTGTCCTGGAAATAGACATAGAGCGTGCCCTTCGAGACATTCGCCGCCGCGGCGATGTCGCTCATGCTGGCGGCGTCGAAGCCGCGCGCCGTGAAGACCGCATGCGCACCTTCCAGGATCTGATGACGTTTGTCGGGGTCAGCGCCGGCGACCCGCCTGTTGCGCGAGCGTGGTTTGACTTGGGTTTCCGGGCCGGCAGTCATCGCGTTCCATCCATGGCGCATTTCGCACCTGCAAAATAATCGAACCATGCAGTTCGATTTGCCCTTGATATGCCTCTTTTCCGGCGCTATCTCAAGCCCTCATCGAACCGATCGGTTCGAATTGAAATCGTCAGGGCAACACATGTCGGCCGACACCCTCATCGAGAAGCACGCCGAACCCCGCCGCGACCGACTGAAGCTGGTCGATGCCCGGTTGGAGACGGCGCAGCCGCCTTCCGAGGCCCGCAAGCCCGAAGAAGCGACGCCGGGTAGCGAGCAGAGCACAGCCAGGCCACCAGCCGGCCGCATGCCGATAAAGCGCATGGCCCTGATCCTCGTCGCCGGGACCGTGCTCGCCGCCGGCGGCTGGTTCGGGCTCGACTGGTGGCGCAATGGCCGCTTCATCGTCTCGACCGACGACGCCTATGTCGGCGCCGAGATGGCGACGATCTCGGCCAAGCTCGCGGCCAATGTCGCGACCGTCTCCGTGGCCCGGAACCAGGAGGTCAAGGCCGGCGACCCGCTGGTCGGCCTCGACGATGGCGACCAGCGCATCGCCCTCGAAAGCGCGCAGGCGAAGAGCGCCACCGCTGCCGCCACCCTCTCCCGCATCGACGCCCAGACCGAGGCGGCCCGGGCCAGCCTGCTGCAGGCGCAGGCACAGGCGACCTCGGCCGAGGCGGCGGTGACCCGCAGCCTCGCGGATTTCGAGCGCGCCAACAGCCTCGCCGCCAAGTCCTATGGCTCGCAGGCGACCCTCGACGCCGCCACCGCCGCACGCGACCAAGCCGCCGCCGCGCTCGCCAGCGCCCAGGCCGGCGTCGCGCAGGCCAAGGCCAATATCGAAGTGCTGCAGGCGCAGCGCATCGAGGCCGCCCGCCAGGCCGACGAGCTCAAGGTCGCCGAGGAAAAGGCGGCGCGCGACCTCTCCTTCACCAGGATCACCGCCCCGATCGACGGCCTCGTCGCCAACACCAATGTCCAGCTCGGCGACCTCGTCAGCGCCGGCAAGCGGCTGATGTCGATCGTTCCGCTCGACCAGGTCTATGTCGACGCCAACTTCAAGGAGACCCAGGTCGGCCCGCTGAAGATCGGCGACAAGGCGACGATCACCGTCGACGCCCTGCCCGGCCAGGTCTTCCAGGGCACGGTCAGCGGCATCGCCGGGGGCACCGGCTCGGTGTTCTCGCTGCTGCCGGCCGACAATGCGACCGGCAATTTCACCAAGATCGTCCAGCGCGTGCCGGTGCGGATCGCGCTGGCGCCCGAGGCGATCGCCCGCCACACGCTGCGGCCGGGCATGTCGGTGGTGGTCTCGATCGATCCGCGGCCGCAGGCGCACTGAGCCGGCCAGCCCGCGGGGCCTCATCCTGAGGAGCCGTTCCGTAAAGGACGGCGTCGCGAAGGGTGTTCCAGCGCCCCCTGGAACCATCCTTCGCGCCGCGGCTGACGCCGCTCCTCAGGAAGAGGCCTGCGCAAACAAGAAGCCAGGGAGGCCGTGATGGCCACCGCGACCCTTGCCAGCCCCGCCGGTACCCCGCCGGCCTCCGACGCCATTCCGGCGAGGCGGATATTCGCCTTCCTGGCCATGGTCTTCGGCATGTTCATGGCGATCCTGGACATCCAGATCGTCTCGGCCTCGCTCGCCGAGATCCAGGCCGGGCTCTCCGCCTCGGCCGACGAGATCGCCTGGGTCCAGACCGCCTATCTGATCGCCGAAGTGATCATGATCCCCTTATCCGGCTATCTCAGCCGGGCGCTGTCCACCCGCGTCTTCTTCACCATCGCCGCCGCCGGCTTCACCGTCGCGAGCGTGCTCTGCGCGATGTCGACCTCGATCAACGAGATGATCCTGTGGCGCGCAGTGCAGGGCTTCATCGGCGGCGGCATGATCCCCGGCGTCTTCGCCGCCGCCTTCACCATCTTCCCGGCCTCCAAACGGCCGATCGTCTCGCCGCTGATCGGCCTGATCGCGACGCTCGCCCCGACCATCGGCCCGACCATCGGCGGCTATCTCAGCCATGCCTTCTCCTGGCACTGGCTCTTCCTGATCAATGTCGTGCCCGGCATCGGCGTCTCGATCGCCGCCTGGACGCTGATCGACTTCGACAAGCCCGACCATTCCCTGCTCAAGCGCTTCGACTGGCTCGGCCTCGCCAGCATGGCCGCCTTCCTCGGCAGCCTCGAATACGTGCTGGAGGAAGGCACCAGGCTCGACTGGTTCCAGAGTCATGAGATCGTCTTCTTCACCGGGCTGATGCTCGTCGGCTGCGTGCTGTTCTTCTGGCGGGCGCTGACGCGCGACGATCCGCTGGTCGACCTCTACGCCTTCCAGAACCGCAACTTCGCCTTCGGTTCGCTGTTCTCCTTCACCATGGGCATCGGCCTCTACGGGCTGACCTATCTCTACCCCGTCTATCTCGGGCGCATCCGCGGCTATGACGCGCTGATGATCGGCGAGACCATGTTCGTCACCGGCCTCGCCATGTTCCTGACCGCGCCGATCGCCGGGCGCCTCTCGGCCAAGCTCGACCCGCGCATCATGATGATGATCGGCTTCGCCGGCTTCGCGCTCGGCACCTGGCTCGCCTCCTTCGTCACCGCCGACTGGGATTTCAACGAGCTGCTCGTGCCGCAGATCCTGCGCGGCTGCTCGCTGATGCTGTGCATGGTGCCGATCAACAACCTCGCGCTCGGCACCTTGCCGCCGCAGCAGCTCAAGAACGCCTCGGGGCTCTATAATCTGACCCGCAATCTCGGCGGCGCCGTCGGCCTGGCCCTGATCAACACCTTCCTCAACAGCCGCACCGACCTGCACATCGCCCGGCTGCACGAGGCGGTCGCCGCCGGCCGGCAGGTGGCGGAGGAGAACCTCGCCGTGCTGACCCAGCGCTTCGCCGATTATGGCGACGCCGCCGAGTCGATGGCGCTCGCATTGATGAACCAGCGCGCCCACAAGCAGGCGCTGGTCATGGCCTTCGGCGACATCTTTCTGGCCCTGACCTTCGTCTTCGCCACCCTTGTCGTACTCGCTCTCTTCATGCGCAAGCCGGGTCAGGCCGCGCCGGACGGAGCTGGCCACTGAGGCCCGCCACGGCTCCGGCCTGCACTGCGGACAATCCCCTGATGCGACTTGCCGCAGGGCACAAGGAATTGACACGGAGCGAGAGAGAAGGCAAAAATATCAACAATATCAGTAGTTTAGACTTTTTCTAAACTACAGGACGCGAGAACTGCGAGTCTGGAAGGCGTTTCATGAGCATTGTGTCCCTGAAGAATGGCGCGGCGACGCGCAGTCAGGCCGACCAGATCCCGTGGCCGCAGAAGGTCCCGGCGGCCTGCCCGATCAGCGCCGTGAAATCGCGCCTGCGCAGCGTCGGGCTGCGGCCGACGCGCCAGCGCATGGCGCTTGGCTGGCTGCTCTTCGCCAAGGGCGACCGCCATGTCAGCGCCGAGATGCTCTATGAGGAGGCGCTGCGCGCCCGCGAGCCCTTGTCGCTGGCGACCGTCTACAACACGCTGCGGCAATTCTCCGAGGCCGGGCTGCTGCGCCAGGTTTCGGTCTCCGGGCCGAAGACCTTCTTCGACACCAATGTCTCCGAGCACCACCACTTCTACAATGAGGACGACGAGACGGTCGTCGACATTCCCGGCTCGGAGATCCAGGTCAGCGGCCTGCCGGTGGCGCCGGAGGGCATGGTGGTGTCCTCGGTGGAGGTCATCGTCCGCCTGCGTCGCGCCGACGGCAAGGAGAACGTCGCCAAGCTCGCAGGGGGCGGCCGGGCGTGATCGTCTGCTCCTGTAACGTCCTGTCCTGCCGGCAGATCAAGAGTACCATCGCCTCGGACGGCTCGGGGCCGAAGACGGCAGGTGAGGCCTATGACTGCCTCGGCTGCAGCCCGGATTGCGGCCGCTGCGCCCGCGCGGTGCGCAGCCTGCTGGCCGAGGCGCGTGCCGCCTGCGCCAGCCAGTGCAGCAGCTGCGCCAGCCGCGAGATCGACTGCGCGGTGCACGTCTCCGTCGGCCTGATGCTGGCCGAAATCGAGACCGCCGACGAGCGCGCAGCTGCCTGAGCCTCGGCCCGGCAGCTGCGGACTATCGAGCCGGATTCTGCGCTTCCCTTTTGAGAATGCCCGGCCTACATTAGGATCATTCTAATGTGGGCATTGCGAGGGAAGCTGCCATGAAGGGCGACAAGAAGGTCATCGAGTACCTCAACAAGGGCCTGCGCTCCGAACTCACGGCCATCAACCAGTACTGGCTGCACTACCGGATCCTCGACAATTGGGGTCTGAAGGACATGGCCAAGACCTGGAAGAAGGAATCGATCGAGGAGATGGTCCATGCCGACCGCTTCGTCGACCGCATCCTTTTCCTCGAAGGCTTCCCCAACATGCAGACGCTCGACCCGCTGCGGATCGGCGAGAACGTCAAGGAAGTCATCGAATGCGATCTCAAGGCCGAGATCGAGGCGCGCGCGCTCTATCAGGAAGCGGCGACCTATTGCCGTGAGGTCCAGGATTATCCGTCCGAAGAGCTGTTCAAGGCGCTGATGAAGGATGAGGAAGGCCATATCGACTTCCTCGAGACCCAGCTCGAGCTGATCGGCCGCATCGGCCTCGAACTCTACACCCAGAAGCATGTCGGCGGCCTCGAGGGCGACGACCACTGAACGCGCGTCATGCCAGCATTGCAAGGACTGGCGATATCAGGAGCCGGCCCCGTTCCGCGGGCCGGCTCTTTCGTTTGACGGACGGGCCTCATAGCAGCCGAAGGAAGGCGCCATGACGGGTATGATCGTCGCAGTCGGCCGGGACGAGCGGCACCGTTTCAGCAAGCCGGCGCTCCCCGCCATCCGCCTGCTCGCCGGGCTCGGTGTCGAAGGCGACGCCCATTGCGGCGTCACGGTGAAGCACCGTTCCCGCGTCGCTGCAGACCCGACCCAGCCCAATCTCAGGCAGGTCCACCTGCTTCACGCCGAACTCTTCGACGAGCTCGCGGTGGCCGGCTTCGCCCTGAAGCCAGGCGACATGGGCGAGAACCTGACGACACGCGGCATCGACCTGCTCGCCCTACCGACCGGGACCCGGCTGCAGCTCGGCGACGATGCGCTGGTCGAGATCACCGGACTGCGCAACCCTTGCGCCCAGATCGAGGCCTTCCGGCCCGGCCTGCTCAAGGCCGTGCTCGGCCGCGACGCGAAGGGAGCCCTGATTCGCAAGGCGGGCATCATGGGGATCGTGCTGAAAGGCGGCGAGGTCAGGCCGGGCGATCCTGTCGCGCTGATGCTCCCCGCCCCGCCCCACCGGGCACTCGAACGTGTTTGAGGCGGCGCGCCTCTCGGCACGCCGCCCCGAAAACCTCACCGGAAACGCGGCAGCGCTCAGACGTAGCTGACGTTCGCCGCTTCCGGGCCCTTTTTGCCGGCGCGGATCGAGAAGCGCACGCGCTGCCCGTCCATCGGCGGCTGCAAGCCGCTGCGGCTCAGCGAGCTGACATGCAGGAAGACGTCAGCGCCACCCTGGTCGGGGGCGATGAAGCCGAAGCCGCGATCGGCATTGAAGAACTTCACGGAACCGTCGAAGGGCCCCTCCATCGGCGCGCTCGCGCCACGGTCATAGCCACCGGCGCCGCCACGGTCGTAACCGCCGCCACCGCCATAGCCGCCGCGATCATAGCCGCCACCGCCGCCACGATCGTAGCCACCGCCACCACCGCCATAGCCACCGCCGAAATCATCGCGCGGGGGGCGCGGCGAGAACGGGCGGGCACCGCCGCGCGGAGCGGCCGGGGTCGCGGTCGAGGCGTCGATCTCGTGGACCGCAACGACCTGCAGGCCGCGCCGCCCCTCGCCGAGATCGGCGATGATGGTGGCGCCGGGCTGGAGATCCTGCGCGTCGAGCGGACCGATGGCCGAGACGTGGACGAAGACATCGCCCGAGCCGTCCGACGGAGAAGCGAAGCCGAAGCCCTTCTCCGGGTCGAACCACTTGATCTTGGCCTCGATGTTTTCGTGCGTGACGAAGGGAGCGGGGGCAGCGGGCTTGCGTCGATCGAACATGAAACTTCAGGTGAATTGTGACCGGGAGGCGGCAATCTAGCGCATGCCGGCCGTTTCGTCATCGGGTCCGCGCAGCAAAATTATCGAGCCCGCCGACCATTGCCGCCGACACCTCGTTGCCTGCCCGCCTTCTCTTTCCCCAGGGGCAGAAAGCGGGCTTCGATCGCGAATCTCTAGCCCGCTCGCAAGGGGCAAGGCACTGCTCCGGTAGGAAACGCCCTTTCGACCGGGCCCGCAAGCCAGGCCGGCACAAGGCCGTGCACGAAATCGTAAGCCGGAGCCGCTTTTCCGCGCTGCCCTTCAGTCGCAGCGTATGCCCTGGACCTTCTTCGGCATCTCGCCGACCGCCGGGATGAACTGCCCTGTCTGCGGGTCGAGCAGCATCAGCGTGCCGGTCGCGACCGCGAAATAGGCGCCATGCAGATGCAGGCGCCCCTTTTCCTCGAGGATCTTGATGCAGGGGAAGGTCCGCAGATTGTCGAGCGATTGCTGGACCGAGGCCAGCGCCAGCCGCTCGACATAGCCCGCGAAATCCTCGTTGCGGCCGCGGCCGCCGGAACGCCGGGCAGCCGGCTCGATCAAAGTGATCCACTTGCCGATGAAGTCGCCCGGTGAAAGCGGCCCCTGCGCATCGTCGGCAAAGGCGCGGATGCCGCCGCAGCGACCATGACCGAGCACGACGATATGCTCGACCTTGAGCGCCTGCACCCCATATTCGAGCGCCGCCGAGGTTCCGTGCAGCTGATCGTCGGGCGAGAAGGGCGGCACCAGATTGGCGACATTGCGGACGACGAACATCTCGCCGGGGCTGGCGTCGAAGATCACTTCCGGAGAGACGCGCGAATCGCAGCAGCCGATCAGCATGATCTTCGGCGTCTGGCCGGATTCGGCGAGCTGCTCGTATCGGCTCTGCTCGCGCACGAAACGGTCGTCGAGGAAGGCGCGATAGCCTTCGGTCAGGCGCTCGGGGAAGTGCGGCGATGAAGCTGGGTCCATGCCCTAGTTGGGACAGGAGCCGAGCGCCTTCGTCAAGAGCCGATTCGCAGGTTTCTACTGCAACGCAGCATCAAATCTCGCAAAACCGCTTCTGCAATCGTGCCGCCAGCGCCGCCCCATCGCCTTGAACGAGGACACGCTTCAGGCGCGCGCTCGCGCCTGCGGTTAGTGACACCTGCGAACGGGAGATGGCGAATTCCTTGGCCAGGAGTGCGACCAGCGCCGCATTGGCCTCGCCCTCGCTCGGCGCCGCCCTGACCCGCGCCTTCAATACTTGCCGGCCATCGGCCAGCGTCTCGACCCCATCGAGACTGTCGCGTCCGCCGCGCGGCGTCAGACGGATCGCGATCGCAAGCCCATCCGGCGCGATGGACCACGCGGCCATGCGGCTAGAAAACGTTGGGATAGATGTAGCGGGTGATCACGCTCTGGATGAAGAAGATGCCGAGCAAGAGGATGATCGGCGAGATGTCGATGCCGCCGAGATTGGGCAGCATGTTGCGGATCGGCCGCAGCGCCGGCTCGGTGATGCGGTAGAGAAAATCCCAGACCGAGGAAACGAACTGGTTGCGCGTGTTGACGACGTTGAAGGCGATGAGCCAGCTGAGCACGGCGGAAGCGATCAGGATCCAGACATAGAGGTTCAGCGCCAGCATCACGACATCGAGAACGGAACGCATCAAAGGACCTCTCTGAAAACCGTCCGGCGCGCGGATCGCCCGCCCGAAGAATGTTCCTGTCGGAAGCGATTGACAGGAGCGCAACGCAGGGCCTAGAAGGCCAGCGCTTCGGGGCTGTAGCTCAGTTGGGAGAGCGCTGCAATCGCACTGCAGAGGTCAGGGGTTCGAATCCCCTCAGCTCCACCAAACACTCTTAAGTGGTTGGTGGCCCGAAGAAACTAGCAAATTCAACGTCTTCTGTGTCGGCATGGGCCACGAACGTGGTATACATCGAGGCATGGAAGACGTGCGACGCATCCCCGGCACCACCAAGCGGAATGGAATTTATTACCTCCAGCGCCGCGTTCCGGCTGATTTGGTCGAGGCGTTCGGTTTCCCGCACTTCAAAGAGAGTTTGGAGACGCGCGACTTCCACGAAGCTAGGCGAAGGCTCAATGCAGCAAACGTCCGCTACGATGAGGTGATCGACGCGAAGCGGATCGAGCTTCAGACGGGTGCATTTCCCCTTGTCCCGCCAGCTCCCCTTAAGCTCAACGCGTTGAAGGCGCGCGTGCGCGAATATGTCTCATCCGAAACACCCCTGCGGCGGGCAGCGCTCTCAAGGAAGCGCTGGAAGCAGGAGCCCGGTTCGCGCGAAAAAGCTCGTGCCGAGATCGTCGCAACGTTTGAAGCCCTCCGGGATCCGTCCGATGATTTTACGATTCACCGGCTCCAGACGGTTGCCGTCGCACTCTGCCCTGAGAATCGCTTTGACGATCCTGATCTCGGCCCGATCCACAATCTGCGGCACGCGATAAACGGCCCCTTCCGCGATCTCCTGCGTCGAGCGCTTTTGGAGATTGAACGGCGGATGTTGAGTTTCCTCGACGGCGACTATTCGGGTGCGGGATTGGACCCGGTGTTTCGTTTGCAGGCGCCTGCAAAGCCCTCAGAAACTCCGTCCACGGCCGATGACAGAAGCCAGGGCGTCACCCTAGCCGAGCTTTCGAAGCTGAGGCTAGCGGAGCACGCCAAAGGAACAGTCAGGGCTCAGCGCCAAGCTCAGCTTGCCGCCGCGCATAGCCTTATCCTTCGTCATTTCGGTAGCGACACGAACGCAGCGTCTCTCACGCCCAGCATGTGCGCGAAATTTCGCGATCTGCTAGCGGAGCTGCCGCGCGACCTTACCAAGCGCTTCGCAGCGACGGAACCGCTTGGCGCGATCGCCGCGCAGGCGAAGGCAAAGAAGCTTCGCACCATCGCTCGGGCTACTCAGGAAACATACTTGGGCGCTCTCCGCGAGATGATGGAATGGGGTCTAGACAATTGGAAAATCGACCGCAATCCCGCCAATGGCCTCAAATCACTGACGCCAAACCGGCGCCGTGAGCGCGTCGATTTCAACGAGGAGCTTCTTGAGCGGATTTGCCTTGAGCCGTTCATGCGCCGGTATGACCGGATGAAATTTGGATCCGATCCGCGCGAGGGTCTAGCTGATGCGACACGGTATTGGGTGCCGCGCATCGGCCTTTTCACCGGCATGCGTCAAAACGAAATCTGCCAGCTCGACGTGAGCGACATTCGGAAGACGCAGTCGGGCGTTCATTATTTCCTCGTCACCGACGACGCGGCCGATAAGCAGCTTAAGAACGTTGCCAGTCGCAAGGCCGTCCCTGTCCACGATCGGCTTCGCAATGCCAGGTTTCTCGATTATGTCGCGGCAGTTCGAAGAGCAGGGCATCGAAAGTTATTTCCAGACCTCACAGCCTCCAAGTATGGCCATTACGGAGCGAAGGTATCGAAATGGATAACCCGCCAAATGCGAGGGGCGGGTTATCCGGCAGGCGTCGATTTTCACGCGTTTCGCCACACGTTTAGACAAGCGCTGCGCCACGCTGATACCCCGCTGGAAATCGCCGCTAGGCTTGGTGGGTGGTCCAGCAAGGCCGGCCTAGCCGATCACTACGGGGGCGAACTAAGCGACCGATGGATCGAACACATGAACAGGTTTCTACAGAAGGTTAACTACGGAAAAGCCGAACCGCACATATTTTAGCTCAGTTGGCGTCTCGTAACCCCTTGACCAGCGCTTTGCGATACGCTTCACCTTCAACGTCCATCCAGAGCAGCATATCTTCGTGGAAATCTTCCAAGTCGCTTACGGCTGGCCAGCCTCGCTTGGTATTACGCAACGCGACTGTTCCACCTTTCTTAGGGTCCCATCCGCGGTGGATATTCATTTCGACCAACAGGCGTAGCCTGTCCTGGGTCGCGAGGATCTGCCGGGTGTCTGGTACGATCTCGATTTGCTCCGCCATAATCGAAGGTCGAAATCCGTACCCGATCAAATCGAAACCTCTGCGAGCGTCAACGTCTTGAACCACCATTCGGAAGGACCCGGCAGGGTGCGTTAGTATGTAACGCTCAAGGATAGCACGAGCTGCGGCACGCTCATCCTCGTTGCGAGCGAGGACCAAAATGTCGTCGCCGTAAACGAATAGCCGGATATCCATAGAGAACGCTTCCGGCATGTCATTCAGCAAAACTGCAAAAATGACCGATGAGGTAGCAGCGCCTTGAATGAGCCCCGCTGATCCCCCCGATGGTATGTTGTAATATGTCTGCCTATGCGCGTATCCGGCACCTGCCTCCTTCCTCCAATCGTGTATAAATTGCCTGCCGTCATATACGAGGTTGTTCCGTATTACGGACTTGGGCAGGGGCGTATTACGCAACGCGCTTAATGCGTTAGCGTTTTGGAAGGCGTCGCGAATATCGGCGCGGACGCCAAATCGATATCCAGACCGCAGCGCATCGAGAATAAGACGCGCCTCACGGTCACGACCACGCGTTTTGATCAGAAATAGATGTTCATTTGGCTGAAAGCTGCATTCGATGGCGTCCTTCAGTATTATCTGACGCATACGGCCATGGAGCGTAAGACGGTGAACAACCCTACAACCGCCACGTCGCTTCTGAACCCGCCAAAAGAAGATTGGGCTTGTGTCGGGAGCAAATAAATTGAGTCGCGACACCGCGGTCACGATGATGTCAAGTTCGGCGTGCGGCCCAAGCTCACGGTAGGCGGCTTCATATGCCACGGCGCGATTTCGGACATAGGATCGAAGGGCCGATGCAAGAGCGCGCTGGCGGCCGTTTACCTGCGCTGAGCGGATCTTCCGCCGCGCGCGTTCCGCTTTGATGCCTGCTTCGTCGAAATGCACGGGCGCCTCCCTACGCCAAGAATCGCACATAGCATTCAGCCGGCGCCGGCAAATGACAACAGTAAAGATCTGTCTACAACACGTATTATGATGCCACTTTGACGAAAATGAACATAAATAAGCCGAATTATAAGCGTATTCGGGGGGAGAGTGTTATTGCAGGTGACCTGCAATAAACAAGCGCGAATATCAGCTCTGCGAAAATTTGTTTTCGCTCAGCAGCCTAGGCAGATCGATGCCGAGTGCGAGCGAAGCGTGCCACATGTAAGAACGGTTGGGTCTCTGCGACCTCCAACCCGCTTACGTAAGCTCGGCCCATGCCCATCCTAACCGCGACCTCCTCCTGAGAGACGCCAGCGGCGAGCCGGTATTGCCTTACGTTCTCTCCAACCAGCCGCCGCACGTCCATGCCGCATGACGTGCCGATCGTGCATTTTTGAGCTGCGCATTATAGTGCACAGAGAACGCGCTAACTTGCTATGATTCCTATCAGGCCCATCGCCACTTTGGCCGTCATATCGATCTGCATTACCACTTTCAACGCAGGAGCCGGTGAACTTGGGGATTCTGATCACTCCAAAATGGTCCGCGGTAGGAAAGCAGGAAAAGCCAGTGTGGCTGCGGCTTTCGACGCCGTGAGCAAGGTGGTCGCAGCGGCCGCATGCTAAGGTTGCTGGCCGCGGCCAGCGCCCTCAGGCAAAGCGCTATACCTGCAGTATCGCGAGCGCATCGATCAACTAGACCGAATGATCAAATTGCACCGAACAAGCTAGATGGCAAACTCCAGCTTTATCGCTAGTTTTGGTGTCATTTATTGAATATTTAACCGAATACGCTTGCGGAGGTACCTAAATATGCGATTTCATAAAGTATTTATCATCGCTTCTATTTTTCTATCTGCGTGTCAGACGTCAAGTAGCCTAACACGACAATGCCCGGAAAAGCCCAAGCCAACAGCTTTAGAATTATCAAGAATGTCTGCCAGATTGATGAAACTTAACGCAGAAAATGTAGAAATTCAACGGCGAACAGAGACCTTTAAATGGGCCTCTAATATGCCTTATGAGTGCGTGCAAAGTATTGCAGATTACAATTTCTGGATGACGGAATACATTAAAAAAATATCTTCTGATCCTTATTCAGATCTATAAATATTTTGATTTCACCAGGATAAATATTTTGCACCGACTTCAATAATGTGTTCAAACATATGCATCCACCGATGCATATAAATGGACAGCGCAATGCCCTCGGGAAAGTTCATCGCATACTATCGGGTCAGCACGGCCCGACAGGGTCGCAGCGGTCTCGGCCTCGAAGCTCAACGCGCCGCTGTCCATGAGTATCTAAACGGCGGAGCCTGGACCCTGATCTCCGAAACTGTCGAGATCGAGAGCGGCAAGCGCTCTGATCGGCCCGAGTTGACCGCAGCCCTCACCGCATGTCGGCTGCATAAGGCAACGCTCGTCATTGCCAAGCTCGATCGGCTGGCGCGGAACGTCGCTTTCGTCTCAGATCTCATGGAAAGCGGCGTCGAATTCGTGGCTTGTGATTTTCCGACAGCGAACCGCCTCACGATCCACATCCTTGCTGCGGTAGCCGAGCACGAAGCCCTTGCCATCTCTGCCCGCACAATAGCGGCTTTAGAGGCCGCCCGGGCTCGCGGAACAAAGCTAGGGGGCTACCGGGGACGTTCCGGCACAGCAGCCGACTGTGAGCGCGCACGAGCCGCACAGACGGCCCTTGCGGATCAGCGGGCGGGCGATCTCACCGCGACGGTGCAAGCTATCCAGTTGGATGGTCATTTCTCCCTACGCTCTATCGGCCAGGAGCTAACACGGCGAGGCATCCCGACTGCAAGGGGCGGGGTGTGGAACAGCAGCCAGGTCAGTAACGTCCTGAGCCGCATTGCTCTGCTTCAAAACCGAGGAGAGCGATAAGAGGCCGGGCCATATGCTAAGTTGCAATAAAATCTAGGAAATTTTTGTCGGATGGCAGTGTCTGTATTACTACGCGCATACATAATACAACACATGGTAGGATAAATTTGATCGTACCTATAGGCACGCATCGTAGTATACATTCAATTTTAGGAAGCACATATTACGATGTAATACGACAATATTTCAATGAGTTAAAATCAAATATAAGTACTGAAACGGCCAAATTTAAGAGTGGCGGATACTTTTGTAGGGATCAATGCCCAATGAACGGTTCCTGTGACACAACATAGTCCCTGACGTACGCTTAGTAACAATGTAGTGGTGGCCGCCACGTCGCTGCTTTGCAGGTACCTGCAAAAAGCTCTTTCCTATCAATGGGAGTCGACGAGGTGCCGTGATCTGCCCCCAGGCAGAAGCGGCGTCGGGGCATACCGATTAAATCGAGGCGGCTGAGAGCATAAATTCAGATGTCGATCGACAGCAGGCGCAACGCGCTGGTCTCCATTGCTGGCAAGACCGCCTCGACTGCCAGCTGCGCGTCGGTGAAGTTCTCAAAAATGACCCCCGATGCCGAGTGAACGATAGCGCAGCGCATTTGATAAACAAATCCAGCTCCCCGCTTCCAGGTGGCCTCTAATGGTACCCGTCCAGCCTCACTTGAGCCTAACCGCGCGCAGACAGCGTCGACAAAACTGTTAGCTCCCCGCATGGTATCGATTGTCTGCCAGATTTTCTCGAAATCGGCCGTCAGTTGACGCTCTTCGATCGTCGAAATGAGCTGCTTGACCTCCGCTTCCAGGGATTTGGAGGCGACCGTCATCGCTTCTTTCGGGGACAGAAAGAAGTCAGCTTCGACCTTTCGAAATATCGCGAATAAATACTCGGCTTCGTGGGCCTTATAAAGGGCGAGAAACTTCATTGAAGGTTCGGTGCGGCGATAGGCATCCGCAATATGTCTCGAAATTAGTGTGCGAGGTCGACTTGTGTTTGTCGCCTCATTTCTACACCATGCTTGGCTCGCTGCAAGCAGTGAAGGTTGCCAGGCAGCCCCAGCGACACTTGATCTAAAAAGACCTTTAAAGAGTTCCTTTATATAAGAAGCGTCGGGCTCCCGGCGATGGGCGATAAAAACCAGAATATTTGTCTTTAATTGGAGGTTCTGTGCCGGATCGCAAAGATCATCCGACCAATTGAGGGCATTTAGGATTGCAAGCTCGGCTTTTGTCGGGGCCCTCTCCGCGAGCGTTGCAGGAACAACCACCACCTCAATGATAGTTCCCGAATCAAACATCTCGCTGTAAAACCAATTGCCGGCCGGGGCTTCTAGTTGGTGCCACTCGACAGTGTATTCGGTTTCATCATCAGCAATATTATTTAGCAAATCGGCAATGTCGTCATTTACAATGAAGCCACATTGCCCATTTGCTGAAAATGACGACAGCTCGTCGTCCTGATTAAGGCCAAGCAGACTCTTTAGGCGTAAATTAAGCACAGGTCGCGCTCTCAATAATTTCCAGCAAGTTCCCAACATTCCCGAAGGGGGCTTTGCCCCCTATTCAGAAAAAACTGACGGAATGTATGAAATACTAGTTCGCGAGTGGCAGCGCCGACGTTGCGTTTAGATGGATTAATACCGGTGCGGATACGCGCAAACATCTGGGTCCCCAACGGATCCTCATGGGGATCGCCTTGAATAACCGTTCGTAGCAGCTCGACGGCATTGACGTCCGTCGCGCGGCCTACCGCAGCCGCGATACCTAACAGAACGGTATCATTACCAAAGAACTGGAGAGCATCCGGGATTGGTGGCACTGCCGATGCAAGGAAATGATCGGCCTCTACCGTCCATTCCATCAGGTTCTTGAAAGTGTCGATGTTGTGCGTTTGCTCAGAAGCAGAATAAAGACCAAGGGTACTAATGGCAGAGTCGGCGAGCAATTCTTCCATCACGGAGTTCGCGATATCGATATTTGGGGAACCCTGCAGCCAAGCCTGGAACATTTGGGCGATTTTGGCCAAATGAAACTGCCCTGCACTCACTCGGCGCCTGTTATCTTTGGATGAGATGATTTCCATACGTGGAATGCCGCTTAGGTCCTCCTTAAGGCCACGACTCAAGATTTCGATCTGATGCTTCATCGACATCGGCTTTTGGCCTGCGTTCAGCAAAAGCATCCGGTAGGCGATGGCTTGGAAGGGTAAGTTCAGCCAAATCTCGAAGCGCAAGTGGCGCGCGTTGAACTCGTCGAGCTCCTCAGGTTTCAATCCCGACCTGATTTCGAGCAGCGCGTTCGTGCGCTGTAGACCATCGATAATTTGAACATCTGTCGATTTGAGTCCATTTAGCTGGGCCGTGAGGCTTTCTAAAAGGCTTTGTTCCTCTCGTTGAGACCAAACGGTCCTCAGCCGGTCCAACCCGACCGGGAGCGTGACGTTGTTCGCCGCAAGCACAAGCGGGGGAAGAACGCACCCACGTCGAATGTCCGCACGCAATGTCGCATAGGCCTTGGTTCCAGAAATGATTTTGCGCTGGATCTCTAGATTCTCAAGACTATCTTCCGCTGCCCGCAGAAACCACTCGTAATCAGCGCGTGCGGTAACGCAAAAGCCGGAAATGCGACGGTCAAACTCTAAAGCAAGCGGTGTAAATAACATTTAAGAATGTCCTTGGCGGCACTATCTGGCACTTCAAATCCGTGTGGGATATCGAAGGCGTTTATCAAACTGGAAAATGCGGTGGGTCGCGCGGCGCGTCAATGAGAGAGTGAGGGGCGGCGACGCCCTTGCTAGTCATCGACCGAAAAAACTTGGCCTGAGAAGATACAAAGGTGGTATACATCGCAAACGAGCGCGACGAGGATGCGCTGAATTTGCTTGCTTTTTTGGGTTTTGAGCTGCTTCCCCTCAGCTCCACCAATCTTTTCGCCTAATGCGTTGAGATTGCTGGAAATAATCCGAAGCCTGCACCACCTGCCCCAACATTTTCCCCAACACCCGCCCGTCATGGCTGGCATCTTGGAGGCACCCTGTCGGTGCCTGGCACTGGACGATTGCCTTGCCGATTCGGGGCCAGTCCCATTCGTTTGCGTCGCACCGTGTCGACAACGGGCCCCGACCCCCAGCCTGAGCGCCTGACATAGGGCCGGCGGCATGACGGCGCTGCCTGCGTTGGAGGGGCCATGTGTCACCAGGCTTGCGCCATTGCCTGACCGATCCACCCACTCGCCCCTTCCCTTACGAAGGTGTAGATTGACGCACGGCCGCAACCACGTGAAATGATACGATTGAGGGCCTATGCCGATATAATGGGAGCGTCACCACAGGTATTACCTTGGAACCGATCGAAATCTCGACACACGGACTTCCGATCTCGCAGCAACTTGATGCATGGCAGGGATGGTTCGATACGGTCTTTGACCTTCATGTCTTGGAACCGGAACTAGGCTTCTCCGCCAAGAGCGTACATTGGTCGTTCGGAAGCATGTCACTGAGCCGGGTTGCTGCTCCAGCACTTCGGGCCGTCAGGTCGAAAGCTCTGCTGCGGCGGAATCCGATCGACCATTGGGTTATCACGGTGGGTGGACGAAAGACGTTCGGCATCAGTGCGGGAGGCATCGCATTCGAGGTTCCGGCAGGCATTCCATTCGTCGCATCGCTGGGACAGGAACTGGTGAGCCAGCGGGCGCAGGATGAACGGCTCCAACTCTATCTGCCGAGGGACAGCTTCAGCGATCTGGCCTGCGTGCTCGACGCGGTTCAGGGAACGCCTCTGAACACACCACTCGGTCGATTGCTCGGCGACTATATCCGCCTGCTTGAGCGGAGCTTGCGCGACCTGACGCCGGCCGATACCCCGAAGCTAATGGAAGCCGCAAAGGCGATGATACTCGCCTGCCTGTCGCCTTCGGCCGATCCTCATGCTGCCCGGCAGATCCTGCTAAATCGGCGCGAGAAGGCGAAGCAGGCCATCGTAAAGCATCTTCGACACCCTTCTCTTGGGCCGGAGAGCCTTTGCCGCGAGTTGGGCATGTCTCGCAGTCAGCTGTATCGCCTGCTCAAGAATGACGGCGGCATAGCGCAATACATCCAGAGGCTGCGACTGCTCCAGGCACATGCCGAACTGTCGGATGTGTCGAATGAAGACTCCATCAGATCCATCGCTGAATCGTTCTGCTTCCCGGATGGTTCCGGTTTCGCGCGCGCCTTCAAGCTGGAATTTGGCGTCAGCCCGAGTGATGTGAGGGCAGCCGCGCTAGCGGGCCATGGCTCGATCGCGCGGCCCAGGAACGTTCGGAGCCCGCAGTTCGGGACATTGGGCGATTGCCTTCGCCATTTCTGAGGTGGAGCGCCGGGCTCCCATTCGCCGGCTCGCTCTCTTACCCGCAAATGCGCGGTCATTGCGCATTTTGATCGGCGCAGCATTACGCTGATTGGCTATGGCGCCGAAACAGCGGAACGAAACGGGGAAGGGATGTCCGCCTGAAGAGGCCGTGACATCCCCTCCACATCACGGCAGGATCAAACTGTCGAGGGGCAGGGCATGAAGAAGTTTGCCACGATGATGTGCTGCCTGCTGCTGGCGGGATGCGCAGGTGTCAGCAATTGGTCGGGCGCTCCTGGCGTCGATCCGATGCAAAGCGATGGGCACAGCTATGTGCCTGTCGGAGCGGGAACATACGACCCGCCACCTGATGAGCAGCGGCCTGTCAGCACCTGCACGATGAGGGGGCAGAACGTCATCTGCCGCTAGCTGCCGCTGGCCGAACGACGCTTCAGATCATTCAGGCGCCGCCCTGACGGTGGCGCCTATTTATTGGACGCTCTGACGAGCGCATCTCCCAACCAGATTTCTCAGGGGCAGCGCGCGGTAAACCTGCGGCCGTTCCGATCTTGATAGATGCAGTTGTTCGGGGTCGTCGCGCGGCCGATCAATGCACCGGTCACGCCGCCTGCGACGGCGCCTATCGCGGCGCCACGCCCCCCGCCTGCCGCTGCACCGATGAGAGCGCCGCCGCCGGCGCCGATCGCTGCACCCCCAAGGGTCCGCTGCGATTGAGAATCGGTATTGCAGCCCGCGAGGGCGATAGCGAGGCCAAGGAAAACGACAGTTCGGATCATGACGGCCTCTCGAGATGCCAGGGTGCGAGCACGGCTAAGGACAGATCAATATTTAGACCGGACGCTCAGAACCTCCATCGCGCAGCGTCCCAATGAATGTGCAATACGTTCCTAACCGCCGGATATCGCTCGACGGGGAGCTCTTGAATGTCAGCGCAGCGAGGAACGCATCGGACGCTTGCCTGATCGCGGACCTGCTGGCAGTGGCGTGCTGCCCTCTCTCGGCGGATGGCATGCGGCTGAACGAAAGGCTGACCCTGATGCTGCGCGCCGGCCTGATCGAGCAACTCTGCCATCCCGTGCCGCAGCCGAAACGGGACGCCGGCGCGATCCTGGCCAGGCTGCGCGCCAAACCGGCCTGTCGCCGCTCCCTCGCCGGGCGACCGGCATAGAAGCCAAACCGGAACTGGCTCTTATCGGCCGCTGGACACGGTCCTAGGCAGCGATGTCGCGGCGCTCCGATGCGCCGCGACGCTCACGCCAGGGTCGGAGTTCAAAGCCATGGCCATCAAGACCGAGGAGCTGAACCGGGATCACGCGGTTCCCAGCTTCGCAAGACGCTGGTTCGCCTCGACCAACCACAACGATATCGGCACGCTCTATCTGCTGTTCTCGCTGGGCGCAGGCCTCTTGGGCGGTTTCCTCTCAGTGGCGATGCGGCTCGAACTGCAGGAGCCCGGCCTGCAATGGTTCAGCAACCCCCAGACCTTCAACGTCTTCGTCACCGGCCACGGCCTGATCATGATCTTCTTCGTGCTCATGCCGGCGCTGATCGGCGGTTTCGGCAACTGGTTCGTGCCGCTGATGATCGGCGCACCGGACATGGCCTTCCCGCGGATGAACAACATCTCGTTCTGGCTGCTCGTCGGTGGCTTCGTCCTGTTCGTCATCTCGATGTTCGCGGAAGGCGCGCCCGGATCCCGCGGCGTCGGCGGCGGCTGGACCATGGTGCCGCCGCTCTCGGTCGCCGGCCATCCCGGCCCGGCCTTCGATTTCGGCATCCTGGCGCTGCATATCGCCGGCGTGAGCTCGATCCTCGGGGCGATCAACTTCATCACGACGATCCTGAACATGCGCGCGCCCGGCATGAGCATGCACAAGATGCCGCTCTTCGCCTGGTCGATGCTGGTCACCGCCTTCATGCTCCTGGTCTCGCTGCCGGTCCTCGCCGGCGCGATCACCATGCTGCTGACCGACCGCAATTTCGGCACGACTTTCTATGATCCGGCCGGCGGCGGCGACCCGCTCCTCTACCAGCATCTGTTCTGGTTCTTCGGCCACCCCGAAGTCTACATCATGGTGCTGCCGGCCTTCGGGATCGTCAGCCACATCATCTCGACCTTCTCCAGGAAGCCGATCTTCGGTTATCTCGGCATGGCCTATGCGATGGTGGCGATCGGCGTGGTCGGCTTCGTGGTCTGGGCGCACCACATGTTCACCGTCGGCCTCTCCCTCAACACCCAGGCCTATTTCGCCTTCGCCAGCATGGTCATCGCCGTGCCGACGGGCATCAAGATCTTCTCCTGGGTGGCGACGATGTGGGGCGGATCGATCCGTTTCACCGCGCCGATGTACTGGGCGCTGGGCTTCATCTTCGTCTTCACCATTGGCGGCGTCACCGGCATCGTTCTGGCCAATGCCGGAATCGACCGCACGCTGAACAACACCTATTACGTCATCGCCCATTTCCACTACATTCTCTCGCTGGGCGCCGTGTTCATGATCTTTGGCGGCTGGTATTACTGGTTCCCCAAGATGTCCGGCTACATGATCCCCGACTGGATCGGCCGGCTACACTTCTGGATCGCCTTCATCGGCTCGAACATGCTGTTCTTCCCGATGCATTTCTCCGGCATCGCCGGCATGCCGCGCCACTATGTCGATTACCCCGACGCCTATGCCGGATGGAGCCGCATCTCCTCCTTCGGCTCCTATATCTTCGCCGCCGGCGTGATCTTCTTCCTGTTCGCCATGCTCTATGTCGTCCTGATCCGCCGGGAGCCGGCACCGGCCAATCCCTATGGCGAAGGCGCGACCACGCTGGAATGGACCCTGCCCTCGCCGCCGCCCTTCCATCAGTACGCGACGCTGCCGAAGGCGCCTTCCGAGCCCTGACGGCCGGCCGCACCGCGTCGGCGCGACCGACCCCAGCCCTCCTTCGCATCGGCTCCGCTGCGTCCAGGCGCAGCGGCGCACATGCTCCCGGAGAAGACGATGATCACGAAGAATCTTCGCCAATTGCCCGTCCCGGCGCGGCCGATCCCGGTGCCCTCCATGGCGCTTCCCGGCGATTATTTCGCCCTGATGAAGCCAAGGCTGATGTCGCTCGTGATCTTCACCGCGCTGGTCGGCATGATGTTGGCGCGCCAGGGCCAGCCCGTGCTGGTCGCATTGTGTTCCCTCCTGGCGATCGCGGTCGGCGCCGGAGCCTCGGGCGCGCTCAATATGGTCGGCGATGCCGATCTCGACCCCCTGATGAGCCGGACCCGCCAGCGCCCGATCCCGGCCGGGCGGGTGACGCGCGACGAGGCGCTGGGCTTCGCGATCACCCTCGCCACCGGCTCCGTCATGGTTCTCGGCCTGGTCGCGAACTGGCTCGCGGCGCTGCTCCTGGCCTTCACCATTCTCTTCTACGGCGTGATCTACACGCTCTGGCTGAAGCGCTCGACGCCGCAGAACATCGTCATCGGCGGCGCGGCAGGCGCCCTGCCCCCGCTGATCGGCCAGGTCGCCATGACCGGTCAGATCGACCTGATCGGGATCAGCCTGTTCGCCATCATCTTCTTCTGGACGCCGCCGCATTTCTGGGCCCTGGCGCTGATCAAGGCCGATGATTACGCGCGTGCCGGCATTCCGATGATGCCGAACGTCGCGGGCACGAAGTCGACGCATCGGCAGATCCTCGCCTACACCCTGATCCTTGTCGGCATTTCCTCGAGCCCCTTTCTCCTCGGCTTCGGCGGCATCGCCTACCTTGCCGTCGCCGGCATCGGCGGCGCGGCGATGCTGCTCTGCGCGCTGGCCTTGCGCGACGACGTCGAGCGCCGGCGTGCCGATCGCGCCGCCGGCCGGCTCTTCGCGGTGTCGATCCTCTATCTCTTCGCGCTCTTCGCGACATTGCTTGTCGAAAGCACCGTCGCGGGCCTGCGCTAGCCAAACGCAGGCACCGTCCGGCAGCGGATTTTCACGCCGATCGCAGCGGCATGGCGCGAGAAAGGAAGCAATCTTGCAGGTGATCTCAATCCAGAGTCAGGTCGTGCACGGCCATGTCGGCAACAGCGCCGCGGTCTTTCCGATGCAGGCGAAAGGCCTCTCGGTCGCCGCCGTTCCCACCGCCCTGTTCTCGAACCATCCGCATTACCCGACCATGCACGGCCAGATCCTCGGCCCGGAGCTCGTCGCCGGTCTCCTGCGCGGCGTCGAGGAACGGGGCCTGCTCGACAGCGCGGCGGCGATCATCACCGGCTATCTCGGCTCAGTCGCGAATGCCGAAATCGTCGCCGATTTCATCGCCCGTGCCCGGCAGCGCGCCCCCGGGCTGCTGCATATCTGCGATCCCGTGATGGGCGACGACGATCTCGGCGTCTTCGTTGCGGAGGGCCTGGTCGAGATCTTCCGCGAGCGCCTCGTCCCGCAGGCCTCGCTGATCACGCCCAACCGATACGAACTCGAACTGCTCGCCGGCACCGAGGCCCGCTCGATGGACGGCATCGCCGACGCCATGGCGACGCTTTGCCGGAATGGCAGCCAGGCGGCCGTCGTCACCGGCTGCGTGCTTAACGATACCGCTTCCGGCTCGGTCGAAACCGTGGCCTGGTCGCCGACGGGCATGTCGCGCACCGCGGTGCGACGCCTGCCGATCCGGCCCTGCGGCACGGGCGATCTGTTCACCGCACTGTTGACCGCCCGCCTCTGCGCCGGTGAGGCCTTGTTGCGTGCTGCCGAGGGCGCCACGATGGAGGTCTTCTCGGTGCTTGAGCGCACCCAGGCCTGCACCACGGCCGAAATGGCGATCACCGGCTTCCGCTTTGCCGATCGGCCGCCTCCGGCGCCCGCCGAAGCGGCCGCTTCATAGCGGGTATGCAGGATCGGGCATTTCCGGACGCGGGCGGCGGCTCGACCTTGCCAGGTGCGATCGGGGCGAAGACATCGGCGAGCTCCGCCGCTGGCGAGAACGGCCCGCTGGAGGCGGACGCGAATTGACCTATCTGATCTGGACCTTGCCGGCCCTGGCGGTGATCGGTGCAATCGCCAGCGGCCGGGTCGGCACGCTCGCGGCCTCGGTGATCGGCATCGCGCTTGCCCTGATCGTCGCGCTCACCACCGCGCCGGTCGACTTCAAAGCGGCGCAGGCTGGCATCGCCATGCTCCGCGGCGCCTGGATAGGCTGGGTCGTGGTTCCCTATATTCTGGGAGGCCTGCTGTTCTGGCAGATGGCGATGCGTCCGGGCGACAGCGTCGTCACGGAGGAGGCGCGGATCGGCGCCGAAGCTGGCCGGCGCCGATTGCTGTTCAGGGCCTGCTTCCTGATCGGCCCCTTCGCCGAATCCGCGACCGGCTTCGGGATCGGCATCATCGGAACCCTGCTGCTGATCCGTCGTCTCGGGCTTTCGCCGATCCATCTGGTCTGCTTCTCGCTGATCAGCCAGACCATGATCCTCTGGGGCGGCATGGGCAGCGGCGCCATCATCGCCGCAGCCTATGCGCGGACCGACCCGACCACGCTCGCGGTCCATTGCAGCCTGTTCCTCGTCGCCTTCAATCTTTTCTGGCTGCCGCTCTATTGGCGCCTCGCCGCCCAGGCCGGCATCGCAGCGGAGGCCAGCGAGAAGCGGAGCGAGGCGCTCTGGCTTGCAGGCAGCGTCGCGCTCCTGATTGGCGCGACGGCGCTGATCGGCCCCGAGACCGCGATGCTCGGCGCCTATGGGCCGATCATCGCGCTGCGCTACCTGATCGATGAGCGGCCGGACCGGCGTCGCCTGGCCGAAGTCTTCCGCAAGGTCCTGCCCTTCGTGTTGCTGATCGGCTGGCTGGTGATCACCAGGCTGGCACCGCCGCTGCACCGCCTGCTCGAGGACAGCCTGCGGCTCTCGCCCTTCGTCGGCACGCCGTCCTGGTCGCCGCTCTTCCATGCCGGGACGTGGCTCGTGGTCGCTGCCGTCCTGACCGGACTGCTGCGCGGGCAGGCCGGCGCCTTGGCCAAGGAGGCGCAGGCCGCCTGGACCACCGGACGGCTCGCGGTCCTCTCCGTCATCGCCTTCTCGATGATGGCCGAGATCCTGTCGGAGTCCCGGATCGCCAGCGGTCTGGCGGAAGGCCTCTATCACCTGTTCGGACGCTGGGCGCTGATCCTGACGCCACAGATCTCGGCCGTTTTCGGGGCGCTCGCCAACAGCGGCAATGCCGCAAACGGCCTATTCATGGTGTCGCAGGTGAGCCTGGCGCAGGAAGCGGCGCTCAATACGGCCGCGGTCGCTGCGCTCCAGCATAGCGCCGCCCTGTCGCTCAACATGGTCTCGCCAGTGCGCATGTCGATCGTCTGCGGCCTGGCCGGCACCCCCGGCCATGAAAGGGAGGCCTATCGCGCCATGACCCCTTTTGCGCTGGTCGTCATCGGCGTCCTCCTGCCGGCCTCGGTGCTGATCGCGCTGCGGCTGGTCTGAGCGCCGCGGCACGGCCAAGCGCCCAACTGGATATTTCCGCGTTTCCCCGAAACGCGGAAATATCCCAACTCGTTGTTTTATCGCATTTTCTTCATGCGGCCCGGTGTCCGCTGCGCTCGAGAATGCTCAGGGCATGGACCGGGCGAGGATATCGATCGCCCGCATCTGTTCGCGCTCGTCCAGGCTCGCGAAACCGAGCCGGAAAGCCTCCGGGGGCCGGGCCGTCTCGAGCTCGAAGTTCAGCCCGGGAAGGACGGAAAGGCCTAGCCGCGCGGCGTTCGTCGCCCAGGTCTCGGCGCTGATCCCTCCCAGCAAGCGCAGCCAGATCGCTAAGCCGCCAGCCGGCAGCGAGAACTCGGCGACCTGCGAGAATCGCTCCACCAGCAATCCCGCCAGATGGTCGCGACGACCGTGATAGATGCGGCGGGCCTTGCGCGCATGCCGCTTGATGGTGCCATCCGCCAGCAGGTCGGCGAGCGCGTTTTCGAGCGCGAGATCGCCCTGACGATCGAGCGAAACCCGGCGATCCGCCATCGGCCGGAGCAGTTTCGGCGGCGCGACGGCATAGCCGACGCGGATACCCGGCGCCAGCAGCTTGGAGAGCGAACCCAGATAGATGATCGGCAGCTCGTCGCTGGCGCGCGCCGCAAGCGGGAGGATCGGCCGGCCGTCGAAGCGATACTCGTTATCGTAGTCGTCCTCGATCACCACCAGGGAATATTGCCGTGCGATCTCCAGCAGGCGCAGGCGCCGGGCGGCGCCCAGCGTCACCGTTGTCGGATACTGGTGATGCGGCGTGACATAGACCGCGCGCAGATTGCGGTTGCCGTTCGCCAGCCTCTCGAGCGCCTCGACATCGATGCCGCCGCCATCGACGGGGACGCCGATCACCGAAATGCCGGCGGCGCGGAAGGCCGACCAGGCCAGCGGATAGCCCGGCCGCTCGACGGCGATCGCGGTGCCGGGTTCGGCGACCGCGGATGCCGCGAGGAACAACGCCATCTGGCTGCCCCTGGCAACGAGGATGTCGTCGGCCGAGCTCGCCAGCCCGCGCTCGTCGCGAAGATAGGCCGACAGCGCCTCGCGCAGCATCCCGCTGCCGCGCGGATCGCCGTAAGACCCGCCCGAGGCGAAGGCGTGGCTCATCAAGGCCCGCCGGAACGCCTGCGCGAAGGCCGTCGTCGGAAGCAGGCGGACATCGGGATAGCCGTCCGAGAGCTTGAGCATCGGACGTCCGGCCGGGCGGGGCGCCGCCGGCTCCGGTACCGGAACGCGGCGAGCGGGCGGCGGCGCGCGAATACCGTCAGGAAGATCGGTCGCGACGAAGGTCCCGCGCGACGGCTCGGTCGCGAGCCAGCCCTGCAT
This sequence comes from Allobosea sp. NPDC055594, assembly GCF_053618995.1. Lineage (NCBI taxonomy): Bacteria > Pseudomonadati > Pseudomonadota > Alphaproteobacteria > Hyphomicrobiales > Alloboseaceae > Allobosea > Allobosea sp. NPDC055594. The sequence goes on from NZ_JBSHIO010000003.1 coordinate 433,201, forward strand.
GGTCAGCTCATGATAGGCGGCATCGACGGTGTTGCGGTTGAGTTGGAGCGCCCGCGCCAGCGCCCGCGTTCCCGGGAGCGGGCTTCCCGGCCTGAGCCGGCCGCGATCGATCTCCTCGATGATGGCGCGGGCGAGCGCCAGGAAGATCGGCTCGCGTCCTTCGGGCCTCACCTCGACCGCGAGTGTCGTTCCTTTTCCCATAGATCACACCACAATGCCCACATCACCCGATGCGCCTGGCTGCGTTTCGCTGCCACATCGCAGCCGGATGATGCAATGAGCCATGATGATGTAATTTGGCTGGGCCGGATCGCGATCGAATTGCCCGCTTCCGGCCCACCACCGGCGGCAGCTAAGCACCGGTCGGGCGCCTCATGAGCGCGGGGCGTCGGATGCCGGCCGCCCCCGCCGGCGGCTAGAAGCCGCCATGCGCCTTGATGGTCCGGCGCGCGTAATAGGCGAACGCCACGCTGTTGCGCTTGGGCGTATTGATCCAGTCGCGTGCCTCGGTCGCCAACGCCGGGTTGATCGGCTGGATCGCACCGGCCGCCATCGCAGCCAGCTGCATTTTGGCGGCCCGCTCGAAGGCGAGCGCAATCACGCAGGCTTCCTCGACCGTCCGTCCAGCCACCAGCAGGCCGTGATGGGCGAGGAGGAGCGAGCGCTTGTCGCCGAGCGCACCGGAAATCAGTTCGCCCTCGTCATTGCCGACCGGCACGCCCGGCCATTTCGGCACGAAGGCGACATCGTCATAGAGGATGCAGTTGTCCATGTGAGAGACCTCGAGCGGTGTCTCCAGCATGCTCAGCGAGGCCGTATGGAAAGCGTGGCTGTGCACGATGCAGTTCACATCCGGCCGGGCCCGGTAGACCCAGGAATGGAAGCGGTTGGCGGGGTTGGGCATCCCCTCGCCTTCGACCACCTTCAAATGCTCGTCGACGACGAGAAGATTGGCCGGCGTGATTTCATCGAAGCCGAGACCGAGCCGCTGCGTGAGATAAGTGCCCGGTGCTTGCCTCGCGGTGATCTGGCCGGCGAGTCCGGAATCATGGCCGTTATGGAAGAGGATACGGCAGGTCAGCGCGATCTTCTCGCGCAGGGAATAGTTCCCCTCGTCGAGATGGGACCGCATCGCCTCCTGCGAGCGCTCCATCAGGCTGGCCTTGTCGAGCGTGAAACTGTCTTCGGTCTGCATGGTCAAATTTCCTCCGCATGCTCGTTGAGGTCCGGGCGTCCCGGAAAGAGGGGCTGATAGCCGGGCAGGGCCTCGAAGCGCCCGATCCAGTGGGACACCGCCTCGAAATGCGCGAGATCCAGGCCCGCCATGCGCGCCAGCCGGCTATAGGGATAGAGCGCGACATCGGCGATGCTGGGCTGGCCGGCGCCGGCGACCCAGCCCTCGCCTCCGCCTTCCAGAAGCCGTGCGTTCAGGATCGAGAGCGCCTCTTCGGCCTGTCTCTGCCAACTGGCGCGCTGCTCGGCGGCCAGCGGCCAGCCCGGGTGGATCGCCAGATGCAGCCGCAGCTGGGCCAATGGCGGCATGTGCCGGCTTTGCTCGAAGGACAGCCAGCTCATCACCTCGGCCTGCGCCAGCCGGTCGGCAGGCCACCAGGGCGTGCCGGCCGACAGGAAGAACAGGATCGCCATCGATTCCGGGATCGTGCTCCCGTCCGGGAGCTCAAGGAGCGGGACCTGGCGAAACCGGTTCAGCTTTGCGAAGGCCGGCGTCCTGAGATCGCCGCGGTCGATCGAGAGCGTACGCCGCTCCAGCGGCTGCCCCAGCAGGCCGGCCATGATCCTGATCTTCCAGGCATTGCCCGAGCGCTGCGTATCGTAGAGGCGTATGACGGGCGCATTCATTTGAGGCTGATCCTGGCTGCGGCAGTGACCTTCGACCAGCGCTCGGTCTCGGCCGCCACATGCTCCCGATAGGCCTCGACGCCGAGCGGCATCGGCTCGATGCCGAGGGCGCGCAGCCTTTCGGCGATGGCCGGATCGGCGAGCACATGCCCGAGTGCGTCGGCTACCTTCGCAACACGCGCCGGAGGGGTGCCGGCCGGTGCGAGCAGCGCATTCCAGGAGCCGATCTGCAGGCCCTCGAGCCCCTGCTCGGCGGTGGTCGGCACCGAGGCTGCGGATGGATTTCTCTTGGGTTGGGCGATCGCGATCGCCTTCAGGGCGCGATTCGCGACCTGCGGCATGACCACCGGAATGGCGTCGAACACGATGTCGATCTGCCCGCTCAGGGCGCTGTTGACCGCATCGCCACCGCTCTTGAACGGCACATGGACGATATCCAGCCCGGCCAGGAGCTTCAGCAGCTCGAGCCCGAGATGCGGCGAGGTGCCATGTCCTGCCGAACCGAAATTCAGCTTGCCGGGCCGGCTTTTCGCCTCTGCGATCAGCGCGGACAGGCTGTCGAGCTTGAGCGACTGCCCGACCGCGAGCACATAGGGAGAATTGCTGACCAATGACACCGGAACGAAAGCGGCGGGATCATAGGACAGCTTCGGATAGACCATCCTGTTGACGACCTGGGTTCCGACCGTGCCGAGCAGCAACGTGTAGCCGTCAGCTTCGGCGCTCGCGACGACCTGAGCGCCGATGCTTCCGCCGGCGCCCGGACGGTTTTCGACGACGACGGATTGTCCGAGCCGCTCGGTGAGGCCTTGGGCGACCAGCCTCGCAACGACGTCGGTGATGCCGCCGCCGCCGAACGGGACGATGAGCTTGATTGGACGCGTCGGATAATCGGACTGCGCAAGAACCTGGCGTGGCCAGCCGGCCGCGAGCATCGCGGCCGAAAATGTCAAGATTCGGCGATTGAGCATGATGGACCCCCCGGTCTTTTGGTTTTAGCGAGGAGGACCAGATGCCCTTACGGCGCCTTAGTCAACAAGTTTCTTATAGGCAACAATGTCACTAAGCTTCAAGTTGCTCCGGCTGCGGGCAAATCTCACCCTCGAAGAGGTGGCCCAGGCCGCGGGCGTCACGCGCGGCTATCTCTCGAAACTCGAACGCGGTCTGGTGAAGCCCTCGGTCGGCTCGGCGCTCAAGCTCGCAAAGATCCTCAACGTCCCGGTCGAGGATCTCTTCGGCGACGCCAAGACCGAGGAAGCCATCGTGATCACGCGGAGCGAGGCGGCGAGCCCGCTGGCGGACATGATGGGCGCACCGCGTTTGATCGCCAGTACCCGCGGCGGCCATAAGATGATCGCCTTCGTCGTACGGCCGGGCTTGTCCGAAGAGCCCAATCACCCGATGAGCCAGCACGAGGGCGACGAGTTGCTGTACGTGCTGAAGGGCCGCGTCGGCTTGCAGCTGCCGAGCCGCAGCGAGGAACTGGAGCCCGGCGATTGCGTGCAGTTCAACGGCGCCATGCCACACAAGCTGACATCGCTCAGCGGCGAGGAGGCCGAGGTTCTGATCGTCATCCGGATCGAGTAACCGGAAGACTCTTGGCGCTTGGTCTCGACGCCCGGCGCCGAGCGATGATGGCCCGTTCTGCCTTGCGCCGGCTGCCGCTAAGCGGCCTTGCCCGCGAAGCGCTGCCAAAGCGAGGCCTGCGCATCGGCCGGCGCCTCCTCGTGCTCGGCGCAGGCGAGCCGCAGATGGCGATCGCCGAAGGGCGCATCGACATAGGCACAGTGATGGGGAGCGGCCCCGTCGGCATGGGCGAAGGGATGGAAATAGCGGCAGGTGACGCACATCCGCTGCTGCGGCACGTCGCCATGGAGCTGCAGGGCCCGGATGACCTTGACCAGGCAGCGCAGCAGGTCCGCCTGCTCCCGGGGTTCGAGCGTGTCGACCGCCTGGGCCAGGAAATCCGGCCAGTCGCGCGTGCGATCGGCGAGGTCCTCCCCGGCCGCGGTCAGAAGCAGCGCGATCGAGCGCCTGTCCGGCCCCGGAGCCTTCACCGCGAGCCCCTTCTGGACCAGGGAGGTGACGGCTTCGCTGGCGGTCGGCGCGGAGATGCCGAGCATGCCGGCGAGTTCCGCCAGCCGCATGCCATCGGGCGCTTCCCGCAGCAGGCCGAGCGCTTGGCCCTGGGTTGGCGTCACCCCTGCCGCACCCGCGCCTTTCCAGGCGTGGCTTCGCAAGACTCCGCCGATCTTCGCCAGCCCAGCCGTCACCCGTCGCGCGATCGGCTCGCTTATCGCATCGAAAATCGCGGCCAATATTCGGACTCCTAACTTATCATTGACTGATGCCAACAATAGAATTAGCACTCCTAATATTTCATGTCGATCTATCATCAGGCATGAGCGGGAGAGCCTCATGAACGGCATCGGCTTCCATTCGCCGCGACCTTGCGCCTCCCACGCCTGCAACGTCGCCAGCAGCTGATCTCAGCCTGCACGCCCCGGGCGCAGTGACGGCCCGACCTCCCACCCAGGCGAGACCGATATAGGAGACCCCATGAACCCCCAATCGCAGGTTGCGCCGGACTGGGAGATCGAGCGCTGGTTCAACACGCCGCGCCCGGTCGATCTTGCATCCCTTCGCGGCAGGGTCGTCGTCGCAGGCGCCTTTCAGATGCTCTGCCCCGGCTGCGTCTCGCATCTTCTGCCGCAATTGGCGCAGGTCCACCGGATCTTCCCGAACAAGCATGTGCAGGTAATCGGTCTCCACACGGTCTTCGAGCATCACGCGGCGATGCGGCCGGTTTCGCTCGAAGCCTTTCTCCATGAATACCGGGTCGCCTATCCCGTCGGCGTCGATCGCGCGACGGGACCGGACGATCCCCTGCCCATCACCATGCAGCGTTACCGGATGCAGGGCACCCCGACACTGCTTCTCATCGATAGGGTCGGCCGCTTGCGCCGCCAGGTCTTCGGCCATTTGCCCGACCTGCAGCTCGGCGCCGAAATCGCGGCCCTGATCGGCGAGACCCCGGAGACCTCGCTCGTCGCGGATCCGAACGGCGCCGAGAAGGACGGCTGCTCCGAGACCGCCTGCACGATCGGATAGCCCGACTGGCAACCGCCTACGGCAGGACCGGCCACGCAAGGAACTGCGACATGCGGCGCAGATCCTCCGTCCATTCTGCCGCGAAGACCCTGCCGGCCTATCAGAGTTCCGCGACCCGGACCTGCCGGCCAGGCCTCGAGGCCGGTACGAGCGGCGTTCCAGACGCTGCCTTGCCGGAGGATTCGCTCTTGCCTCATCTGAAACACGTCGGGGCGCCATGTCCCGGCTTCGACCAATCCTCCCATGCGAGGCGCCTTGGATGACCCGTCCTCTGCTGCCCGTCGCCTCGCCCTTTGATCTCGCCTTCGAATTCGGCCGGGGAAGCTGGCTCTATTCGCAGAGCGGCGAGCGCTATCTCGACTTCGCCTCCGGCATCGCCGTCAATGCGCTCGGCCACGGCCATCCGCGCCTGATCAGGGCGCTCAAGACCCAGGCCGGCAAGCTCTGGCATACCTCGAACCTGGTCCGGGTGCCCGAAGCCGAAAGGCTGGCGCAGCGGCTGACCGAGGCGAGCTTCGCGGATGTCGTCTTCTTCGCCAACTCCGGCGGCGAGGCCAATGAGGCGGCGGTCAAGATGGCCCGGAAACATCATTCGGCGGCAGGCCGGCCCGAGCGCTACCGGGTCGTGACATTCGACGGCGCCTTTCATGGCCGCTCGCTGGCGATGATCGCCGCGACCGGCTATGCGAAATATCTCGACGGCTTCGGCCCCAAGGTCGACGGCTTCGATCAGGCCGTGCTGGGCGACTGGCAGGGGCTCGACGCGCTGCTGTCGGCGCAGACCGCGGCGATCATGCTCGAGCCCGTGCAGGGCGAAGGCGGCTTGCGCACGGTCGAACCGGAGATCTTGATCCGGCTGCGCCAGATCTGCGACGAACGCGGCCTGTTGCTCATTCTGGACGAGGTCCAATCCGGCGTCGGCCGAACCGGCAAGCTCTTCGCTCATGAATGGAGCGGCATAAAGCCCGACATCGTCACACTGGCCAAGGGGATCGGCGGCGGCTTCCCGATGGGCGCTTGCCTGGCCACGTGCGAGGCGGCCAAGGGCATGCTGCCGGGATCGCATGGCACGACCTTCGGTGGCAACCCGCTAGCCATGGCCGTCGGCAACGCCGTGCTGGACATCGTTCTCGACGCCGGGTTCTTCGAGCATGTCCTGGAGATGGCCGAGCTTTTCCGCGAACTCCTGGTTGGGATCCAGCGGCAGCACGGCGAGCTGATCTGCGATGTGCGCGGCGCCGGGCTCCTGCAGGGATTGCGCTTGCATGGCGATCCGCTCGAACTCGTGCATGCCTTGCATGCCGAGCGGATGCTGTCGGTTCCCGCACGCGACGGCGTGGTCCGGTTTGCGCCGCCGCTGACCGTCCGCCCGCGTGAGATCAAGGAAGCGGCCCGCCGCATCCAGGCCGCCTGCACGGCACTGCGCGGCAAATCCCCTTCCCGCCAGTCCAGGCCCGGCAAGCCGGCGGCTGCGTCGTCTTCCGCCGTACTCAGCCTGCGTCCTTGAAGTTACTAAGCCCGGCCGGCCGTTCGGTCGGCCGGCAGCCGGCGCGCCGACAGCTCAGCCAATGATCCATTCCGGGCCACTTTCCGAAACGCGTTTTCAGGGCGCGCCCGTCAAGCGGCGCGACCAATCCTCGACCTGCCGGGTTGCCAGTCGCCTTTTGGCGTAGCCGCGCCAGCCTTCGGGGAGATGCGCGAGCTCGGACATCGCCGCAAGCTCGTCGATATTCATGGTGTCGACATAGAGGGTTCGCCAGATCCTGCGCAGCGTCCAGTCCGGCGAGAGCCTGTCGATGAGGCGAAGCTCGTCGCCCTTCTCGATATGACCGGCTTCGATCACCCGATAATACCAGCCGGTCAATCCGGTACGCTGGACACGCACGGCCATGTCCGGAACCTCGAACCTGGCGTTCAGCTTCCAGCAGGGCTGGCGGCCCTGGCTGACCTGGATGACGATCTTCCCCAGCCGGAAGGTATCGCCGACCGCGACCATGTCCTCAGTCAGCCCCGTGGTCGTGAGATTCTCGCCGAAAGCACCGGGAGCGGCCAGGACGCGTTTCGGGCCGATCTCCCTCCGCCAGGTGGCGTAGTGCTCAAAAGCATAGTGATGCAGTGCCTTCTCAGGCCCGCCATGATGTTTGCGGTCGCCCTGCTCGTCATTGGCGAGCCCCTCGATGCCGACATGGATCTTGCCGCTGACCGGCGTCTTGTCGATACCGCTCGGTTTCCCTTGCGGCCCCAGCGGCGCAACCGGACCTGCCAGGACATCGTCGATCAGGAGCATCGCAATCCCATTGAATGAAGAGGGGCGGAACGCAGGCGTTCCGCCCAGCGCTTCCAGGGCTGATTGATGGAGGCCGGGCCTGGATTTGAACCAGGGTTTGCGGATATGCAGTCCGCCGCGTCGCCACTCCGCCACCCGGCCGGGGGCATTGCCAGATCCTGGATAGCAGCCGAGCCGGCTCCTGTTACCAGCCGGATCGAGGTTTTCAGCCAGGCCGGAACACTTGCGCCACCATGGCCGGCCCGCCCCTTCTCGCGGCCCGCCCGACTCCCCGTAACGAGACCAGGCAGCCGGTCACTTCATGCAGCCTGGCATGGTCATTATGCCTTGCAGCAAGCCTGTCGCGGCTATGATCGAACTCCTGGCCGGCGGGCGCGCTCAGAGGTGCCGCTCTATGATTTCCGGCGGGACAGGACCGTCGGCAGATCCTTGTCGCCCCGGCCTGACAGACCCAGGACGACGATCTGGTCTTTCGGCCGCGATCCCGCGATCTCCGGCAGGCGCGCCAGCGCGTGCGCGGCCTCCAGCGCCGGGATGATGCCCTCGAGTCGCGCGTCCGGCAGGCGGCCCTCGCGCTCGATCACCTGCCGGCGCGTCTCCTCGCCGATGACCGACTGGAAGTCGCGGACCATCATCGGATAGGGGTGCGGCCCGGCCACCGTGCCGATGCAGTAGAAGGTGTCGCCGACATTCGTCACCCAGTCGCGCAGGGCTTCGTTCATGGCATCCTTGAGCGTCGCCGAGCCCGATTGAACCGGGCGAATCTCCGCGCCGAGCATGCGCATCCGGGCGACATTCGCTTCCTGGCGCCCGACATCGACCGCGCCCATATAGACCACGCAGTCGAGCCCGAACCGGGCGCAGAGCGTCGCCGCAGCGACGCCATGCATCCCTGCCCCGGTCTCGGCGATGACGCGCCTTTTGCCCATGCGCCGGGCCAGCATGATCTGCCCGAGCACATTGTTGACCTTGTGCGCCCCGGTATGATTCAGGTCCTCGCGCTTGAAATAGATCCGGGCGCCGCCGAGATGCGCGCTCAGATTCTCGGCATGGTAGAGCGGCGACGGCCGGCCGACGAAGCTCTTGAGGTGCCCGTGCATCTCGGCCAGGAAGTCCGCATCGCCGCGCGCCTGCTCATAGGCGCCCTGGAGGGCGTGGATCAGCGGCATCAGCGTCTCGGAGACGAAGCGCCCGCCATAGATCCCGAAGCGCCCGTTCTCGTCGGGCCCGTTGCGCAGCGAGTTCAGCCCTGCAGCGCTCATCGCAGCAGAAGCCGCCGGGCCGTCGCCAGCGCCTCGATCAGGGCGTCGACCTCGTCTTTGGTGCTGTAGAGCCCGAAGGAGGCGCGGCAGGACGAGGTCGCCCCGAACCTGGCCAGGAGCGGCGAGGCGCAATGGGTTCCGGCGCGCACCGCGACGCCTGCCCGATCGAGGATCGTCGCGACGTCATGCGCATGCGCGCCCTCGAGATTGAAGGCGACGATCGAGCCCTTCCCGGCGGCACGACCGTAGAAGGCAACACCGCCGAACGCCTCCAGCCGGGCCTGGGCATAGTCCGTCAATCTCGCCTCATGGGCGTGAATGGCCTCGCGCCCGAGCCGCTCGACATAGTCGAGCGCCGCCGCGAGCCCGGCCGCCTCGATGATCGGCGGCGTGCCCGCCTCGAAGCGGTGCGGCCCATGGTTATAGGTCACCATCTCCTTGGTGACGGTCTCGACCATCTCGCCGCCGCCCTCGAAGGGCGGCAGCCGTTCGAGCCATTCCATCCGTCCATAAAGCACGCCGATACCGGTCGGCCCGTAGATCTTGTGGCCGGTGAAGCAGTAGAAGTCGGCGCCGAGCGCCTGCACGTTGAGCGGCAGGTGAACCGCTCCCTGGGCGCCGTCGACGACGAGCGGAATACCGCGGGCGCGGCAGAGCTCCGCCATGCGCCGGACCGGCGCGACCGTGCCGAGCACATTCGACATATGGGTGAGCGAGACCAGCTTCGTACGCGGCGACAGCAGAGCTTCCAGCGCTTCGACGTCGAGTGCGCCGGCCTCGTCGACCGGAGCCCAGCGGATCACGGCGCCATGACGCTCGCGCCAGAAATGCCATGGCACGATGTTGGAATGATGCTCCATCTCGGAGAGCACGATCTCGTCGCCCGCGCCGATCTCGAGATGGCGCCCCAGCGAGGAGGCAACGAGGTTGAGCGCTCCGGTGACGGAGCGGGTGAAGATCACCTCCTGCGCGGAAGACGCGTTGATGAAGCGCCGCGCGGTTTCGCGGGCACCCTCGTAGATCTCGGTCGCGCGATTGGCCAGGAAATGCAGGCCGCGATGGACATTGGCGTAGTCGTTCTCGATCAGGGCGAGCATCGCCTGCGTCACCTCGCGCGGCTTTTGCGCCGAGGCGGCCGTATCCAGATAGACGAGCGGGCGCCCATAGACCTGCCGGGCAAGGATCGGGAAATCGGCCCGCACGGCCGCGACGTCATAGGATGGGGTCGGCTGGTTCATCGCTTCGCGGGACCTGTCTTCGCGCCAAGGGATCGACGAGGAAACGCTCGCCCCGGCGGGCGGCGGCGCGAGGTTGGCGAAGAGGTTAGGGGCCCGGTGGCCCCGGGCGGAGAACCGGTTTCGCGAAAACCGCTAGGCCGCTCCCCATGCTCCCGATCGGTGCCGGGATGGCTGGCGCAGCATCATGCGGCGGCGCCGACGATCGCGGCCACCCGCTCCGCATCGCCCTCGCTCATATAGGGGTTCATCGGCAAGGACAGGACCTGGCTGCACAGGGCCTCGCTGTTGGGCAGGGCCGGCGGGCCGCCGCTGATCGCATCCTGGTGGATCCGGGCATAGGCCAGTTGGCGGTGCATCGGCTTCGGATAATAGACGCCGAACCCGATGCACTGCGCCGACAGCGCCGCCTGGACCGTGGCACGGACCGCGATATCGGGCAGGCGGATCGTGTAGAGCCCATAGGCGTTCACCGCCCCGGGCTGAGCCCGCTGCAGGCCGACCCTGCCTTCCAGGATCGCATCGTAGACGGCGGCGATCCGCCGGCGCTCGACGAGTTCCGCTTCGAGCAATGTCATCTTGGCCGAGAGGATGGTCGCCTGGATCGTGTCGATCCGCCCGTTGACCCCGATGCGCTCGACTTCGTAACGGGCCCGCTCGCCATGGCTGCGAATCTTCCGGTAGATTTCGGCGCGCTCCCCGTCATCGGTGAGGAGCGCGCCGGCATCGCCGAACGCCCCGAGCGTCTTGGTCGGAAAGAATGACAGGGTGGTCGCATGACCGTGGTGGCCGATCCTGCGTCCGTCGAGCTCGGCCCCAAAGGACTGTGCGGCATCGTCGAGCGCGAGCATCCCCTCGCGGGCGCAGATCGCCTCGATCGCCGGCCAGTCGGCCGGAAGCCCGAACAGGTCGGCTCCAATCACGGCGCGCGGGCGAAGACGCCCATCCTGCTTGACCAGCGCGATCCGTCGTTCGAGATCGGCGACACTGAGGTTGAAGGTGTCCGTGTCCACATCGGCGAAGACCGGGGTCGCTCCCAGCAGGAGCGGCACTTCCGCCGTCGCGGTATAGGTGAAGGCCGGAAGGAACACCGCATCGCCCGGCCCGATCGCTTCCGCCATCAGGGCGATCTGCAGGGCGTGGGTACCCGAGGAAACCCCGACCGCATGGGCACAGCCGGCGAATTCCGCGAGCCTGGCCTCGAATTCGCGCACCTGCGGGCCGTTGATGAACACTCCGGAATCGATCACCTCGGCGATGCGCCGGTCGATCTCAGGCCGCAGCAGAGAGAGCTGCTTTTTCACATCGAACAGAGGAATGCCGTGCATGGCGTTCAGATCCGTGGCTGAGGGCTGGCGGTCGGCGAGGCCGTCGCGGCGCGCGGCTCCGATCCGGCCGGGATGTGTGCCGAGGCGTCGACCTCGGCCTTCGCGCCGCTAATCGACATGGACCCGCCGATACCGTGATCCGAGGCTGGTCAGGATCTCGTAATTGATCGTGCCGGCATCGCCGGCCATTCCCTCGACCGTTTGGTGGGGGCCGATGATCTCGACATAGTCGCCGGGTCCGATCCGGTCCGCCGGTACGTCGGTGGCGTCGACGGTCAGGCAGTCCATCGAGACGCGCCCGATCACGGGCAGACGGTGGGCGCCGAGCCAGACCGCGCCACGGTCGCTGGCGAAGCGCAGGAACCCGTCGGCATAGCCCACCGAAACCGTCGCGACGCGGGTCTCGCGCCGCGCCCGGAAGGCCCAGCCATAGCCGACCATCGTGCCGGGCGCGATCGAGCGGAGCTGCACGATCCGCCCGTAGACGGCGACCGCGGGATCGAGCCGCGGCATCCGGGGAGACGCGACCAGGCCGTAGAGGGCGGCGCCCGACCGGCAAAGGTCGAAATGATAGGCCGGGCTGAGGAAGATCCCGGCCGAGTTCGCCAGCGAGCGCGGCATGGCCGGGAATTGCGCGGCCGCCGCCTTGAAGGCCGCCAGCTGCAGGGCATTGCCGGGATGCTCCGGCTCGTCAGCCACCGCAAGATGGCTCATGACCAGCGTCAGGCCGAGCCGCTCGACCAGTTGGCGATCTGCTACAAGGGCCTGCCATTCCTCCGGGGGCAGGCCCATGCGCGACATGCCGCTGTCGAGCTGCAGGACGGCACCACTACCATTCCCGGATACGGCGCCATGGCCTGCCCAGGCCCTCGCCTGGGCGAAGCTGTTGAGGACCGGACGGATCCCCGCTGCGGCACAGGCCGCCTCCTGGCCCGGCATGAGGCCGTTCAGGACATGGATCACGGCGTCGCCGGGAAGCAGAGGCTTCAGCGCCAGCGCCTCGGCCAGCATCGCGACGAAGAACTCGCGGCACCCCGCCTCGTACAATGCCGGCGCGACCCGCCCGATGCCGAGTCCATAGGCATCGGCCTTGAGCACCGCCCCGCAGCGCGCGGGCGCGATGCGATCGGTGATCGCGCGATAATTGGCCCGGATCGCCGCAAGCGAGATCCGGACCATGCCGCGGCCGTCATCGGCCTGATGACCGGGCTCGCCGGCGGCGCTTCCGACCTCGGTGGCGGACAGGGCGATCATCGGCTCAGGCGAGCGCCGCTGCCGGGACCGGTCGGCCGGGCACCCCGTCGAGACGGACCGTCTCATAAGCCCAGTCGAGCCAGGGCAGCACCGCCTTCATATCGGCATTCTCGACCGTCGCCCCGCCCCAGAGCCTGAGCCCGGGCGGCGCCGCGCGGTAGGCGCCGATATCGTAAGCCACCCCCTCCCGATCGAGCAGCCCGACCATCCTCGACACGAAGCGTCCCTGCTCGGCCGCGTCGAGCGCCCGCACTTCCGGCGCAACGATCTGGAGACAGAGCGCGGTGCAGGACCGTGTCTCGGCGTTCTGCGCCAGGAACCCGGCCCATGCGCTACGCTGCACCCAATCCGAGACGATGGCGAGATTGCCCTCGCAGCGTCTGATCAGCGCGGGCAGTCCACCGAGTTCCTCGGCCCAGGCCAGCCCGTCGATCGCATCCTCCACCGCCAGCAGGGAAGGCGTATTGATGGTCTCGCCTTCAAAGATCGTCTCGATCAGCCTGCCGCCCTTGGTCATGCGGAACAGCTTGGGCATCGGCCAGGGCGGCACATGGCTCTCGAGCCGCTCGACCGCGCGCGGGCCGAGCACAAGCATGCCATGGGCGCCTTCGCCACCGAGCACCTTCTGCCAGGACCAGGTGACGACATCGAGCTTGCGCCAGGGCAGGTCCATCGCGAAAGCAGCCGAGGTCGCGTCGCAGATCGTCAGGCCGGCGCGATCATCGGCGATCCAGTCGCCATTCGGCACGCGCACGCCCGAGGTCGTGCCGTTCCAGGTGAAGACGACGTCGCGCGCGGCATCGACCTGCGCGAGATCGGGCAATGCGCCATAGGCGGCGGTCATCACGCAGGTGTCCGCGATCCGAAGCTGCGTGGTGATGTCGCTCACCCATTCCTGCCCGAAGCTCTCCCAGGCGAGGACATCGACGCCACGCGGCCCGAGCAGCGACCACAGCGCCATCTCGACCGCACCGGTATCCGAGGCGGGAACGATGGCGATGCGATAATCCTCCGGCACGCCCAGAATGGCGCGCGTCCGGCCGACCACCTCGGCGAGCTTGGCCTTGCCGGGCAGCGACCGATGCGAGCGGCCGATGAGGGCCTCGCTCAACACCGCCGGCCCCCAGCCATGGCGCTTCGCGGAGGGCCCCGACGAGAAATGCGGATTGCGCGGACGTTCGGTCGGCTTGATCGGCTGATTGGACACGTGTCTGCCTTTTGAGCGGCTCGGGCGGCGCGGAGCGCCGCTGCCGGCCGGCGATCTGCCGACCGGGCCGCGGGCTCATGGGAGAAACCGAGACTCGACCGGGCGCCGGGCGGATTGAAGCGCCGGATCACAACGCGGCGCTGGGCCGGTTCGGTGTCGCAACCGAAGCGGCCCGCCCAACCGGCTCCTCGCGTTTCTACAAACCGGACCTGTCTGCCGGGCCACTGTGCCCCTAGCCATCATCCGTGTTCGTCCGGAGATGGAGCCTGCTCAGCTTGACTGCGACCCGTCCGCCGCCGCTGCCGGTCCTCACGCGCCCGGCCCGGTCACCCCGCTCCCGATCGCGAGGCGCATCCGGGCCTGATGGCTCCGCCGCATCGCAAACCGAGGACAGGCATGATCCGAAAATGCCCGGCCAGCTCGCGCAGGAACTGGGCGAGCACGGTTTCGTGCGCATTTCCAGCGCCCGCATGCGCGGCTCGCTCGGCTCGGGACCGCTGTCCGAATGGTCGCGCCTGAGAGCGAGCTGGGAACTGCTACCCGCCGACGAGCGCGTCGCCGCCAATGGCGGCTCTGCGCGGCGACGTGGCGCAGTCTTCCTCATCGGCCAGAATTTCATCTGGCGCCGGACTCCGAAATCGCAATCTCAAGATGGCGAGCGCTTGTCGTTCGCGAGTGACATCGGAGCCGGGGTGGCGCCGATGGCGGCCAATGCCACCAGCGGTGCGCTGATCAACGCACTCCTGCAGCTCGCGCGAACGACTTTCAGCGTCGCCGACGCCGCCAGCCTCTGGCATGTCGCAATGCATCAGCTCCGCGTCGAAACCGGGCCGGACAGGACCAGCACTTCGCTCCGGGCCCTGCATTGCCAGGCCCACGAGCGGATCGTCGTGCTCGCCGTCAAACGCTCCGGCATAGCCGGCGGCATGGCGCAGCTTGCCGCGCCGGGCGGCACCAGGATCGCCGCCCTGTCCCTCGGGCGGCCCCTCGAAGCCCTCATTCTCGACCCCCGCCGCGTCAGGCTCGGCATCACACCGATCCACCCGCGCAAGGGGGCGCTGGCCGGCCACTGGGACATCCTCCTCATGACGTTCAGAAAGACCACCGAATGGAATTCCTGATCCTGCGCCCCACGCCGCCAAGGCCGCTCGCCCGACTGTTCGATCGCCTCGAGGACCGCCTTTCGTGAGTATCGTCGTCTCCATCCGCAGCAGCCTCGTTCCGGTCCATCGCGCCGGCTACCCCTTCATCGCCATCGGCCTGATCCTCACCATCGCCGCCGGTTTCGTCTCGAGCGCCCTCGCCTGGATCGCCGCCATCATCACCGGCTGGGTCATCCACTTCTTCCGCGATCCCCCGCGCACGACGCCGCAATCGGCCGAGCTGATCGTCTCTCCCGCAGACGGCCGCGTCAGCATGATCGTCGAGCTCCTGCCGCCGCCCGAGCTCCAGCTTCCGGCGCAACCGATGCTGCGGATCTCCGTGTTCATGAGCATTTTCGACTGCCATGTGAATCGCATGCCGATCGCCGGGCGGGTCAGCCGCATCGCCTATACGCCGGGCCGTTTCGTCAACGCCGATCTCGACAAGGCGAGCGAGCATAATGAACGCAATGCCCTGGCGATCGCCTCGGCCCACGGCCCGATCGCCGTCGTCCAGATCGCCGGCCTGATCGCGCGCCGCATCGTCCACTGGGTCGCGCCGGACGACGAACTCGCCGTCGGCGAGCGCTTCGGCCTGATCCGCTTCGGCTCGCGGCTCGACGTCTATATGCCCGTCGGCAGCGATGTGCTCGTCGCGGTCGGCCAGCGCGCCGTCGCCGGCGAGACCCCGCTCGCGGATCTAAGCGCCGCCAAAACGCAGCGCGTGTTCCGGACCACCTGACCCCGCCCGCCTTCAAGGCGACCAGCCGGCGGCAACACCGAGAGCCGGCCCAGCCGCCTTCGCGAACCCGGCACGCCCTGCAGCGCCTGGCGTGCCCTATAGCATCGGACCGAAAAGTGGAATCCACTTTTCTGGCAATTCCGATGCAATAACAACAAGATAGATCACCGTGACCGCGTCCGAACGGACGCTCGGCGATCTAGGGCTGGGCCCGAACCCGCAAGCGCGCATCCCGATCGTGAAGGACCTGTCGATGGCCGCAGCGCCCAGGAGAGTTCCAGCCACGCTGAAGACCGCGATCGTCATCCGGCATCTCGATTTCGAGGATCTCGGCACCTTCGAGGCGGTGCTGACGGCACGCGGCTATCGCAGCCATTACTACGACCTCGACGTGAACGAGCTTTGGACGCTCGACCCTCTCCTGCCCGAGCTGCTCGTGGTCCTCGGCGGCCCGGTCGGCGTCTACGAGGACGAGACCTACCCTTTCCTCAAGCAGGAGCGGCGGCTTCTCGCCGCACGCCTGGCGTCGAACCTGCCGACCCTGGGCATCTGCCTCGGCGCCCAGCAGATCGCCGCGACGCTCGGCGCAAAGGTGGCGCCGAGCGGCGTCAAGGAGATCGGCTTCTCGGAGCTGACCCTGACGGCGGCCGGCCGCGCCGGCCCACTGCGCCATCTCGACGGTGTCCCGGTGCTGCACTGGCACGGCGACGCCTTCGAGATCCCGGAGGGCGCGGACAATCTCGCCGCGACGCCGCTCTGCGCGACGCAGGGCTTCGCGCTTGGGCGCAATGTGCTCGGCCTGCAGTTCCATCCCGAGGTCAATGCCTGCGCCGGAATCGAGCGCTGGCTGGTCGGCCATGCCGTCGAACTGGCGGCGGCTGGGATCGCTCCCCGAAATCTGCGCGCGGATGCCGAGCATTTCGGCCCGGCTCTGCGCGAGGCCGCCCGGCAGATGCTGGCGGATTGGCTCGAAGGACTGTCTGAATGAACGACCTACCCGATCCCGCGCTTTCAGCGGCGCTGGCCGAAGAGGCCGAGCGTCAACACCGCCATATCGAATTGATCGCCTCGGAGAACATCGTCAGCCGGGCGGTCCACGCCGCCCAGGGCTCGCTCCTGACCAACAAATATGCCGAGGGCTATCCGGGCCGCCGCTATTACGGCGGCTGCGAAGCGGTCGACAAGGTCGAGCACCTCGCGATTGAGCGGATCTGCGAGCTGTTCGGCGCGGCCTTCGCCAATGTCCAGCCGCATTCCGGCGCCAACGCCAACATCGCCGTTCTCTTCGCGCTGCTGAAGCCGGGCGACAGGATCATGGGCCTGGACTTGTCCTGCGGCGGCCATCTCACCCATGGCTCGCCGGTCAGCCTGTCCGGCCGCTGGTTCGAGGTCGTGCCCTATGCGGTGCGCAGAGACGACGAGCTCATCGACTATGAGGAGATGGCGCGCATCGCCAGGGAGAACCGGCCGCGCCTGATCTTCGCCGGCGGCTCCGCCTATCCGCGCGCCATCGATTTTGCCCGGATGCGCGCCATCGCCGACGAGGTCGGCGCCTATCTCGTCGCCGATGTCGCGCATTATGCCGGGTTGATCGCGACCGGGCTCTATCCCGATCCGGTTCCGCACGCGCATGTCGTGACCTCGACCACGCACAAGACGTTGCGCGGGCCGCGCGGCGGGCTCGTCCTGACCAATGATGCCGAGATCGCCAGGAAGGTCGACAAGGCCGTCTTCCCGGGCACGCAGGGCGGTCCCCTCATGCATGTCATCGCCGGCAAGGCCGCGGCATTTCACGAAGCTCTGCAGCCCTCCTTCGCGGACTATTCCGGAGCCGTCGTCGAGAATGCCCGGGCCCTTGCCGAGACGCTCAGCGCCGGCGGGCTGCGGCTCGTCACCGGTGGCACCGACTGCCATCTGCTGCTGGTCGACCTCCAGCCCTTCGGCATTTCCGGCAAGGTCGCCGTCGAGGCTCTGGAGCGTTTCGGCCTGACCGCCAACAAGAACACCGTACCCTACGACCCCCAGCCTCCGACCATCACCTCCGGCATCCGCTTCGGCACGCCCGCCGGAACCTCGCGCGGATTCGACGCCGAGACCTTCCGCACGGTCGGCGGGCTCATCCTTGCCGTCCTGCGCGGCGCACGCGGCGAGACCCTCGACGAGCCCGCGATCAAGGAGGAGATCCGGCGTCTGACCGACGCCCATCCCGTCACGGCCTGACCTGAAGCCGATGGCGGTCGGAACTCCGGCGGCGCCCGGTCGGAACGCCGCCGCGCCTGCCGGCGACGCAATGCCTTCACGCCGGTCGCTGCGGTCGCAGGCACCGGGCGCCGGCACAACCAAGCGGAGCCCGCCGCGTCATGACGGGCGCCGCCAAGCATATGGCGAGACGATGGATTTCGATTATTCCCGCTTCTTCAGCGGCGCGCTGGACAGCCTGAAACGCGAAAGGCGCTATCGCGTCTTCGCCAATCTCGAGCGCCTGCCCGGCAACCCGATCCGCGCCTATGACCACCGCGTCCAGCGGCCGGTGACGATCTGGTGCTCGAACGACTATCTCGGGATGAGCGTTCATCCGGCCGTGCTCAACGCGGCCCGCAATGCCCTGTCGAGCTTCGGAGCCGGTGCGGGCGGCACACGCAACATCTCCGGCACCAGCCATGAGCATGTCCGGCTGGAGGAAGACCTGGCCGATCTCCACGCCAAGGAAGCCGCCCTCGTCTTCACCTCGGGCTATGCCGCCAATGACGCCGCCCTCTCGACACTCGGCAGGCTGCTGCCGGACTGCGTGGTCCTCTCGGACACGCTGAACCATGCCTCGATGATCGAGGGCATCCGCCGTTCCGGCGTCGCCAAGAAGCTGTTCCACCACAATGACGTCGAGGATCTCGAGCGCAAGCTGAAGGCGATCGAGCCCGGCCGGCCGAAGCTGATCTGCTTCGAGAGCTGCTATTTCATGGATGGCGACTTCGCGCCCATGGCGGCGATCTGCGATCTCGCCGAGCGCTACAACGCCCTGACCTATCTCGACGAGGTTCACAGCGTCGGCCTCTACGGCCCCCGTGGTGGGGGTATCGCCGAGGCGGAAAGCCTGATGAGCCGCATCGACATCGTCCAGGGCACGCTCAGCAAGGGTTTTGGCGCGATCGGCGGCTATATCGCCGGCAGGATGGAAGTCGTCGATTTCGTCCGCAGCCATGCGCCCGGCTTCATCTTCTCGACGGCGCTGCCGCCGGCGACCGTCGCCGGTGTCCGCGCCGCGATCGGGCATCTGAAGTCCAGCTCCGTCGAGCGCGAGACGCTTCATCGCCGGGTGCGTTCGGTCAAGGCCGGGCTGGAGGCATTGGAGCTCCCCGTCCTGCCGAGCCCGAGCCATATCCTGCCGGTCATGATCGGCGATGCCGGCCTCGCCAAGCACCTGACCGACGAATTGATGGAGCAGCACGGGATCTATGTGCAGCCGATCAACTACCCGACCGTGCCACGCGGAACGGAGCGGCTGCGCGTCACACCCAACCCGTTCCACACCGATGAGGACGAGGCCGCCTTCCTGGATGCGCTCTCGCAGGTCTGGCAGCGCAACGATGTCCCGCGCTGGCCCCGCAGCCAGATGAGCCGGCTGACGGAGATCGGGGCGGCCTGACCGCCCCGACCGGATGGCCGGCACGGCTTGGTCGAAGATGCGCCCGGTACGGCGGTGCCCGCGCCCGGAACGGTCGCGCCAAGCGATCGGCGCGCGTCAGCTGCGATCGCGACAAGGCTGTGGAGGTTGAGAGCGATTCGTTAACCTCGACGACCAAAATGGGGCGAAACGCGGCCCGATCCGGTATCCGACGCGGTGATTTTCACGCCGGTTTAGGAGCGTATCGGCCATGGCAGGCTTTCTGGCTGACATGGCGAGTGCACAATCTTGTCGAACTTCCTTTCCTCCCTAGGCGCATTGGCTACCGGCCTCGCGTTCACCCTCTCCATGCTCGCTCCGGCGCAGGCGATCGAAGGCCAGCCCGATCCGGCAGCCGCCAGATCGGTCTGCGATAGCGACGATGACGCCCCGACCGACGCCTTCGGCTTCACCGACGGCTCCGGCATCGCCGATCTCGGCCGCGGCAGCCTCGGCCTGACGCTCAATGCCGATGGCGGCGTCCGCCGCGGCCGCTCTCTGGGCCGCGGCGCGATGCTGCAGGGCTCCTATGGCTTGCTGCCCTGCCTGGAAGTCAGCCCCTATCTGCTCGGTGGCACGACACGCTCGCAGATCGAGCGCCAGGGGCTCAAGGACAAAGCCTATGGCGGCGGCTTCGAGGCGCGCTACCGCCTGCTCAACCATGGCCGGCACGGCTTCGGCCTGACCATGGGCATCGATGCCGGGCTCGAGCGCAATGAGAGCCATGGCGAGGGCCGCTTCTCGACCTACAACACCACCATGCGCGTGCTGGCCGACAAGGTCCTGATCCCCGGCACGCTCCATGCCGCCTTCAACCTCTCGCACAACCTGATCTGGTCCGGCCCCTCGCCGCATGAACGGGCCTCCACTTTCACCATCGGCGGCGCGCTCGCCTGGCAGGTCGTCGACGATGTCTATCTCAGCGGCGAAGTGCGCCATATGCGCCAGCACGACTCGCTCGGCTTCGGCAAGCTCGCCGGACACGCAACCTTCGTCGGCCCGGGCATCTACTGGCAGGCGACCGATCAGCTCGCCATCTCGCTGGCCTACAACGTCCAGGTCTATGGCGAGGAGAGAGGCCAGCCCGGCCGGCTCGACCTGACCAATTTCAGCCGCCACCTCGTGCAGATGGATATCGGCTGGACTTTCTGACAGGCCGGCCCGATTTCACGGGCCGCACGCGCTGGCGGGAGACGAGCCTCGCGCCGGGCCGCGGAGCGCATGGTTGTGCCGTGGACGGAAGAACGGCACGCCACCGCCCGGCGCGGCGGTCCCGGACTGGACAAGCGGCGTTGTACGGGTCTCGATGACGCCGTTCCCCTCGCGGCGGTCCACCGCGGCCGGGTCTGCGACGCCCAAGCCAAGGGGATTGCCGGCTCCCATGACCAGCCCAGACATTCGCGAGACCAGCGCGCTGACGCCGCGCCAGCAGCAGATCCTGGCGATCGTCCAACAGGTCGGCTTCAGCACCATCGAGACGCTCGCCGAGCGCTTCGGCGTCTCCGCCCAGACGGTGCGCCGGGACATCATCCAATTGCAGGCCAGCAATTACCTGCAACGCTTCCATGGCGGCGCCGGTCTCGCCACGGGCGGCTTTCGCTCGGCCTATGCCCAGAAGCTGACGGTCTCGCCGCAAGTCAAGCAGCGCATCGGTACGGCCGTCGCCGGGATCGTACCGGCCGGCGCCTCGATCTTTCTCGATGTCGGCACGACGGTCGAGGCCGTGGCGCGGGCCCTTGTCGGCAAGCCCGACCTGCGGATCGTCACCGCCAGCGTCTCGGTTGCGCAGATCCTATGCCAGCACGGCGTTTTCGACGTGGCTGTCACCGGCGGCAGCACCCGCGGCGCCAATGGCTCGCTGGTCGGCGAGGCAGCGGTCGCCTGCATCATGGGCTTACGCTTCGACTATGCCGTGCTGGGATTTGGCGGCTTCGACGATGATGGCGCGCCGATGGATTTCGACCTCGAGAAGATCGCGGTGCGCCAGGCCGCGATCAGCCGTGCCGGCATGGTTCTCGGCGTGGCGGATAGCTCCAAATTCGACCAGACGGGCACGGCGCGGATCGCCGATCCCAGGGCGTTCGGCATGATCGTCACCGACGCCGAGCCGCCGGCGCGTCTGTGCGCCGCCTGGCAACGCACGGGTATCCACTGGCTGGTCGCGTGAAGCCTTGCTTAGCCGGCCAATTTTGATCAGGATGTAAGAAATCTTACATGCGCCCGATCAACGGAGCGCTGCACTCCAGGGAGGTTGCCATGCTGCGCGCCAAGATCGCGTCGCTTTGCCTGATCGCGCTCGGCTTCGGCCTGGCCAGCCCGGCACAGGCTCAGAATTGCCCCAATCGCGGCACGCTCGATGCCCGCTATTGCGACGCCGATGGCGATCTGCTCGCCGACATCCCGGCCGACAAGGCGCGGCAGAAGGATCCGGACACGCTGATCTTCTCCTATACGCCGGTCGAGGACCCGTCGGTCTACGAGAACGTCTTCGCCGACTTCCTGGCCCATCTCACCAAGGTCACCGGCAAGAAGGTCAAATGGTTCGGCGCCGAATCCTATGCGGCGCAGGTCGAGGCGATGCGCTCCGGCCGCCTGCATATCGCCGGCGTCGCCAGCGGGCCGACGCCCTTCGCGGTCAATCTCGCTGGCTTCCGGCCGATCGTGGCGATGGAAAAGCATGACAACTCGATCGGCTACACCCTTCAGCTGATCGTGCCGAAGGGCAGCCCGATCCAGTCGATCGCCGACCTCAAGGGCAAGCGCGTCGCCCATGTCGCGCCCTCCTCGAATTCCGGCGACACCGCGCCGCGCATCCTGTTCAAGGAAAAGGGCATCGTGCCCGGCAAGGACTACGAGGTCCTCTATTCCGGCAAGCATGACAATTCGATCATGGGCGTGGTCAACAAGGACTATGACGCCGCCCCCATCGCCTCCAGCGTGCTCGAGCGCATGGCCGATCGCGGCATGTTCAAGCGCGACGACGTCCGCATCGTCTACGAATCCGCGCCCTTCCCGCGCACTGCCTTCGGCATCGCCCATGACCTCAACCCGGAGCTCCAGGCTAAGATCAAGGAAGCCTTCCTCTCCTTCGACTTCCTGAAGTCCGGGCTCGCCAAGGAGTTCAAGGACACCAAGGGCTTCAAGGAGCTGAGCTACAAGGCCGCCTGGTCGGACATCATCGTCATCCAGCGCGAGAGCGGCATCAGCTATACCCAAGACGGCCTCGCCAAGCTGAAGGGCGACTGATGTCTCAAGGCTTCCATGCGGCGACGGGCGGCGCCTCGCCGCTCCTCGCCGTCGAAGGGCTGACCAAGGTCTACCCGACCGGCAAGAAGGCGCTCGGCGGCATCGACGTGGTGATCGACCGGCCGCAGCTCGTCGCGGTGATCGGCTCCTCCGGCGCCGGCAAAAGCACCTTCATCCGCTGCATCAACCGGCTGGTCGAACCGACGGCCGGGCGCATCCTCCTCAACGGCGAGGACATCGTCGCGCTCGACCGCAAGGGCCTACGCGCCGCCCGGCGCCGCATCGGCATGATCTTCCAGGAATACAACCTGGTCGAGCGGCTGAGCGTGATGCAGAACGTGCTCTCCGGGCGGCTCGGCTATGTCGGGCTCATCGCCTCGCTGCGCTGGCGCTTTCCGCCGGAGGACATCCAGGCCGCCTTCGCCCTGCTCGACCGCGTCGGGCTCGACGGCTATCACAACCAGCGCGCCGATGCGCTCTCCGGCGGCCAGCGCCAGCGTGTCGGCATCGCCCGCGCTTTGATGCAGCGGCCGGACCTGCTTCTGCTCGACGAGCCGACCGCAAGCCTCGACCCCAAGACCTCGCGCCAGATCATGCGGCTGGTGCGCGAGCTCGTCGCCGAGCGCCAGACGCCGGCGATCATCAACATCCACGACGTCGCGCTCGCCCGCGCCTATGCCGACCGGATCATCGGCCTGCGCGACGGCATCGTCGTCTTCGACGCCGAGGCTGCGGCGCTCACCGAAGCGGCGCTGACCGAGATCTACGGCGCCGAGGACTGGGCTCCCGCACCGAGCGAGGATGACGACGAACCCGCGCTGATCGGCATGCGGCCGTGAGCGCTCCGGCTTCCAGCTACCCGAGCCAGTGGCGCGCGCCGAGCATCTTCGGCAGCCCAGGACGCCGCCTCGCTTTCTGGCTCGCGCTCGCGGCCTATCTCACCTGGTCTCTGTCGACGCTGAACGTCGACACGGCCCGCATCCTCGCCGGCCTGCCGCGGGCCTGGAACATCCTGGAGCGGATGGTCCCACCGGATTTCAGCCGCTGGCAGCTCTTGCTCACCGGCATGGTCGAGAGCGTGCAGATTGCCATCGCCGCGACCATCGTCGGCGCGGTGTTCTCGATCCCGATCGGCATCGCCGCCGCAGCCAATCTCTCGCCGCGCCCGCTCTATCTCGCCGCACGCGGGCTGATCGTGGTCGGCCGGACCTTCCACGAGGTCATCATCGCGATCTTCTTCGTCAAGCTCTTCGGCTTCGGCCCGGTCGCCGGGCTGCTGACGCTCGCCTTCTCCTCGGCGATCTTCCTCGGCAAGATGCTGGCCGAGGACATCGAGAACATGAAGCCCGGCCCAGTCGAGGCGATCCGCGCTACCGGCGCCAGCTTCGGCCAGATCTTCGGCTACGCCGTGGTGCCGCAGGTCCTGGTCAAGACGCTCGGCGTGTTGATCTACCGGCTCGATTCCAATCTGCGCCATTCGACCGTGATCGGCATCGTCGGCGCCGGCGGCATCGGCCAGACCCTCTCGGCCTCGTTCTCGCGCTATGATTTCGACTTCGCCAGCGCCATCCTTTTGACCATCGCCGCCATGGTCGCCTTCGGCGAATGGTTCAGCGACTGGGCACGGCGGAGGCTGAGATGACCGTGCATCAGCCCGAGCCGCGCGGCACGCCGGTGCCGGCCCGCCTCTACCCCGACAGCTGGGAGCGCTATTCGTTCAAGGAGCGCCTCGTCCACTGGCTCTGGCTCGGCGGCATCGCTTTCGCCGCCGCCTGGTCGGTCTCGGCGCTCGACATCGAATGGGCCTTCTTCGCCGATGCGCATGAGCAGGCGGCCGACCTGATCGCGCGCATGTGGCCACCACGCTGGTCCTATTTCCCGCGCATCGTCCAGCCGCTGATCGAGACGCTGCATATCGCGACACTCGGCACGATGATCGCGGTGCTCTTCGCGCTGCCCGTCGCCTTCCTGGCCGCGCGCAACACCACGCTGAACCAGGGCACCTGGCTGATCGGCCGCGCCATGCTGGTGCTGTCGCGCTCGATCAACACGGTGATCTGGGGGCTGGTCTTCGTCGCTATCTTCGGGCCGGGCCCGGTCGCCGGCATCTGTGCGGTGGCGGCGCGCTCGGTCGGCTTCATCGCCAAGCTCGTCGCCGAGGCGATCGAGGAGGTCGACGCCGGCCAGATCGAGGCGGTCGAGGCCTCCGGCGCCCGCACCTTCCAGATCTATGCGGTGGCGATCCTGCCGCAGATCCTGCCCGTTCTGATCGGCACGACGATCTATCGCTGGGACATCAATGTCCGGGAATCCAGCGTGCTCGGCTTCGTCGGCGCCGGCGGCATCGGCCTCCTGCTCTATGCCTCGATCAACCAGTTCGCCTGGTCGCAGGCCATCGTCATCCTGATCGCCATCCTCGGCATCGTCATCATCAGCGAAGCGCTCTCCGCCTATGTCCGTTCACGCATCGTCTGAGCGGCGCAGCCTCACCGATTTCCCGGCCGGCATCGGCGCTCTGGCCTCGCGCTATGACGGTTTCCTGCTCGACCAATGGGGCGTGCTGCATGACGGCAGCACACCCTATCCGAAAGCGCTCTCCTGTCTCGAGCGCATCCGGCAGGCCGGCAAGACGGTGATCATCCTCTCGAATTCCGGCAAGCCCGGCAGCGAGAACGAGGCGACGCTGGCGCGGCTGGGCTTCCCCCGCGCACTCTACGATCACGTGGTCTCGGCCGGGGACGATGCGCGCGACGCGCTGATGGCGGGTGGCGAGCCGGCCTATCGCGGGCTGGGCCGCAACTGCCTGCTGCTGGTGCGGCCGGGCGAGGAGCGCCTCGCCGACGGCCTCGGGCTGACGCCGACCGACGATCCGCACGCCGCCGATTTCATCCTGCTGATGAGCATGGAACCGCCGGCCCAGTCCGTCGCCGGCTGGCAGCCCCTGCTCGCACGCGCCGCCACCCGCGGCATCCCGATGATCTGCGCCAATCCCGACCGCCACCGCGTCCACGCCGATGGCCGTCTCCACGAGGCTCCGGGCCTCGTCGCCCAAGCCTATGAGGCGATGGGCGGGACGGTGCATTATCACGGCAAGCCGCATGCGCGGATCTACCGGACCTGCCTGCGCCTGTCGGGCATCCCTGCCGCGCGCCTGCTGGCGATCGGCGACTCGCTCGAGCACGACGTCGCCGGCGCGGCGGCAGCCGGTATCGACGCCGCCTTCATCGCCGGTGGCATCCACCGCGGCGCGCTGCGTTGGACGGCGGCCGGCGCGGTCGAGCCCGAGAGCTGCCGGCGCCTGTTCGCGCGCGAAGGACCAGCGCCGCAATTCGCGCTGCCCTGGTTCCAGTGGGATTGAAGCCGGAGCGCCGGAGCGTCGCAGGCATCTCGCCCGACCAGGAACGCTTCACCCCCGACGCAAGTTGCCGGGGGTGCGATCACAGCCGATGCGATTGGCCGGGAATGCGCTGACGCTCAGCTCTTCAGCTTGGCGTTGCACTGGCTCCAGTAGCCGCCGCCCTTCTCGATCCATTTCAGCTCGCCATTGGCGTTCGCCGTCTTGTTGGCGTTGTACTGGTCGGCGCAGGTCTTGAGGCGTGCCTTGCCGGCCGTCTCGTTGCTGTATTTCGGCGCGACCGCCTTCGGGAACACCGCAGCCTTGGCCTTGCCAGCAGGCTTGGCCGGAGCGCTGGCCGGAGTGGCGGCCGGGGTCTCGGTCACGGCGGCGGCGGCATCGGCCTCGGCGGCGTCGTCATCGCCGCATTGCGCCTTGCGGAAATCGTTCCATTTCTGGCCCTTCAGCGTATTCGCCTTCTTCGCGTCCTGATATTTCGCGCTGCATTCCTTCATCGTCAGCGCCGAGGCGGGCACAGTCATTAGGCCTGCGGCCAGACAGGCGAGCGCAGTCGAAAGAACGAGGTTTCTCATGGGAAGTCTCCTGCGGGCGATGAGTCGCACTCACCAGCGCGAGATTAAGCCGCGACGCCTCATCATGTCATCGCCATGCAGGAACTTCCACGCCCCCGATGCGTTCCCAACGCCACACTATTTCGGGAGCGTCTGATGAACCGGCCTGCTGTCTTCGTCACCGCCTTGAGCCTCGCGTTAGGCCTGGCGGCCTGCAACACCGTCGAGCAGCGCGTCGGTGGCGCCGCGGTCGGCGCCGGCACCGGCGCGGTCGTCGCGGGACCGGTCGGTGCGGTCGTCGGCGGAGCGGCTGGCGCGATCAGCGCTCCCACCGTCGTCCGCACCACCAGGCGCGCCACGCGCTGATCCCTGATCGCGCTGACGCCGCCCTTTTCTGCCCTTTCGAACGGAACCCCGCCGTCGCTGCCTCGTTTCGAGAGGGAGCCCTGCAAATGGAGTTTCAAGTGATGGACAGCGACAAGCGTATGCCACCGGACGTGCCGCGCAGCGCCGGCGAGGCGAGAGACGAGATCGAGCGCGCCGCCAACGGCGTCGCCGAGCGTGCGAGCGAGCTGGCCAGCCGTGCAGCCGACACCGTCAAGGGCAGCTATGAGCGGGCGCGCGACAAGGTCGCCGAGATCGATCCGCGCGAGAGCCTGCGCGATGCCGGGCGCTATGTTCAGGAAACCGGCGAGGCCGCGGCCGAGACGGTCGAGCGTCATCCCCTGGCGGCCTTCGCGCTCGGCGCAGTCAGCGTCGGCCTGATCGCCTGGGCGATGACCGCGCGTCGCTCGACACGCTGGCAGCCGGATACGAGCGGCTGGAGCCAGACACTGCGCGACTATGGCGATGACGCCTTGCGGGCCGGCCGCGAGCTGCTCGGCACTGGCCGCCAGCAGCTCGACCAAAGCCGCGACTACCTGGCCCGGGGCCGCGACTATGTCGACAGCGGACGCGACTATGCCCGCGAAGGCGGCCGGATGCTGGTGCAGCGCAGCGAGCGCGAGCCGCTCGCGGCGGTGCTCGGCGTTGGCATCGCGCTCTATGTGCTGGGCTCGCTCTTCACCAGCAGCACGCCCCAGCCCGCGAAGCGGCGAACGGCCAAGCGCTGACGACAGAGGCGAGGCCAGGAACGGGCGCGGGGGTCAGCCCTTTCGCCCGGACTTCTCCTTGCCGGCTTTCTCGGCCGCCGGCTTGCCGGACCGCACGATCGACGTGATTACCAGGCTCGGCTTGCCGGATTTTTCGGCGATCACGCGATCCTGTTCGATGATCGCCTCGCGCGCCGGCTCGTCACCGTCGAGCCCGCCCAGGAGGATGCTCGGCACCCGCCGGTTCGAGGTGCGCGAGCCATCTTCGTAGAGCACGTCGAACATGACGAATTCTGCATCGAGCGGCTTCGATTTCTTGCGGGACATACCAGATCCTGTTCGTCGGTTGGACGCTCGGCAGTCTCGACGCCCCGGGACTTCCTTGACGCGCATGGGCGCGGATCCGCGACTGCGGGCGGTCAGCAGGGCAAGCGAGCGATCACCCAGCGAGGTAGAGGCCATTGACCCACAAGGCAAGTCCTGAAGGCATGACGCAGCGCCCGCTTGCCCATGCGGCAGCGCTAGGCGCATAACTGCCCGGCTCGCAGTCGCAGGAAGAATGCCATGGAATTTCGGCCCGATATCGGCACGCTTTCGCCGACGCTGCGCGAGCATCTGGCTCCCGGCAACCTGCTGCGCGCCGGCATCAACCTCTCGAACTTCCTGCTCGTATCGAGCCGCGGGCCGGGCGGCGAGCCGCAAGGTGTCTCCCCCGATCTGGCGCGCGCCCTGGCCGATCATCTCGGGACCGGCCTGCGCCCTGTCCCCTATGCCAATCCCGGCCTGCTCGCGGATGCGGCGCTCCGCGACGAATGGGATGTCGGGCTGATCGGGGCGGAACCGCAGCGGGCCGAGACGATCGGCTTCACACCGGCTTATGCCGAGATCGAGGCGACCTATCTCGTCCGGGACGCCTCGCCGCTGCGTCAAATCTCCGATGTCGACGCCGATGGCGTGCGCATCGCCGTGACCGGCCGCGCCGCCTACGGGCTCTGGCTCGACCGGCATATCCGCAAGGCGACGCTGATCCGCTCCGGCACACTCGACGAGGCGGCCGTCGACTTCGTCGCACAAAAGCTCGAAGCGCTGGCCGGCCTGCGGCCGCGCCTGATCTCCGACCGTGCCGCAATCCCCGACACACGCCTGCTCGGCGGCCATTTCATGACCGTGCAGCAGGCGATCGGCGTGCCCCGGCCGAAGGCCGAGGCGGTGGACTATCTCAGCCGCTTCGTCGAAGCGGCGAAAGCCTCGGGCTTCATCGCCGCGCTGATCCGCAAGCACGGCGTCGATGGGCTCAGCGTCGCGCCCTGAGGCTCAGGCGCCGGTGCCGTCCGTTCCGGCGCCGCAGACCAGCGCGCAGACCTTGCTGCCGGGCTCCGGAACGAAGCGCTTCGATTGCAGCGCCGCGGCCGCAGCCGCCCCGGACAGGTCGGCTGCGATGCCGAACTCGAACCAGAGCGAGCGGGCCGCCTGCTCCATCTCCTCGTCGCTGACCAGCACGACTTCGTCGACATTGCGGGCGGCCGCCTCGTAGATCGCCTGGTCGGTCTGGCGGCAGGACATGGTGGCGACGCGCGTCTCGAGCTTGTCGAGCGTCACCAGCTTGCCCGCGGCGAGGCAGGCATGCAGGGTCGGCGAACCATAAGGCTCGATGCCGATGATGCGGGTCTTCGGCCGGAGCGCCTTCACCGCGGTCGAGAGACCGGTGATCAGGCCGCCGCCACCGATGGCGACGAGAATGACGTCGACCTCCGGCATCTCGTCGAGGATATCGAGACCGAGCGTGCCCTGGCCTGCGACCACCACCGGGTCGCTGAACGGGTGGGCATAGGTCGCGCCGGTCTTCTGGGCATGGGCGAGCGCCGCGGCATTAGCGTCGTCCCAGACCGCGCCGACGATCTCGACATCGGCGCCCCATTTCCTGAGCTTGGCGACCTTGTCGGCGACGACATTGGACGGCAGGAAGATCTTGGCCTTGGCGCCGAGCACATGGGCCGAGCGGGCGATGGCGAGGCCGTGATTGCCGCCGGAGACGGTGACGACGCCGGCCTTGAGCTGCTCGGGCGAGAGCGTCAGCAGGCGGTTCATCGCGCCGCGCCCCTTGAACGAGCCCGCCGCCTGCAGCAATTCGAGCTTCAGCGTGACCCCGCCGCCGAAATCCTCGCCCGTGCTGGTCTGCGCATAGGGCAGCAGCGGCGTCTTGCGGATATGCGGCGCGATGCGCCAGCGCGCATCCTGGATGTCCTCGAGGCTGATCACGACAGCGTCCCCCGGTAAGGCGCCGCGACGATCAGGCAGCAATTGCCCGGCTTGACCCGGCCCGGCTGACGCCGGCCATAGAGGATGCCGTCGGCGGCATAGTGCAAGGTTTCGGGCGGGCGCGTCGGATCCCAGGTGCAGTGGATCCGCCCGGCCGGCTGGCCGGCGCTGACCTTCTCGCCATTGGCGTGGAACGGCTCGAAGACGCCGTCCGCGGTGGCGTAGACATAGGCGGTCGTACCCGGCAGTTCGAGCACCTGGCCGTCGCCGCGCCGCGGCTCGCGCTTTTCGAGCGCGACGATGCCGAGATGGTCGAGGACATTGGCGACGCCGCGCCGGCAGACCTTCAGCGCCTCGAGCGAGACCGTGCCGGCCCCGGCCATTTCGGTGCCGACCGTGACGAGCCCATTACGGCAGGCCGCGGCGGTGGCGGTACGCGGCTCGCCGAGATTGGAGATCACCACCGTCATCGGCGCATCGAAGGCCTGCACCGCCGCGACATTGCGCTTGTGCAGGGCCGGATCGTCGGTCGGCTCGACGATCGCGCTCGGGATGATATCGAGCGAGGAGCCGCCGGAATGCAGGTCGAGGAAGGCGTCGCCCAGCGGCATGATCTGGTCGTTGACGAAGGCCGAGATCTGCTGGGTGATGGTGCCGCGCGGATCGCCCGGGAAGGTGCGGTTGAAGTTCAGCCCGTCGACCGGCGAGGTGCGCTGGCCGGCGATCACCGCATGGACGTTGTTCGCCGGCATCAGGATCAGCCGCCCCTGCACGCGGCCGGGATCGAGATCGCGGATCAGCTCGCAGATCGCGATCGGCCCCTCATATTCGTCGCCATGATTGCCGCCTTCGAGGATCGCGGTCGGTCCCTCGCCGTTCTTGATCACCGCGACCGGGATACGCGTCGCGCCCCAGGCGTCTTCATGCGGCGAATGCGGGATCATCAGGAAGCCGACCTGCTTGCCGTTCTTCTCGGGATCGACGGTGAGGAAGGCTGAGGACGGGCGCGGGGCGGTCTTCTGGCGGGAACTGGTCATGGCGGGGCTCGCAGACGCGAAGGGGCGATCAGGGCCGGCCGGGCCCCGTGCTATCGCCGGAAAAGAAAGGAGGCCAGGCACGAAGTGCCTGGCCGGAAGAAAGGTGGCTGCTCAGAGGGTCGGCAGCGGATCCATCGGCATGTCCAGATACTTCTTGTGCAGCCGGTCGAGCTCGCCGTTCAGGCTGTTGAAGAAGATGAAGCCGTCGAGCCAGCGCACCAGATTGTGCTGGTCCATCTGCACGCCCATATGGGCCGGGCTGCGGCGGATGGTGAACTTGCGCTCGAATTCCTTGTTCGGGTTCTGCTTGGCGAGCGCCTGGGCGACGATCGAGTTGGTCGCGAGCAGATCGGCCTGGCCGGTGATGTAGGCGGCGGCGGCGGTCGCATCGTCCTCGGTGCGCATCACATTGGCCTTGGGCGCCGATTCGGTGATCGCGAGTTCCTGGGTCGTGCCCTTGGCAGCGGCGACGCGAGCCGAGCCGAGGGTCGCTGCGCTGTTCACGGTCGAGGATTTCGGGCCGTAGACCGCGAGGAAGGTGTTGGCATAAGGCGCCGTGAACTGGATCTGGCGGGCGCGCTCCGGCGACAGGCCCATCACCGAGATGACGATGTCGACCTTGTCGGTGAGCAGGAAGGGTATGCGGTTGGCGCCGGTGATCTGCTGCATTTCGAGCTTCACGCCGAGGCCCTTGGCGACCATCTCGGCGAGCTCGATGTCGAAGCCGATCGGCTTGCGGTTGGCGTCCTGAGAGCCGAAGGGCGGCGCATCGAGCGGCACGCCGATGCGAACCACGCCCTTGGACAGGATGTCCTGGAGCTTGTCGGCGCGGGCTTCCGCGGCACCGAAGGCGGCGATGGCCATGGCCGCCAGACCTGCAAACAGCTTACGCATGTGTTTTCTCCCCTCGTGGACCGGAACTGGTTTCTTGGCCTCAGTGCAGCACGGCGCTGAGAAAGGTCTTGAGCTCGGGCGTCTGCGGCTCGGCGAGCACCGCCGCGGCCTGGCCTTCTTCGTGGATCCGGCCCTCGTGCATGAACACGACACGCGAGCCGAACCGGCGGGCGAACCCCATCTCGTGGGTGACGAGGATCATGGTCATCCCCTCCTGCGCCACGGATTCCAGCACCTTCAGCACCTCGCCGGTCAGTTCCGGGTCGAGCGCCGAGGTGACCTCGTCGAACAGCATCAGCTTGGGCTGCATGGCGAGCGAGCGGGCGATGGCGACGCGTTGCTGCTGGCCACCGGATAGCTGCGAGGGAAACGCGTCGAGCTTGCCTTCGAGGCCGACGCGACGCAGCACATCGGCGGCGACCTCGCGGGCCGCTTCCGGGGCCTGCTTCTTCACCACCCGCGGCGCGAGCGTGATGTTGTCGCAGACCGAGAGATGCGGGAACAGGTTGAAGCTCTGGAAGACGATGCCGACCTGCTGGCGCAGCTTGCGCAGATCGGTGGCGGGATCGTTGACCTGAACGCCGTCGACGCGGATCGTGCCGGCCTGGATTTCCTCCAGCCCGTTGACACAGCGCAGCAAAGTGCTCTTGCCCGAGCCGGAGCGGCCGATCACGGCGACGACCTCGCCCTTGGCGACGTCGAGCGAAACGTTCTTCAGCACCTGATTGGAGCCGTAGCTCTTGCTGATTTCCCGGATTTCAACGAGCGACATCGAGCTTCCGCTCGAGCGAGCGGCTCCATTGGGTCAGAGGGAAACACATCAGGAAGTAGATGCAGGCGACGGTGATGTAGACCGCGAAGGGCTTGTAGGTGCCCGCCGCCGTCAGCTGGCCCTCACGGGTCAGCTCGACCAGCCCGATCACCGCCGCGAGCGAGGTGTTCTTGATCAGCTGGACCAGGAAGCCCACGGTCGGCGGGATCGCGACCCGTACCGACTGCGGGATGATGACGTAGCGCAGCTGCTCGGCGAGCGAGAGCCCGAGCGAGGCGCCGGCCTCCCATTGCGTCCTGGCGATCGAGACCAGGGCGCCGCGCCAGATCTCGCCGAGGAAGGCGCTGCCATAGACAGAGAAGGCGACGGCCGCCGCGAGCCAGGGATTGACCGAGATGCCGATCAGCGGCAGCCCGAAGAAGATCAGGAACAGCCAGACCAGCAGCGGCGTGCCCTGGACGATGTGGATGTAGCCGGCAGCCAGCCAGCGCACCGGCGCGAAGGGCAGGATGCGCGCGATCGCGATCGCCAGACCGATGACGGATGCGCCGGCGAAGGCCGTGATGGTCAGCAGCAGCGTCCAGCGCGCCGCGCCGACGAGGTACATCACGTCGATGAAGCCGAATTCTCTGATCATCGCTGCACGAAAGCCAGGCGGTAGATCACCGCGAAGAGGCCCCGGAAGGCGAAGGCGAGCGAAAGATAGAGCACGCCGATGACGGTATAGACTTCGAAGTCGCGGAAGGTGCGCGACTGAACGATCGAGGCGGCATGGAACAGGTCCTCGACCGAGATCTGTGAGACCACGCTGGTCGCCAGCATCATCAGCACGAACTGGCTGGCGAGCGCCGGGAACATCGCCTTCAGCGCCGGGAAGACCACGATATAGCGGAAGACCTGCAGACCCGAGAGCCCGAGCGAATGCCCGGCCTCGATCTGCGCCTTCGGCACCGCTTCGAGGCCGGCGCGCACGATCTCGGTGGTGTAGGCGCCGAGATTGATCACCAGCGCGATCATCGCCGCGGTCAGCCCGTCGAGCCGCAGGCCGAGGCTCGGCAGACCGAAGAAGATCAGGAAGAGCTGGACCAGGAGCGGGGTGTTGCGGATCACCTCGACATAGGCGCCGACGAGGCGGCGCAGCCAGCCCGGGCCGTAGACGCGCGCCGCGGCGCAGAGGACGCCGATCGCCAGACCGCCGACCATCGCGACGCCGGACAAAAGCAGGGTGATCCAGACGCCATCGAGAATCGACTCCCAGGCGGCGAAGACGTCGCGGAACTGGAGACCGTACTTCATCGCGTCAGGCCCACCAGGCCCGCAGACCGGCGGTCCGGTGCCCGACGACTGCCCACGCTTGCTGCGGCAATGGCGTCATGTCTCCCCCTCTTTACGGGGAGGCTGATTGACTTCTTATTTGATGTCAAGCTTCATATATGAAACCAGATTGGTGTGGGCATCATGAGCGACCCCGTCGAAGCCGAGACCGACGACAAGGCCAGCTACGCGGCGCCGGCCCTGGAGAAAGGGCTCGATATCCTCGAACTCCTGGCCGAGGTCGGCGAACCGCTCTCGACCCGCACGATCGCGGAGCAGTTGCGGCGCTCGAAGAGCGAGATCTTCCGCATGGTCTTCGTGCTGCAGCAGCGGGGCTATCTCGAACGTGAGGCCGGGACCGATCGGCTCGGTCTGTCTCGGCGCCTGTTCGATCTCGGGATCCGGACGCCGGGCGGCAAGCAGCTGACCGCGGCCGTGCTACCGCTGATGGAGCGCTTCAGCGAGGAAAGTGGCCAGGCGGCCCATCTCGTCGTCCTCAGCCGGGCGCAGACCGTGGTGCTGGCGACCACGGCGGGCCATCTCGACGCCAGCGTGATCGTCCGGCCCGGCTATGGACGCCCGGCGCTGGAGGCCAATTCCGGCCTGCTCATCCTCGCCTTCCAGTCGGAAGCACGGCGGCGCGCGCTGATGCGCGAGGCTGAGCCGGAGTTCCGCAAGCGGCTCGACCAGCCCGAAACCGAGGCGATCTTCGCGGAGATCCGCGAGCAAGGTCATCGTATCGCGCCGAGCCGCGACATCCTCGCCGTCACGGACATCGCCTGCCCGGTGGTCGGCCTCTCCGGCTATGCCGAGGCCGCGATCCTCGTGCCCTGCCTGAAGCGCCACGGCGTCGCCACTGATGAAGAGGCGATCCTGCTCACGCTGAAAGCCTGCGCCGCCGAAGCCGGCTTACGCCTGCCTCTCGGCTGAGCGCCGAAGCCCAGAAAATCCTCGGCATTTGCCGCAGGGATACCCTGCCCTTGCCACATGCTTTCCAAGATTGGTCGCGATTTTCCCTCTGACCGCAACAAACGGCACGGAGGAGGACCGCAATGGCCGAAACCGCGACGAACACGCAAGCGCCCGTGATGACCGATCCCGAATGGATCGCGCTGGAGAGCATCAGCGAGGAAACCCGGCGCTTCATCTTCGGCGAAGCGATGCTGCGCC
Source organism: Allobosea sp. NPDC055594 (assembly GCF_053618995.1). Classification (NCBI taxonomy): domain Bacteria; kingdom Pseudomonadati; phylum Pseudomonadota; class Alphaproteobacteria; order Hyphomicrobiales; family Alloboseaceae; genus Allobosea; species Allobosea sp. NPDC055594. The sequence goes on from NZ_JBSHIO010000003.1 coordinate 467,979, forward strand.
TGCTTCAGGGACGCGGCCTCGCCGAGCCCGGCGACGAGCGCTGGAACGTGACCCAGGAAGGCCAGAACGCCCTCCAGGCCCGCAGCAACTGATCAGGCGCCCTTCATCGTCGTTCTTGGCTGGCCGGAACCACCCGGCCGGTTGCAACGGCCTGAGACGATGCGCATCTCTGCGGCAGCGACAGCCAAACGCATGAGCCGGAGCCGCCGATGAAACGCCCCGTCACCATCACCATTTCCCATACGCTCGGGCGCGAAGCCGCCCGGGCGCGTCTGCAGGGCGGCGTCGACAAGGTCCGCGACAAGCTCGGCACGCTGCACATGCAACTCACGCAGGAGGACTGGCAGGGCGACACGCTGCATTTCGGCGTCGCCGCCCTCGGCCAGACCGTGAACGGCAAACTCGACATCGAGGACAGCCTCGTCCGGGTCGAGGTGATGCTGCCCTGGATGCTCGCCGTCTTCGCCGAGAAGTTGCGCCTCGGCGTCGAGAAGCAGGGCCAGATCCTGCTGGAGCACCAGCCGACCAAGGCCTGAGCGCCTGCTCTACCCCTCGCCATCCATCAGCGGGTGCAGGTCGCGCACCAGGCTCTTCAGCCGCTCGTCGAGGATGTGCGTGTAGATCTGCGTCGTCGCGATGTCGGCATGCCCCAGCAATTCCTGCACCACGCGCAGATCCGCGCCGTTCTGCAGGAGATGGCTGGCAAAGGCGTGTCGCAGTACATGCGGGCTGACCTTGGCCGGCGACAGCCCCGCCTCCGCGGCGAGCGTCTTGAGATCGCGCCCGAAGGCCTGCCGGGTCAGATGCCCGCTCTCGCCATCCGACGGAAAGAGCCAGCGCCCGCCGACATCGCCCTGCTGGCGCAGGAAGGTGAGATGCGCGGCGGCCGCCAGCCGCGCCGCCTCGTTGAGCGGCACCAGCCGGTCCTTGTCGCCCTTGCCGCGCACCACCAGGAAGCGCTCGCGCGTCGTCGCGGCCGAGAGCGGCAGGGCGATCAACTCGGAAACGCGCATGCCGGTGGCGTAGAGCATCTCGATCAGGCAGCGCATTCGCAGGCTGCGCGCCTGCGCCGCCGGCGACTGGCCTTCGCGCTCCGCCGCCTGCTGCGCGGTCGCGATCAGCCGGTCGACCTCGGCGACCGAAAGCACCTTGGGCAAGGGGCGCCCGAGCCGCGGCCCCTCGATCGCCGCGGTCGGGTCGCTGCCGACCAGCCCCTCGGTGTAGAGGAAACGATGGAACTGCCGCACCGCCGACAGCCGCCGCGCCGCGGAAGAAGCCTTGAGCCCGCGCTCCGAAAGCTCGGCCAGGAATGCCCGGATATCGGCTGCAGCGACGTCTGCCGGGCCGCCATGTCCGGCGGCGAATTCGAGATAATCGTCGAGGTCGCGCTGATAGGCCTCGATCGTGTTCTTCGCCGCGCCGCGCTCGGCTGCGAGCATGTCGAGGAAGGCGTTCACCCAGGCGCGTGCTTGCCGGGTCATCTTCGGCGACTCATTTCTGCAGCTTCGAGGGCGGCACGACCTCGACCATCTCGCGCGGCTCCGGCTTGACGAAGGTGACGAGCGCGACCATGCCGCCGAACACCAGGCCACCGATCACGGCGAGGAAAGTCAGGAACTTGAACAGCGTCGGCACGGCCGGCGATTTCCTTGTTAACCTTATCGGTTATTCCCGATCCGCGCCCGCCGATGCAAGCCTTGGATCGTCGAGGAGCAGGCGCGCTCGTCGCAGGCCGCGCAGGCTGCTGCCGACGAACCAGCACGCCTCGCCCCGCAAATCCTCGACCCGCAGGGCGGCCTCCCGTGCCCTGCCGGCCTCCAGCAGCTCGCGCCGCAGCACGCCAGGTAGCAGACCGTGCGCGACGGGCGGCGTCTGCAACACACCGTCGCGCTCGAGGAAGACGTTCGCCCGGCTCGTCTCGGTGACGAAGCCCTCGCGGTTGAGCAGGAGCGCATCGTCGCAGCCTTGCGCCTCGGCAGCGGCGAAGCAGCGCTCATAGCGGCTTCGCCGCGTCGTCTTGTGTCGCGCGAACGGGTCAGCGGCATCGCTCCGCTCGGCCGCGATGCCGATCGTCAGCGTCCGCTCCGTCTCCTTCGGCAGCGGCACATGCCGGATCGAAACTGAGCCGTCGCGCCGCAGTTCGAAGCGAACACGCTGTTCGCTCTCCTCCCCGAATCCGCCGGCGCATTCGGCCAGCAGCGCCCTCAAGGCCTCGCCGTCGAAGCGGAAACCCAGCTCCGCCGCCGAGCTGGCGAGTCGTCCGAGATGCAGCTCCAGCCGGCGATAACCTGGCCCCCGCGACCAGAGCAGCGTCTCGAACAGCCCGTAATCCTCGGCAAGATCAGTCAGCACCCGGGCCTTCAGCCGGCACTCCGCGAACTCGCTCGCCGGATCGGAATCGACGACGATGCCGCCGCCGACCCCATAGACGCCGCGCCCGTCCGGCAGCAGCGTCGCCGTCCGGATCGCGACGTTGAAGCGCAGATCGCCATTCGGCGCGATCGCGCCGATCGAACCGGTATAGGCATCGCGCGGTGCCCCTTCGAGCTCGCGGATGATCTCCATGGCGCGCAGCTTGGGCGCGCCGGTCACAGAGCCGCAGGGGAACATCGCCCGGATCAGCTCGCCCGCCGACAGGCCCGGCCGCAACCGGCTCGTCACCTCCGAGGTCAGGGTGTGCAGCGTCGGATAGGTCTCGACGCTGAAGAGCTTTGGCACGGCGACGGAGCCGATCTCGCTGACCCGGCCGAGATCGTTGCGCAGGAGATCAACGATCATCAGGTTCTCGGCACGCTGCTTCGGATCCGCCCGCAACGCTGCCATCGCAACGGCATCGCCCGCCACATCCGTACCGCGTGCGACCGTGCCCTTCATCGGTCGCGTCGTCGCGCCGCCGCCTTGCGTCTCGACGAAGAGCTCGGGCGAAACCGAGAGCAGCGTCGCCGCGCCCGTCGCGACGAGGCCGCCATGGGCGACCGGCTGGCTGGCGCGCAGCGCCGCATAGAGGGCGAGCGGATCGCCGCCATAGCGGAAGCGGATCGGAAAGGTGAGATTGACCTGATAGGCATCGCCCGCTCGCAGATAGTCAAGCACATGCCCGACCGCGGCGGCGTGCTGCGCCTCATTGAGACCGAGCGCGACGGCGTCCAGTGGCGGTGGCGCGGCGACGCCGGCGAATTGCCGGTCGAGCGCGGCAGCATCCAGCGCCTGAGCCTCGCGGAACAACCCGATCCAGAGCAGCGGCAGGGTCCGCCCTTCCGGCAGCAATGGCGCCAGCCGCGGCTCGAAGGCGTAGCCGAGCTCATAGGAGAGAAAGCCCGCCGCATGCAGCCCCGTCGCAAGCCCCGCCTCGATCCGAGCCAGCGCCGCCGGGACCTCGGACAGCCCCTCGGCTTCCACCACCTCGATTGGTTCGGCGTAGAGCAAAGCCGAGCCTGTGCTGCGATCGTCGAGCAGCACGAAGGGCGCGCGTAGAGCTGCGATCTCGACCTCTCCTCCCGACCTCGGCATGCCGCTTTCCTCCCGTCCCTGCATCGGCCGGTAGCAGTCTGACTCGTCGCGGCCGGTCAAGGCGCGGCAGGACCTGCGCGGCGCATCAGGAGGACGTGGCGGCAAAGCATCGCACATGCTAGAGCGGCAAGGAGGAAACGTTGCGATGCTGATGGCCGATACTGTCGAAACGCTTGATGTCGCCGCCCTGCGCACCGCGCTCGGCCGGCGCTCCGTCGTGCTCGTCGGCATGATGGGGTCGGGCAAGAGCTCGGTCGGCAAGCGGCTCGCCACACGTCTCGGCCTGCCCTTCGTCGATGCCGACACCGAGATCGAGACGGCCGCCGGCATGTCGATCCCCGACATCTTCGCCCAGCGCGGCGAGACCGAATTCCGCGACGGCGAGCGCCGCGTCATCGCGCGCATCCTGGCCACTCGTTCGCCCCTGGTGCTGGCGACCGGCGGCGGCGCCTATATGAATGCCGACACCCGCGCCCGCATCGCCGAATTCGGCATCTCGGTCTGGCTCAAGGCCGATGTCGACGTGCTGATGCGCCGCGTGCGCAAGCGTAGCAACCGCCCGCTGCTGCGTACCGCCGACCCGGAGGGGACGATGCGCCGCCTCCTCGCCGAGCGCGAACCGGTCTATTCCCAGGCCGACATCACCGTGATTTCCAGCGACGATCCGCATGAGATCGTCGTCGAAGCCGCGCTCGCCGAGCTCGAGCGTGCAACGAGCAGCCGATGACCAAGCAAGCAGCAGATGCCGCGCGCGCAGAGCGCATTCTCGTTCCCGTTCCGCTCGGCGAGCGCGCCTATGACATCCTGATCGGGCGTCACCAGCTCTGCGAGGCTGCCGGGGTCATCGCCAAGCTCGCTCCGGGTGCCCGCGCCGCCATCGTCACCGACGACAATCTCGCCGCGCTGCACGCGCCGGCGCTGGAAAGCTGCCTGCACCAGGCCGGCATCGCGACGACCCGCCTGACGATCCGGCCCGGCGAGGCCTCCAAATCCTATCCCTGCTTCGTCGAGCTCTGCGACGGGCTGCTGGCCGCCAAGATCGAGCGCAACGATCTCGTCATCGCGCTCGGCGGCGGTGTCGTCGGCGACCTCTCGGGCTTTGCCGCCTCGGTGCTGCGGCGCGGCGTGCGCTTCGTCCAGATTCCGACGAGCCTGCTCGCCCAGGTCGATTCCTCGGTCGGCGGCAAGACCGGCATCAATTCCGGCCATGGCAAGAACCTGATCGGCGCCTTCCACCAGCCGGCTCTGGTGATCTGCGACACCGCTCTGCTCGATACGCTCAGCGAGCGCGAGTTCAAGGCCGGTTATGCGGAGGTGGTGAAGTACGGGTTGATCGACGACGCCGCCTTCTTCGACTGGTGCGAGGCGAACTGGCGGCGCGTCATCGCCGGCGGGCCGGAGCGCGACCATGCCGTCGCCACCGCCTGCCGCGCCAAGGCGGGAATCGTGGTGCGCGACGAGCGCGAGGATGGCGACCGCGCCTTGCTCAATCTCGGCCACACCTTCGCCCATGCGCTGGAACGGCTGACCGCCTATGATTCCAGCCGCCTCGTCCATGGCGAGGCGGTCGCGATCGGCCTCGCGCTGGCCTTCCGCTTCTCGCAGCGGCTCGGCCTCTGCCCGGGCCAGGATGCCGGGCGCGTCGCGGCACATCTTGGCGCGGTCGGCCTGCCCTCGCGGCTGCAGGATGTGCCGGGCGGCGCCGGCAGCGCCGCCGAGATCGTCGAGGCCATGACCCAGGACAAGAAGGTCAAGCGCGGCGCGCTGACCTTCATTCTCGCCCACGGCATCGGCAAGAGCTTCATCGCGCCGGGCGTTCCCGCCGACGAGGTGCGCGGCTTCATCGAAAGCGAACTCGCGGGGGCCTGATCGCACGCCAATGGCCGCGCTCGTCCCCATCGATCCCTGGCTGGCGGTCGCGATCGTCGTCCTCGGCCTGTTGCTGACCGGCTTCCTCTCGGCCAGCGAGGCGGCGCTCAACGCGACATCCCGCGCACGACTCACCGCGCAGGAGAAGGCCGGCAGCCGGCGCGCCGCGATCGCGCTGCGCGCGCTGTCGAACCGCGAGCGCCTGAGCGGCGTCCTCCTGCTCGCACGCACCCTGGTCAAGACCGCGACGGCGGCCTTCGCCACCTATGCCGCCGCGGTCCTCTATGGCGCATCGGGCGCGCTCTGCGCAGCAGCGGCCGTCGCACTGCTCGCCATTCTTTTCGGCGAGCTCGCGCCGCGCATGGTGGCGGTCGCCAAGCCGGACCGCACGGCGCTCTTCTTCGTCCGGCCGGTGGCGCGCCTGCTCACCGTGCTCGGCCCGCCGCTGCGCCTGCTGCAATGGCTGGCGCGGCGCTGCATCGGCCTGTTCGGGCTGCGGATCGATTCGCAGCGCCCCGTGCTCGCGACCGACGAGGTGCTGCGCGACCAGGTCGAGCTGATGCGCCAGCAGGGCACGGTCGAGAAGGCCGATGGCGACATGGTCAGCGGCCTGCTCGACCTGAAGGACCTCGAAGTCGCCGACGTGATGATCCACCGCACCAAGATGCGCACGATCAATCTCGATCTCGGCCCCGAGGCGATCGTGCGCGAGGTCCTCGCCTCGCCCTATACGCGCCTGCCGCTCTGGCTCGAAAAGCCGGAGAACATCGTCGGCATCCTGCACGCCAAGGATTTGCTGCGCGCGCTGGACGCCGCGGGCGGCGATGCCGGCAGGCTCGATGTCGGCGAGATCGCGCTTTCGCCCTGGTTCGTGCCGGTGACGACCTCGCTGCCCGAGCAGCTCAAGGCCTTCCTCGCCCGCAAGACGCATTTCGCCCTCGCCGTCGACGAATATGGCGAGGTCATGGGCCTGGTCACGCTGGAGGACATCCTCGAGGAGATCGTCGGCGATATCCGCGACGAGCACGACATCGCCCTGCCCGGCCTGCGCCCGCAGGCGGATGGCTCGGTCATCGTCGATGGCGGGGCGCCGATCCGCGACCTCAACCGCGCCATGGACTGGAACCTGCCGGACGAAGAGGCGACCACTGTCGCCGGGCTCGTCATCCACGAGGCGCGCGCCATTCCCGAAGCCGGCCAGGCCTTCACCTTCCACGGCTTCCGCTTCGAGGTGATGCGCAAGAGCCGCAACCGCGTCACCGCGCTGCGGATCACGCCGACGGGCAACGGCCCGGCCGAGCCGCCTCCCGCGGCCTGAAGTGGATCAGCCGAGCTTCGCCAGGAAATCGGTCGCCCGGTATCCCTCCGGCGCTCCTTCGACGATGAAGGCGGCGCTGCGCGCATTGCGCGTCCGGAGCGGCAGGATCGCCTGATAGCCCGGCGAGGCGTACCAGGCCTGCGCGGCTTCACGGTCCGGAAAGGCGATGACGACGAGATCGCCCTCCCAGGACCCTTCCAGAATCTTGGGCGTCACGCCATGGATCAGGAAGCGGCCACCGAAGGGCGCGAGGGTCTCGTCGATGCGCAGGATGTAGTCGATGATCTCGGCGTTGCGATCGACATCGCGCAAATGGGCGATGGCATAGGCGGTCATGGCAAGGTCCCCCTGGAGCGGGCCTCGACCCGCGATACCGGGACCATGCGGGCAATGGAGCGGCCGGTCGATTACCTCACAGGTAAGCGAAGCCACCCTAGATCACCGCGCGTCCGTTCGGACGCGGTCACGGTGATCTATCTCATTGTTGTCGCATCGGAGTTGACCGAAAAGTGGAGTCTACTTTTCGGTCCGACGCTATGGCTCACCCCTCGACGATACCCTTGGTCGCCAGCGACGACTCCCTCGCCTCGGCGGGCTTGTCGGTCACGAGATACTGCGCCCGCGCCAGCGCCTCGAAGCGCCCGCCCTTGGCGACGAGTTCCTCGAAGGAGCCCATCTCGATCACCCGGCCCTGCTCGAAGACCAGGATGCGGTCGGCATTGCGGATCGTGGCGAGACGGTGGGCGATGACGAAGGTGGTGCGCCCCTTCATCACCTCGTCTAGCGCCTTTTGCAGCTTCACTTCGGTCGCGGCGTCTAGGGCCGAGGTCGCCTCGTCGAGGATCAGGATCGGCGGGTTCTTGAGCAGCGCCCGGGCGATCGAGAGGCGCTGGCGCTCACCGCCGGAGAGGGTGCGGCCGCGCTCGCCGACGATGGTGTCGAGCCCGTCGGGCTGGCGCGCCATCACCTCCGTCGCCTGGGCGCGATCGAGCGCTTCCATCATCTCGGCATCGGTCGCGTCCGGCTTGCCGACGGTCAGGTTTTCGCGGATCGAGCGGGCGAACAGCATCGGCTCCTGGAAGACGACGCCGATGTTCCGGCGCAGCGAGAGCAGCGAGATCTCGCGGATGTCCCTGCCATCGGCGAGGATCCGGCCCGATTGCGGATCGAAAGCCCGGTGCAGCAGGCCGAGCGTGGTCGATTTGCCCGAACCGGTCGAGCCGACGATGGCAATCGTCTCACCGGGCATGACCTCGAAGGAGACGTCGGCCACGGCGGCGCGCTTGCCGTCATAGGAGAAGGAGACGTCGTCGAAGGTGATGCGGCCTTCGAGGCGGCCGGCATCGGGCGCGCCCGGCAGGTCGCGTACCGCCGGCAGCGTGTCGACCACCTCGAAGAACTCCCGCATCTTCGGCGCCTGCATGAAGATGAAGTTGACGAAGGCGACGATCTGCTCGAGCCGGCCGACCAGCATGGTGGCGAAGCCCATGAAGGTGACGATCTCGCCGACCGTGGTCTGCCCCTGCATCAGGAGCCAGGTGCCGACAACGAAGATCGAGAGCACGGTCAGCGTCGCCGAGGCGCGCGTTGCCACCGTCGCCACCGCCCACCAGGTCAGGACCGGTATCTGCGCTTCGAGCAGGCTGGTGATCGTCGAGCGCAGGCCGCGTACCTCGGCCTCGATCCGGGTGAAGCTCTGGATCACCGGGACGTTGCCGAGCGCGTCCGAAGCCCGCTCGGCGAGGCTCGAATGATAGCTCTCGACATTGCTCTGCAGCTTGTCGGTCTTGCGCAGCACATAGGCCGTCAGCGAGCCGAACAGCACGACCAGGAAGATCAGCAGGAGCCCGAGCTGCCAGTTCTTCCAGAGCGTGAAGGGCAGCAGGATGAAGAGCGCGACGAAGCTCGCGCAATGCTCACGAAAGAAGGAGAGCCACAGCGCCCACATGCCGCTGGTGCCTTCCAGCATCACCTTGAGGACGCGGCCGGAATGGGTCTGCGTGTGATAGGCAAGCGGCAGCGTCAGCGCGTGCTCGAAATAGTTCGCCATCACCGCGAGCCGCCGGCGATGCGCCAGACGATCGGCGAACAGCGCGACGAACACGCCCGCGGCGATGTTGAACAGGCCGAAGCCGACCCAGGCGGCGATCAGGAGGTTGATGTCGCTCCAGCTCGGCCGGTTGCCGGCGTTCTGGACGCTGGTCAGCTTGTCGATCAGCGCACCGAACAGCATCGGCTCGGCGAAAGCCGCCGCCGCCAGGGCGATATTGGCCAATGCCAGGATCAGCCCGAGGCGCCTCTCCGGGCCGAGTTCGCCGAGCACGCGGGCATAGAGCGCAAACAGGGACATCGCAGGACCTTAGAGTACGGGCGCGAGCAGACGACACCGGTTGTGGTGAAAATCCGGCGCGAAATCAAACGGGCTCCATCGCGATTCGGCGAAACCGCCTTCAGATCCCTGCGGCGCCTGCCGGCATGAGGAGTTTCTCAACCTTAACGCTTCCTTCAACCCGCGCGCCCTATCGTTTGGAGCATGCGAGAGGCCGGGCGAGCAGCGTCGGCGGCGACGCGCATCAGGATAGCCTTTTCATGGATCTCGCAACCGGCGTCGGCATTATCGGTGGCATCGCGACGATCGTCTCGCTGATCTTGATCGATGGTGGCAATTTCGCCGCCTATTGGGACAAGCACGCCGCGATCATCATCTTCGGCGGCGCCTCGGCTGCCACCCTGCTGCGCTTCCCTTTCTCGGTGATCGCCAATGGCCTGCCGATGGGCATCCGCTTCGCCTTCACCATGCGCGCCATCCATCCGCGCGAGCTGATCGACGAGATCACCCGCGTCGCCGAGATCAACCGCAAGAGCGGCCCGGTGGCGCTGGAAAACGTCGAGGTCTCCGACCCGTTCCTGGCCCAGGGACTGCGCTACATCGCCGACGGCTACGACAAGGATTTCATCCGCGACACGATGGAGCGCGACCGCGACAACTTCCTGCAGCGGCTCGACGAAGGCTCGAAGGTCTACCGCGCCATCGGCGACTGCGCCCCGGCCTGGGGCATGATCGGCACCATAATCGGCATGGTCACCATGTTCGCCAACATGTCCGACCCGTCCAAGCTCGGCCCGGCCATGGCGACCGCACTGCTGGCGACGCTCTACGGCGCCATGGTCGCCAACATGCTCACCCTGCCGATCGCCGACAAGCTGCACATCAAGCTCGAGGAGGAGGAGATCTCGCGCACGCTGATCATCGACGGCGTGCTGCAGATGCGCGACGCCAAGAGCCCGACCCTGGTGCGCGAAATGCTGCTGGCCTATCTGCCCGATCATCATCGGGCCGAGATGGCGCAAGCCAGCTGAAGGGCCGCTGAACGATGGCCAAGAAGAAGCGCGGCGGCCATGGCGGTCACGGCTGGTTCGTGACCTTCGCCGACCTGATGGCGCTGCTGATGGCCTTCTTCGTCATGGTCGCGGCCTATTCCAGCCAGGACAAGCAGAAGCTGCAGATCGTCGCCGGCTCGATGCGCGACGCCTTCGGCACGCAAAAGGACGTCCGCCTCGCCGGCATCGTCGAGGTCGACGGCATCCCGACCAAGACCCACATCAAGAATTCCTATGTCCGGCCGATCGAGGACGCCTCCGACAACACCGCGCCCAACCACAACCAGCAGAAGGAAGACGGCCTGATCTCGGCGACGCATGATCGCGGCTTTGCGCTCGCCGCCGCCTCGCTGCGTCAGGCCCTGCGCGAGATGCCGGAGATCGGCGAGCTCTCGCGCAACATCCTCGTCGAGGTCTCGGAGACCGGCATCGACATCCAGCTCGTCGACCAGGACGGGCGCGCCATGTTCGACGAGAGCTCGGTCCAGCCCAATGCCAGCATGCGCAAGCTGCTCGCCGCCATCGCTCCGACGCTGCGCCGCATGCCCAACAAGATCGCGATCACCGGCCATACCGCGACGCCGAGGCCGGGCACATTCCTACGTGGCAACCCCTGGGCACTCTCGGTCGGCCGTGCCTCCGCCGTGCGGGAGATCCTCGGCAATGCCGGCGTACCCGACGAGCGCTTCGCCTCGGTCGCCGGCAAGGCCGACACCGAGCCGCTGATCAAGGACAATCCCTATCTGCCCTTCAACCGCCGCGTCGCCATCGTGCTGAAGGCGGACGCGCCGCCCTTGCCCAACGGCGCCAAGCCCTGACGCCTGCCCCGGCCGGGATCAGGGCGCGACGATCAGCGCCCAGTAGACCTGGTATTTCGAACCTGGCGCATAGGCCGAGGCGATGCCCATCCGGGTCGCGCCCGGCGCCTTCATGACGCGATCGTGCTGGGGCGAATCGCGCCAACCGGAAAAGGCCTCCGCCAGCCGCCGGTAGCCGGCCGAGAGATTGGCCTCGGCTCCGGACTGGCCGGCGCGCGCCAGACGTGCCTTGACCGCTTCGGCCTGCGCCGGCTTGTCGGCCGCCGCCATCGCCTTCGCCTCCTGCTCGGCCGCCTGCATCAGCTCCGGATCGAGCTTCAGCGTGGCGAGGCCGGCATTCAGGCGATAGGCCGAGATCGTCGCGCGCGCCGCCTCCGCATCGACGCGCGCCGAGGGCGAGCCGAGATCGCGATAGAAAGCCGGCTGGGTCCGTACCGGCTCGGTGCAGCCGGCGATGTTGAACAGCGTCAGGGCGCCGGCCAGCGCGGCAGGGCAGCTCATTGCGCGCCCACGGGCGGGACGAGCGGAAAACGAAAGCATCGCATCATTCCTTGTTGTCGTCCTTGCCTGCAGCCTCGTCCTTGCCGGCCTCCGGCGCAGAGCCGTTCCTGGTGGGAGCATCTTCCTCGGTCTCGTCCGCTGCGACTTCGTTCGCCGCGCGGGACCGGCTCGCCTTGACCTTGCTCGCTCCCTTCCGCGCGGGAGCCTTGCGCTCGCCGGCGACGGCGGTCGCGATGCTGCCGAGCGACTGCTCGATGCCCTCCAGCCCCTTCACCGTCAACTCGGCGGCCGCTGCCGGCTTCTCGAGCTCGGCGAGGCGCTTGTGGATGACGTAGTTGAGATCGCTGGTGACGCGGCCGACCTGGTCGACGTCACCGACCACGCAGATCAGGTCGAAATCCAGGGTCGTCGTGGCGATCTTCTTGAACAGCACGTTCGGTGGCGGCTTCTTCAGCACGTCGCCATGCTCGGTGCCGGCATCCGCCAGCAGGGAACGCACCTCGGTCGGATCGAATGTGCGCGGCACGCTGATCGAGATCAGCACGCGCCCCGTGCGGTCGGAGCGGACACGGTTGCGCACCACGCCGGAGACCAGGTTCGAGTTCGGCACGACGACCGTGGAACGGTCGAAGGTCTCGATCTCGGTCGAGCGCACATTGATGCGCTTGACGATGCCCTCGGCGTCGCCGACCAGCACCTGGTCGCCGACCCGGATCGGCCGCTCCCAGAGCAGGATCAGCCCGGAAACGAAGTTCGACACCACCGATTGCAGGCCGAAACCGATACCGACGGAGAGCGCCGAGGCGACCAGCGTCAGCCGCTCCAGGCTGAAGCCGAGCGTCGAGACCGCGAGCGCTACGGCAGCTGCATAGCCGAGATAGCCGGCGGCGGTGGTGATTGAATTGCGCAGCCCGGTGTCGAGCTTGGTCGTCGGCAGGAACTTGTCGTTGAGCCAGCCCTGCAGCGAGCGCGTCGCGGCGAGACCAAGCGCGAACATCGCGGCGGCAACGAAGATCGAAGACAGCGAGACGGTGACGCCGCCGACCTGGAAACCGAAGAAGGCCGCGCGCAGGGAGGTCAGGAAGTCAGCCGATTCCAACCCCCAGGGCGCCAGGACCAGCATGATCGTCACGACGATCAGCACGATCTTGAGCACGCCGGTGAGCACCACCGCGAATTTCTGCAAAGTGGCGGCGCGCAGGCCGACGCCCGTCCGCAGGGTCAGCGCGAAGCGCCCCTCGCCGGTCAGGAGATTGCCGATGCCGAGCTCGATCAGTTGCATCAGCAGCACGAAGAGGCCCGCGAGGATCCCGAGCCAGAGCACCTGCTCGGTCAGGAAGGTGGCGAGCACGACATAGCCGAGCAGCACCGCCAGGATGATGGCGACGCCGACCACCCAGGACAGGATGCGCACCGGACCGAGGCTGGCCCCGTCGACCGGGACATAAGGGCCGAGGCAGGCTTCCTGCTCGATCTCGTCATTGTCGCGCAACCGGTAGAGGCCGACGACCAGCGTCAGCGCAAAAAGCGCGGCGAGGACGCTGCGCACGATGATCGACAGTGTCAGACCGGCGGCGATCGCCTGCAGCCAGGCTTCGAGAACCTTGCCGCTCGCCATGACGATGGCGAGCCAGCCGGCCATCCAGACCACAGTGCGCGCGGTCGATTCCATCACGCTGACCAGCCGGCGCTGCGGCTCGCCCGGGGCGAACAGCGCGTCCGCCAGTGCCTGGACGAAGGCGAAGAGCGCGAGCCCGTAGACGATGGCGAGGATCACCGGCTGGATGCGGGGCGGCAGCAGGCCGGCCGTGTTGAGTGCGGCATAAATCAGCCAGCTCGCCAGCGCCGGCGGCGCCGAACGGGCGAACAGGCGGATAATCGCGCCATAAAGGCAACGGACCTCGCTATCGGTCTCATGCGCTGCGAGACGATTGCTCAACCGCGGCAGATAGCGCGCACGGGCAATATAGAGGCCGATCGCGCCTATGAAGCCGAGCAGGACGAGCACCCCGCGTGGGCTCAGCAGCGCGGCGCTGAAGACCGAGAGCCAATCACCGAAGACGAGATGCGAGGCGCGGATATCCGACGGCAGGGTCGTGACCGTCGCGGCCCAGGTATCCGGGCTCAGCGGCGAGGGGCCGGGCGCGAACAGCATCTTGGCGAAGCGCTCGCGCCTGAGGTCGCTGATCGCCGTCTGCAGCTGCTCGGCCTGGAGCTGGGTCGCCCGGGCGAGCTTGAGCGACTCGTCGGCCTCGGAGAACCCCTTTTCGCGCGCATCGCGCTCCTTGGCGACTTCAGCGGCTTCCGGCGGCGCCTTGGCGTCCGGCTTCGGCCCGAGCTGCTCGAGCCGTGCCCTCGCCTGCTCGAAGCGCGGTGCCTGTTCCTCGGTCAGGGCGCGGATCTGGTCGAGCAGGGGCTGTAGGCGCAGCCTCTGCCGCTGCAGCTCGGCATCGGAGGCATTGGGATTGCCCAGCGCCGACTCGATCTGGGTCAGCTCGCCCCTGATCGAATCGACCCTGGCGCGCGCGGCCGCCGGGTCGGCCGGCTGGGCCAGCGCCGAGAGCGGCAGCAGCAGGAAGAGCCCGAACAGGGCGGCGCCGAGTCGGCCGCCCAGAACGGCGAAGGCGTTACGGGCTTTCGACGTCACTGGCATTCCGATCTCGCCGGGCTGATTCGCGTCCTTGCGCAGCCTCGCCACCGCTGCGCGGCGAAATCAAGCATGCCGGAGAAAAGCGGTTGCGGGCGGGCTTCGCGGCGATGCCGCGCCGGCCGGCAAGGTTCGGAGAAGGACATCACATTCCCGTGAAAACGAGCCTGGATACTGCGGTCACGCAGCGCCATTTCGGCAAGAAACCGGACAGCATGATGGCGGAACCTCGTCGCTGCGGCGGCTTCGCGCTCCGGCCACGGCGTTACCCCCGCCCCCGCGAGACCGTGATCGCCGCCATGCCGCAGAGGTACTGGCGCTCCCACGCCAACTCGGTTTGTATTTCGTCCAATATAAATCTGGCCCGGAGCGGCCGGAACGACCGAACGGCGAGGCGCGCTGGCTCTCTCGCCAGCTCTGGAATCGAAACCGGGAGGTTTGCGATGGCTAAGCTCAACATCAACGGCAAGACGATCGATGTGGAGGTCGACGGCGACACGCCGCTACTCTGGGTCATACGCGAGCAAATCGGCCTGACCGGCACGAAATATGGCTGCGGCGTCGCTCAATGCGGCGCCTGCACCGTGCATGTCGACGGTGTCGCCACGCGCTCCTGCTCCATGCCGGTGAGCGCCGTCACGGCCGAGCAGAAGATCGTCACCATCGAGGGGCTGTCGCCCGATGGCAGCCATCCGCTGCAGAAGGCCTGGATCGAGCACGACGTGCCGCAATGCGGTTTCTGCCAGAGCGGCATGATCATGGCCGCCGCAGCCATGCTCCAGGCCAATACCAAGCCGTCGGAAGCCGATATCGCGGCCGAGATGACCAATATCTGCCGCTGCGGCACCTATAACCGCGTCAAGGCCGCCATTCAGCAGGTCGCCGCCGGCGGCGAGCTCGGCCGCGGCTGAACCCTGTTTCCCTTCACAGCGCCGGGCTCGATCGCGATCCGCCGAATGGCCGCTCGCCTCGCCCATGCCGACCAGAATCTGGAGGACGCCATGACATCCGCCTCTGCCGTCGAGATGAAGCTCTCCCGCCGCAGCCTGCTCGCCGGCTCGGCCGCCGCCGCTGGTGCCTTCAGCTTCGGCTTTTCGGTGCCCTTCGCCGACGAGGCGCTGGCCCAGGGCGCGACGCCCGAAATCAACGCCTGGGTCGTCGTCCAGCCCGACGACAAGGTGGTGATCCGCATCGCCCGCTCCGAAATGGGCCAGGGCACGCTCACCGGCCTCGCCCAGCTCGTCGCCGAGGAGCTGGAATGCGACTGGGCCAAGGTGACGACCGAATATCCGACGCCCGGCCAGAACCTCGCGCGCAACCGCGTCTGGGGCAATTTCTCGACCGGCGGCAGCCGCGGCATCCGCGAATCCCATGACTATGTCCGCAAGGGCGGCGCGGCTGCGCGGATCATGCTGGTCCAGGCCGCGGCCGGCGAATGGAAGGTCCCCGCCGCCGAATGCAGCGTCAGCAAGGGGGTGATCACCCACAAGGCGTCCGGCCGTTCGCTGCGCTATGGCGAGGTCGCGGCCGCCGCCGCCAGGCTCTCGCCGCCGAGCGAGGTGCCGCTGAAGGATCCGAAGGACTGGACCATCGCCGGCAAGCCGTTGAAGCGGCTCGACACCGCCGACAAGACCAACGGCAAGAAGATCTACGGCATGGACTTCAAGCTGCCGGGGATGCTCAACGCCGCGATCAAGGACTGCCCGGTCTTCGGCGGCAAGGTGAAGAGCTTCGACGCTGCAAAGATCAAGGACATGCCCGGCGTGAAGCATGTCGTGCCGGTCGGCGACAGCGCCGTCGCGGTCGTCGCCGACACCTGGTGGCGCGCCAAGACCGCGCTCGACGCGCTGCCCATCGTCTGGGACGAGGGCGAGCACGCCAAGGTCTCGAGCGAGAGCATCGCCGCCTGGCTGAAGGAGGGGCTCGACGCGCCGCAGGCAGCCGTCGGCAACCAGGTCGGCGACGTCAAGGCGGCGATCGCCGGCGCGGCGCGGACGATCGAGCAGGTCTATTCCTATCCGTTCCAGAACCATGCCTGCATGGAGGTGATGAACGCGACCGCACTCTACACGCCGGAGCGCTGCGAGGTCTGGACGCCGACCCAGAACGGCGAGGCGGCGCTGGCCGCGACCGCCGAGGCCTCCGGCCTGCCGCTGGCGAAATGCGAGGCCTACAAGATCGATCTCGGCGGCGGCTTCGGCCGGCGCGGCGCGGTGCATGACTGGGTCCGCCAGGTCGTCGCGATTGCCAAGCAGATCCCGGGCACGCCGGTAAAGCTGATCTGGTCGCGCGAGGAGGACATGCTGCATGGCCGCTTCCATCCGGTGACCCAGTGCAAGCTGACAGGTGCGCTCGACAAGGACGGCAACCTGACCGGCCTGCACATGCGCATTTCCGGCCAGTCGATCGTCGCCGGCATCTTCCCGCAGAACATCCAGAACGGCCGCGACCCGGCCGTCTTCCAGGGCCTCAACCCGCCCGGGCCGGAGGCCTCGATCGGCTACACCGTCCCGAACCTGCTGATCGACCACGCGATGCGCAACCCGCATGTGCCGCCGGGCTTCTGGCGTGGGGTCAACCTGAACCAGAACACGATCTATCTGGAATGCTTCATCGACGAGCTCGCTCATGCCACCGGCAAGGACCCGCTCGAATTCCGCCGCGCGCTGATGAAGAGCCATCCCAAGCACCTCGCCGTGCTCAATGCCGTCGCCGAAAAGGCCGGCTGGGGCACCAAGGCGCCCGAAGGCGTCTATCGCGGCATCTGCCAGACCATGGGCTTCGGCTCCTATGTCGCGGCGGTCGCCGAGGTCTCGGTCAGCCCCGAGGGCAAGCTCAAGGTCCACAAGATCACTGCCGCGACCGATCCGGGCCATGCCGTGAACCCGGCGCAGATCGAGCGCCAGGTCGAGGGCTCCTTCGTCTACGGCCTCTCCGCCGCGCTGTTCGGCGAATGCACCGTCAAGGACGGGCGCATCGTCGAGGAGAATTTCGACAGCTATCCGGTCATGCGGCTGGAGGACATGCCGGCGGTCGAGACGGTGATCGTGCCCTCGGGCGGCTTCTGGGGCGGCGTCGGCGAGCCGACCATCGCCGTCGCGGCGCCGGCCGTTCTCAACGCGATCTTCGCCGCCACCGGCAAGCGCGTGCGGTCCATGCCGCTCCGCCACGCCGATCTGCGCAAGGCGTGAGGTTGCGCGACACTGCGAGAGGCAAGTTGCCCTTCGCGAAAACACGAGGTCATCCCGGCCGGAGCGAAGCGAAGAGCCGGGATCCATGCCGGAACGCTGACCTGAAAAGCTCAGGCATGGCTCCCGGGTCGACCTGCAGTCGCCCGGGACGGCTGGCGCTTGTCCTGGCAACGCTTCTCGCTGCTCCGGCGGGCGCCCTCGAAGCCTATACCGTCGCCGGCGACGCGATCCCGGCGCCGCTCGGAGGCGAGATCGGAGACGCCTCCCGCGGGCGGGTGCTGGTGCTCGACCGTACGCGCGGCAACTGCCTGATCTGCCACTGGGTGCCTGAGCCGGACGAGCCTTTCCAGGGGACGATCGGCCCGCCACTCGCCGGCGTCGGCGCAAGGCTCACTGCCGGCCAGTTGCGGCTGCGCTTGGTCGACACCAGCCTGCTCAACCCGGAAACCGTGATGCCGCCCTATTTCCGCACCGAAGGATTGCGAGACGTCGCCCCGCAATTTCGCGGTCTGCCGGCCCTCAACGCCCAGGAGATCGAGGATGTCGTCGCCTATCTCGCCAGCCTGCGCACGCCCTGAAGCCGGCCCCTCGCGGCGCGAGGTGATGGCGGCCGGCGCCGCCGGCTTCGCGCTGGCCATCTCGCCCGCAGCAGCTTATGCCGCCGCGCCTCCCGCCCTCGCCGAGCTGATCGGGCGTATCACCGGGGGAGCCGTCCCGGCTCGCGGCGGCATCGTCTTCGACATCCCGCAGCTGGTCGAGAACGGCAATTCGGTCGATGTCGCGATCCAGGTCGAATCTCCGATGACCGAGAGCGACCATGTCCGCTGGATCCATGTCATCGCCGAGAAGAACCCTTATCCCGACATGGCGCGCTTCCATCTCGGTCCTCGCAGCGGCAGGGCCGACATCCGCGCCACCCTGCGTCTCGCCACCTCGCAAAAAGTCGTGGCGATCGCCTCGCTGAGCAGCGGCGGCTATGTCATGGCCGACGCCGATATCGTCGTGACGCTCAGCGCCTGCATCGACGGAGGCTGACTTCATGTCGACGTTCAACGCCCGCATCACCATGCCGGCCGAGGCCAAGGCCGGCGAGATCATCGAGATCCGGGTGCTCGTCCGCCATCCCATGGATCGCGGCGGACAGGTCGACGCGGAGGGCCGCATCGTACCGCGCAAGATCCTCAACCGCCTCACCGTGACCTATGCCGGCGAACCGGTCTTCCGCTTCGACATGCATACCGGCATCTCGGCCAACCCCTTCGTCAGCTTCACCACCCGCGCCCTCGAAACCGGCGACCTCCATTTCGAATGGCGCGAGGATGGCGGGGCGGTCTTCACCCGCACCGCGCGCCTCGTCGTGACGTGAGCCGCCAGTGACGACACGCGCGGCCCTGTTCATCGGCTTGTCGCTCGCTGCGACTATGGCCTCAGCCCAGGAGATCAAACCGGGCAGCGCCTTCCTCTCGCCGGAGATGCTCCGGCAGCAATCTGACGAGGCCCGCAATCCCGGCTTCCTCTGGGTCGAGCAGGGCGGGGAACTCTTCAGCCGGCACAGCGGCGGGACGCCGGCCTGCATCGCCTGCCATGCCGATCCGGAGCGAAGCCTGAAGGGCGCCGCGACCCGCTATCCGCAGGTCGATGCCGCCAGCGGCAAGCTGCTCAATCTCGAAGGGCGCATCGAGCAATGCCGCACGCAACGCCAGAACGAGCCGGCCTTCGGCTATGAAAGCCCTGAACTGCTGGGGCTCACCGCCTATGTCGCCTCGCTCTCGCGCGGCCTGCCCATGGCCGTCGCGACCGAAGGGGCGGCCAAGCCCTATCTCGAAGCCGGCAAGGCCTTCTATGAGCGCCGGCAGGGCCAGCTCAACCTCTCCTGCCGGCAATGCCATGACGGTCTCGTCGGCGAAAAACTGCGCGGCGACACGATCAGCCATGGCATCGGCACCGGCTATCCCGCCTATCGCCTCGAATGGAACGGCGTCGGCTCGCTGCACCGGCGCCTGCGCGCCTGCTCACTCGGCGTCCGCGCCACGCAGTTCGACTATGGCGCCCCGGACTATCTCGCGCTGGAACTCTATCTCGCCGCGCGCGCCAAGGGGCTGGCCTTGGAGAGCCCCGGCCTGCGACGCTGATCAGCCGGATTGGCTTGGCCCGGCGGGCCGAAGCCGCCACGATGGCGGCACATTCCTGTCGGAGATGCGGCGGATGCTGCGCCTGTCTGCCCTGTTCGCTCTGCTGATCTGCGCCACCGCCGCGCTCGCGCAGCCGGTCGCGGAACCGCAGGCTCCGGTCGTCGCGGCTGGCCCTGCCGCAAATCCCGCCGCCGCGACTGCCGCTGCGCCGCCGCCCGCTGCGAACCCCGCCCCCTTCGTCCTCAAGGACACCGAGGTCAGGACGATCCGCGCCAAGGCGCTGCAGCGCGATTACGAGATCTATGTCGCCCTGCCGCCATCCTACCATTCTTCGCCGCGGCGGCGCTTCCCGGTGCTGTTCGTCAGCGACGGCGACTATTCCTTCCCACTGGTCCGCAGCATCGCCCAGCGCGTCGGCAACCGCGCCCAGGGGCTGGAGGAGTTCATCCTCGTCGGCCTCTCCTATGCGATCGGCGATACCAGGCAATACAGCCGGCGGCGCGACTACACGCCGACGCCGAACGGCGAGAAGACGAGGGACGAATCCGGCCGCCCGCCGCTCTTCGGCGAAGCGGAAGGCTATCGCCGCTTCCTCGCCGAGGAGCTGATGCCCTTCGTCGCCGCGACCTATCGTACCGACACCACCCGCAGCATCTATGCCGGCCACTCCTATGGCGGCCTGTTCGGCGTCCACATCCTTCTGACCGAGCCGAAGATGTTCTCGCACTACATTCTCGGCAGCCCCTCGCTCTGGTTCGACCAGAAGGTGATGTTCGCCCGCGAGAAGGCCTATGCCGACGCCAACAAGGATCTGAAGGCGAATGTGCTGATGGCGATCGCCTCCTATGAGACGATCAACAAGGCCTCCAACGACCCGCGCTTCAGCCGCAACCTAGACATGATCGCCGACATGCAGGACTTCGAGAAGGCGCTGCGCTCGCGCGAATATCCCGGCCTGTCGCTGACCAGCGAGATCATCCCCGGCGAGGACCACCTCACCGTCTTCCCGGCGGTGATCACGCGCGGGCTGCTGTGGGCGCTGCCGGCGAAGCGGGATTGAAGCGCTCAAGCCTTCTTGCCCTTACCCGCTTTTTCCATCTCGTCCCTGTCCTTATCCTTGCCCTTCGGCTTCTGCCGGTTGCGGTAGCTCGCATTGCCGAGCCCGGTGCCGATGGTCAGCACAGCCCAGTTCTCGACATCCTGCATGAACGGCATTTCGCTGAGCCCCTGCACCACGGCATCGTTGTGCATCACCACCACGGTCTCGTGCTCGCCGATCTCCGGCGCCATCTCGCGGATGCTCTCGACCAGGTTGAAGCGGCTGCTCGACCAGTTGCCCGGCAGGTTCTGCGCCCCGCGATCGATCGCGCCATCGGCCTCGATCAGCCCGGGACAGCCGACACCGATGAAGGGCGCGAC
The DNA here is from genome assembly GCF_053618995.1 of Allobosea sp. NPDC055594. Lineage (NCBI taxonomy): Bacteria > Pseudomonadati > Pseudomonadota > Alphaproteobacteria > Hyphomicrobiales > Alloboseaceae > Allobosea > Allobosea sp. NPDC055594. The sequence goes on from NZ_JBSHIO010000003.1 coordinate 488,765, forward strand.
GCGCAGGCCCTCCTTCCCGGCGTGCCTGATCTGCTCGCGCAGCATCTTGCCGAGCCGGCTCACCGCCTCCTCGCGACTCGGCTCCTCGTCGGCATGACGCCAGAGCTCGGTTTCCCAGACCCGTGCCTTGCTGAGATCGGGCGCCTTGTCCTGGCGCAGCTCGACGATGCCGGCCCGGATGTTCGAGCCGCCGATATCGACGGCGACCAGGCTGTCATAGGCCTCGAAGATCCATTTCGGCGCGAGATGGGCGCTGCCGACCAGGCCGGCCTCGTCCGGATGGTGCCGGACCGGCACGAGCTCGATCGCATGCCCCTCCGATTGCAGGAGGATGCCGGCACGAGCGATGGCGAGCTCGCCGACGCGGCTCTGGCGAAAGCCACCGCCGACCACGATGCGCTCGACCGGAGCCCAGGCCTTCTGCCGCAGGAAGCGACGAATCACGAAGGACAGCGACTGGGCGAAGCGCTCGACCGCGGAGAGCACCAGCGCAGCTTCGCGCGCCTCACCCTTGCTGATCAGTTCGTCGAGCTCGGACTTGCTCGGAGCCGCGTCGGTGTCGCCGAGCGGATCCTCGCCATTCTCGGCGAGATGGCCGCGCAATTCGGCGAGATGGTCCATGAAGGCGCCGCGGCTCGCCTTGTCTCCGATGAAGCCGTCCCCGTCGCGGATTTCGAGATTATAGCTGGTGACGGTGACCGAGGGCAGTTCCTGCGCACCATGCCCACCCTTCGTGCCCACCTTCGCCGCCGTTGCAACCGCCATCGTTCGCTCCCCTGCCGTCGCCGAGGAAACGAACGGTGCCGCCCGAGGTTCCGGCTGCGACCGATGGCCCATGCCCGGCGCATGCCGCCCCTGCGCCTGCAAGGGGGATAAGGTCGCCCTTTCCGTTGACCTCGTCCCCCGCTTTCCCCTCCATAAGACTCGCTTGAGGACGCGGCCTTCGAGGCCGCTGGGAGGGGTGAAGCATGCTTGAATTTCTCGGCCGCGCGATCGTGATCGGCGTCGGCGCTACTGCCATTCTCGACCTCTGGGCCCTGCTGCTCAACCGCACACTCGGCATCCCGCTCGCCAATTGGGCGATGGTCGGGCGCTGGTTCGCGCATCTGCCGCGGGGGCGCTTCATGCACGACCCGATCTCGGCCTCGGAGCCGGTTTCCGGCGAACTCTCGATCGGCTGGATCATGCATTATCTCGTCGGCGTGCTCTTCGCCGCCGTGCTGCTGCTGATCTGGGGCATCGGCTGGGCCAAGGCGCCGACATTGATCCCGGCGCTGATCGTCGGCATCGTCACCGTCGGCTGCGGCTGGTTCATCCTGCAGCCCGGCATGGGCTTCGGCGTCGCCGCCTCGAAGCGGCCGAACCCCGGCCAGATCCGGCTCGTCGGCCTCGTCAACCACGTCGTCTTCGGCCTCGGCCTCTATCTCACCGCGCTCTTGACGCGCTGACCGCCGCCTTCGCCCGCACCCGCTCCGAGGACCGCCATCATGGCCGCGACCCTGTTCCAGAACGCCCGCATCGTCGACGGAACCGCCCCCGAGCGCGGCGAGCCGGTCAATGTTCTCGTCGAGGACGGGCTGATCCACGAGGTCGGCAGGTCCTTGCGCGCCGACAAGGCCAGGGCGATCGACCTCAAGGGCCGCACCCTGATGCCGGGGCTGATCGACGCCCATGTCCATGTCATCGCCGGCCTCGCCGATCTCGGCCGCAATGCGGCGCTGCCGGACTCGCTCGTCACGGTGCGCTCGCTGGTGATCATGCGCGAGATGCTGCTGCGCGGCTTCACCACGGTGCGCGATGTCGGCGGGGCCGATTTCGGTCTTAAGCAGGCGACTGAGGAGAGTGATTTCCCGACGCCACGCCTCGTCATCTCCGGCAAGGCTCTGAGCCAGACCGGCGGCCATGCCGATTTTCGCGGGCGCTATGACGACCGGACGGCGCCCGGAACCCGCCATCGCCTCGGCGCACTCGGCCGCATCTGTGATGGCGAGGCGGAGGTGCGCCGCGCCGCCCGCGAGGAGCTGAAGGGCGGCGCCGACTTCATCAAGATCATGGCCAATGGCGGCTGCGCCTCGCCGACCGATCCGATCCATTTCCTCGGCTTCTCGGTCGGCGAATTGCAGGCCGTGGTCGAGGAGGCCCGCATGGCAGGCACCTATGTCTCCGCCCATGTCTATACCGACGAGGCGATCCGCCGCTGCGTCGAGGCCGGCGTCCATTCGCTCGAGCATTGCAACCTGATCCAGGCCGAGACTGCGAAGCTTGCCGCCAGGAACGGCGCCGTCGCAGTGCCCACCCTCGTCACCTATGACAAGCTCGCCAGCGAAGGCGGCAAGCTCGGCTTCCCGCCCGACTCGGTCGCCAAGGTCGAGAGCGTCCGCGCCGCCGGCATGGAGTCGCTCGCGATCATGAAGGCGGCCGGCCTGCCCATGGCCTATGGCAGCGACCTGCTCGGCGAGATGCACCGGCACCAGTCGGAGGAGTTCGTCATTCGCGGCCGCGCCCTGCCCGCCCATGAGGTGATCGGGGCCGCCACCCATGTCGCGGCGAAGCTGCTGAAGCTCGAGGGCAAGATCGGAACGGTTGTGCCCGGCGCCCATGCCGACCTCGTCGTCGTCGATGGCGATCCACTGAAGGATCTGGCGCTGCTGACCCGCCAGGGCCGGCACATGCCTGTGATCATGAAGGCCGGGGCCTTCGCCAAACGGACGCGACTGGACTGAAGCGATGGCGCATTGGACACAGCTCGACGCCGCCCCGATCCCGGGCGGCGGCACGCTGAAACTGCTGCAGCGCGGCGATAGCGAGTTCTCGATCACGCTCGGCCATAACGAGTTGATGAATTCACGGCTGCGCGGCTCGGAGGAAGCGCTGGCGACGCTCGCCGCCGAGCGCCTCGGCCAGCGCGCCCGGCCGCGCTTCCTGATCGGCGGGCTCGGCATGGGCTTCACCTTGCGCGCCGCGCTCGCCGTGCTGCCGGCCGATGCCGAGATCATCGTCGCCGAATTGATCCCGCAGGTCGTCGCCTGGGCCCGCGGCCCGCTCGCTGCGATCTTCGCTGGCTGCCTCGACGATCCCCGCGTCAGCATCCGCGAGGCCGATGTCGCCTCGCTGATCCGTGCCGGCAAAGCCGGCTATGACGCGATCCTGCTCGACGTCGACAACGGCCCCGATGGCTTGATGGTCGAGGCCAATGACCGGCTCTATGATTTCGCCGGGCTCGCCGCCGCCAAATCCGCCCTGCGCAAGGGCGGCGTGCTCGCCATCTGGTCGGCCGGACCGGACCGCGCCTTCACCGAGCGCCTGCGCATGAGCGGATTTGCGGTCGAGGAGAAGAAGGTCCGCGCCAATGCCTCCGGCGGCGGCGCCCGGCATGTGATCTGGCTGGCGACGGCGGCAGCCGCCGATCGCGACCGGAGCCCGCCCGAAAGCACCTCCTCCCGGCGCGGTCCGCGCCGGCGCTGACACCTGCCGGAACCATCGCGCCGCCCTCCGGTTGATCGGGCATCCCCGCCCTTTCGGAGAAGGAGGCCAGCCATGCCCGCGAAATCCAAGGCGCAGCAGAAGGCGGCCGGCATGGCGCTGGCCGCCAAGCGAGGCGAGATACCCAGGAGCGATCTCAAGGGCGCCTCGAAAGCGATGGAAGGGTCGATGACCGAGAAAGAGCTCGAGGAGTTCGCCTCGACCAAGCACGAGGGCAAGCCGGAGCATGTCGCCAAGCGCTGAGCCGGCAGCGCCGCTTCAGGGATGGACCTCGCCTTTCGGCAGCCGGATCGCGAGCAGCATCAGGAAGGCGACGAACGCGAGCCCGCTCGTCAGCCAGATCGCCTGTACGCCCCAGCGGTCGAGCGCCAGCCCGAACAGCAGCGGTGCGGCGGCCTGCAAGGCGCGCCCGGGACCGCCGACCAGCCCTTGCGTCAGGCCGTAGCCTGCCGGCCCGAACAGCGCGAGCGGCAAGGTTCCCTTGGCGATCGTCAGAACGCCGTTGCCGGCCCCGTGCAGGAAGGCGAAGGCATAGGCCCCGGGCGCGCCGAGCGCCAGCAGAACGCCGGCGCCGAGAGGATGCGTCAGCGTCGCCAGCCTTGCCGAGATCAAGGGATGCAGCTGCCGCATCAGCGTGAACTCGGCGAGGCGGGCGGCGACCTGGGCCGGCCCGATCAGCGCACCAGCAGCGACCGCCACCGCCGTCGTCGCCCCGGCCGCCTCGAGCAGCCGCGGCAGATGCGCCGCCATCGCCGTGCTGTTGAACCAGGTGATGGCGAACACCAGCGCCAGCAATACCATGACCCAGCGCGATTTGCGGGCCTCCGCCCGGTCGCCGTCCTGCCCCGTCTTCACCGCAGCCGCAGGGGCGGAAACGGCTATATGGCCTGACGGCAGCAAGCAATTGAGCGGCAGCGCCAGAAAGAGATGCAGCCCGGCCCAGCCGAGGCAGGCACCGCGCCAGCCGATCTGCGCCTCCATCAGCGCCGATAGCGGCCAGCCGATCGTGCTGGCGAAGCCGGCGATCAGGGTGATGCCGGTGATCGGCGAGCGTGCCTCCCGGCCATAGATGCAGGCGAGCGCGGCGAAGGCGGCCTCATAGAGCCCGATCCCCATGCCGAGCCCCATGGCGAGCCAGCCGGTCCAGAGCAGGACCGTCCCCTGCGCCAAGGCGAGGCAGGCGAGCCCGGCGGCGAAGATGAGATTGGAGCCGATCAGGACGCCGCGCCCGCCGCGCCGGTCGATCACCGCTCCGCCCCAGGGGCCGATGACCGCCGACACCACCAGAGCCGCCGAAAAAGCGGCGAAGATCTCGACCGGGCTGGTCGAAAGATCATGCGCCATCGGCGTCGCCAGCACCGCCGGCAGATAATAGCTCGATGCCCAGGCCACGGTCTGGGCGGTTCCGAGCGCGAGAACGGTCGCAGGGGTCGAACGTGGCGCGGCCATCAGCTTCGGCGGCTCTTCGCCCCTGCCGGCGCGGGCACGCCCCTGTTCACGGTCTCCGACAAGTCCTGCTCCCTGGTCTGCTCGCGGCCTCGCCTCTCACCGCACCGAAGCCGCCCCTCGGCGAAAACCGCAAGGGCGCGCCAGCGAAAGGCACTCCGCCCGCAGCTGCGCCCAGCGCATGACGGCGATGCCTCCGCTCGGCCGATCGGCATGCTCAGTTCCGCCAAAATTTGGGGGCTTATCCGGACGGACATGCTATTCCTGCCGGCAGCTGCAGTGGCCGGCAATCGATTTCGCGAGAACGCCGTGGTGACCCAGAATTCGTTCTCGCCCCGCCGCCCCGCTTCGCGGCAGTTCGCCTGCACGGAATCGACCCGGCCGTGAGCGAAGCCTCGAAACCGCAAACCGGCTCGGTCGCGGCGCTCGGCGCCATCGTCACCGGCGCGCTGATCCTGCAGGTCGCGAGCACGATCATGAACACGGTCGTGCCGCTGCGCATGGCCCTGGAGGAGCAGCCGCTGCTGCTGATCGGCCTGGTCGGCTCGGCCTATTCGGTTGGCTTCCTGCTCGGCTGCTTCTGGATTCCGACGCTGATCCGGCGCGTCGGCCATATTCGCGGCTTTGCGGTGTTCGCCTCGCTGCAGGCGGCGCTGACGCTCAGCTTTCCGGTCCTGCCGGTCGAATGGTGGAGCCTGACGCGCTTCGTCATGGGCGTCGCGGCGGCCGGCCACAGCATCTGCATCGAGAGCTGGATCAGCGGCCAGGCCCGCTCGAGCCATCGTGGCCGGATCTTCGGCATCTACCAGATCCTGAACCGGCTGGCCCTGATCGGCTCGCAGGTCGGCATCGGCTATGTCGCGATCCAGACCCATGACGTCTTCCTGATCGCCAGCGTCGCCTTCTCGATCGCGCTGATTCCGGTGAGCCTCACCCGGGCGAAGGGCCCGGAATCGGCCGAACTGGTCTCGGTCCGCCTCAAGACGCTCTGGCAGCAGGCCCCGGCCGCCGTGATCGGCTGCCTCTATGTCGGCCTGGTCAGCGGGCCGCTGACCAATGTCGTGCCGGCCTATGGCATCCTGATCGGGCTCGGCCAGCAGCGCGCGCTCCTGCTGACCGCGGTGATCCAGCTCGGCGCGCTCCTGCTGCAATGGCCGATCGGCTGGCTCGCCGACCGGGTCGACAGCCGTCGCGTCCTGCTCGGTGCCACCGCGGCGACCGCCCTGTCCGCCGCAACGCTCGGGGCGCTTTTCCTGTCGGGCACGACGCAGCGCGACTGGTGGCTCTACGGCCTGTTCGCGCTCACCGGCGGCTGCAGCGTGCCGCTCTATACGGTGGCGGTGACCCACGCCTATTTCCGGCTCGGCCGCGACCAGGCCGTCGGCCTCTCGGCCGGGCTGCTCTTCCTGTGGAGCGTCGGGGCGACGATCGGCCCGCTGGTCGCGACCGCCGTGATGCAGATCGTTGGGCCGCAAGGTCTGCTGCTCTATATCGGTGTGCTCTCGCTGGCGGTTGCGAGCTATTTCGCGATGCGCATCCTGACCAATCCGATCGCGCCGGAGGCCGCCGCGGCCCGCACGCCCGCCGAGACCTCGCTCCCCGATCTCGGGCCGCGCCCCCGCCAAAGCGAGCTCTGAGCCTTTTCGCGCGAACCGGCCCTCGCTTCGCGCGAAAATGCTTCAGGCCAAGCAGTCGCGGCCACCCCTGCGCGATGCGGCTGCACCTTCAGGCAGGCTCTCGCGGATCCTGCGCTTCACCTCCTCGATATCGTGACAGCGCCCGAATCCGGCCGCGGCGGCCCGGCGTTTCCCCGACATCGCCCAATGCCAGCGAGGCGAGCCGCGCGGCGCATATTTGTCGTGCGTTATGACGGCGATCCGCTCGCCGCCTTCGGCCTCGACATGAAACAAATGGTCGATCTCCGGCCAGGTTCGCCGAATCCGCATCTTAACCGCCCTCATCCAGCTCCGATTCCAGAATGTTCTTATTTTGTTCTCATCAAAAGGGCAAGCGAGCGCATCGCGCGGCCATGGCTCGAACGGGGCGTGCATCCAGCTCTGCGCTGGCCGGTTCATGGCCCGGCCATGAAAATCACCACCACCGGATGGTAGAAACAAAAAAAGGCGACGCCGGAGCGCCGCCCTTATCTGGTGCAGACATGACTGCTTGTTAACAGCCAGACCGCGATCTCTGAAGTCTTCAGAATAGCTCTTCAGGGATCGCGGTCAAGCACCGTTTCAGAGACCGCAGGTCCAGCGGCAACTAGGTGAACTTGGGCTCTTCTGACCTTAGCCCAGTTAGCCTAAGGGAGCGCTCCCTTGACGGATCAGTTTGGACCCCGATCCGTCCGGCTAGGGCTCTGGTAGGAGCAAAGCCGCCTATTGTCAATTTCCCTAGGTGAACTTAATTCATAATAAACACTCGACATTTACACAACCATAGATAGTATCCCCGGCGCAGCAGGGGGAGCAAAGGATATGCGGTGGCGTCTGGGGGCCGATCTCGGCACGAATTCGCTCGGCTGGGCGGTCATCCGACTCGACGACCGGGGCGCTCCGAATGGTGTCGAGGCCGCCGGCTCCCGCATCTTCTCCGATGGGCGCGAGCCGAAATCGGGGGCATCTCTCGCGGGCGGACGCCGCGACGCCCGTGCCATGCGACGCCGGCGCGACCGCTTCAAGCAGCGCCAGACAGCCCTGCTCAAATATCTGACGCTGGCCGGCTTTTTCCCCGCAGATGACGAGGCCCGCCGGGCCCTTGCCGCGCTCGATCCCTATGAGTTGCGGACGCGGGCGCTGGATGAAGCCTTGCCGCCAGCCCATCTCGGCCGGGCGCTGTTCCACCTGAACCAGCGGCGCGGCTTCAAGTCGAATCGCAAGACCGACCGCGGCCGCAACGACGATGCCGGGATGATCAGGATCGGCGTCGCCCGGCTGCACGAGCAGATGGCGCAGGAGGAGGCGAGGACACTCGGCGAGTTCCTGCACAAACGCCGGGCAGGCGCCGCCGATCCCAACGCGATCCCGCATGTGCGGACCCGGATCGTCGCCCCCGAGGCCGAGGCGGGCAAGGCCGGTGAGATCTATGATTTCTATCCCGACCGGCAGACGCTGGAAGAGGAGTTCGCCGCGATCTGGCAGGCGCAGGCGCTGCATCACCCCGCTGCGCTGACACCCGAAAGGCGCAAGCAGTTCTACGAGATCATCTTCCACCAGCGCCCGCTGAGGGAGCCGAAGATCGGCTTCTGCACCTTGCTGCCGCCGGAACCGCGCCTGCCCAAGGCACATCCGCTGTTCCAGCGCCGGCGCCTGCTGGAGGAACTCAACGCGCTGAGGATCGTGCTGCCTGGGGCGGAAGCACGCCCGCTGGACAGGCCGCAGCGCGACGCCCTGCTCTCGAAGCTCGGACAGAAGAAGACGGTCGCCTATGAATCGCTGCGCAAGGGGTTGAAGCTCGATCCCGATACCCGCTTCAACAAGGAGAGCGAGAACCGCAAGGAGATGAAGGGCGACGAGGTCGCCGCCGAGATGGCCCATAAGAGCCGCTTCGGCGCGGCCTGGCTCGGCATCAAGCCCGAGGCGCAATGGCCGGTGATCGAGCGCCTGCTGACGCTCGAAAGCGATACCGAGATCACCGAATTCGAGGATTGGCTGCAGCAGGCCCACGGACTCTCCGGCGAGCAGGCCGCGAACGTCACCGGCGCGCGCCTGCCCGAGGGCTATGGCCGCTTCGGCGAGACCGCGACGAAGGCGCTGATCGCCGAGCTGGAGAAGGAGGTCGTCGTCTACAGCGAGGCGGTGCAGCGGGCCGGGCTCGGCCATCATTCCGACCTGCGCGACGGACGAACCTGGCAGGACGACAAGGGTAATCCCGCCCTGCCCTATTACGGCGCGGTGCTGGAGCGCCACATCCTGCCCGGTACCGCCGATCCGGACGAACAGGACGAGGCGCTGCGCACCGGACGGCTGACCAATCCGACCGTGCATATCGGCCTCAACCAGCTCCGCCGCGTCGTCAACGCGCTGATCCGCCGCTTTGGACCGCCGCAAGAGATCGCGATCGAGCTCGCCCGCGAGCTCAAGCTCGACGAGGAGCGCAAGCGCGAGATCAATGTCGAGAACAGGAAGAATCGCGAGGCGGCCGAGCAGCGCTCGCGGAAGCTCCAGGAGATCGGCCAGGCCGACAAGGGCGGCAACCGGGCGCTGCTCAAGCTCTGGGAGGAACTCAACCGCGACAATGTGCTCGACCGGCGCTGCGTCTATAGTGGCCGGCAGATCTCGCTCGACATGCTGTTCTCGGGCGCGGTCGAAATCGATCACATCCTGCCCTTCAGCGCCACGCTCGACGATTCAAACGGCAACCGCGTCCTCTGCCTGCGCGAGGTCAACCGCATCAAGCGCAAGCGCACGCCCTTCGAGGCCCGGGCCGATCTGCGCGCCCATTTCGGCCCGGATGCCGACTGGGAAGCGATCGCCGCCCGCGCCGCGCGCCTGCCCAGGGAGAAGCGCTGGCGCTTCGAACCGGAAGCGCTCGGCCGCTTCGATGCGCAGGGCGGCTTCCTCGCCCGCCACCTCATCGACACCCAGCATCTTTCGCGGCTGGCGCGGGAATATCTTTCGGCGCTCTACCCCGAGACCGGCGAGGGCTCGAGCCATGTCTGGGTCTCGCCCGGGCGATTGACCGAGATGCTGCGGCGCAATTGGGGGCTCAACCACCATCTGCCGGACCACAACCTTGCCGGTGGCACCAGCCAGCCGAAGAACCGCCGGGACCACCGCCATCACGCGATCGACGCCATCGTCGTCGCCGTGACCGATCGCGCCATGCTCAATCGCATCGCCCGCGAGGCCGGCAGCCAGGGCCATGAGGCCGCCGACCGGCTGGTCGCCGGCATCCCCGACCCCTGGGCGGGGTTCTCGGAGGCGGTCGGCGAGGCCGTGCGCGCCATCACCGTGAGCCATCGCCCGGACCATGGCAGCGCGAGCAAGGCCGGACGTCCGGCGAATCGCGATACGACGGCCGGGCGCCTGCACAACGAGACAGCCTATGGCGTCACCGGCGAGAAGGATGCGCGCGGGCTCGACATCGTCGTCACGCGCAAGCCGCTCTCGGCATTCAAGAAACCGGCCGATCTCGACGCGATCCGCGACGAGGATCTGAAACAGAAGCTGAAGGACTGGACCGCCGGCAGGGAGGGGGCGGCCTTCGAGCAGGCAATGCGCAGCTTCGGCCATCCCGAGCGCGGACCGCGCTCCTTTCCGGGCCTACGTCGCATCCGTGTGGTCGAGCCGCTCTCCGTCATCCCGATCAGGGACCGGGAGGGGCGCGCCTACAAGGCCTATAAGGGCGACTCCAATTACCGCTTCGACGTCTGGGAGCTGAAGACCGGCAGGTGGAAGGACGAGGTCGTCTCGATGTTCGAGGCACACCAGCCGGGCTGGAGCTCGCCGATCCGCGCCGACAATCCGACGGCGCGCAAGGTCCTCTCGCTCCAGCAGAACGACGTCGTCGCGATCGAGCGCGACGGCGAGCGCGAGCTGATGCGCGTCGTCAAGTTCTCCGCCGGTTCGCTCGTGCTGGCACCGCCGCAGGAGGCCGGCAGCCTGAAAGCCCGCGACGCCAACAAGGACGACCCGTTCCGCTATGTCTATGGCTCGCCCAGCTCGCTGCAGCGCTGGAAGGCGCGGCAGGTCCGCATCGACGAGCTCGGCCGCATCCACGACCCGGGTTTTCCGGCCCGCAAGCCGCGCTCGAAAGGATAGGGGCATGGAGCGGGTCGTCGACATCGCCAGCGACGGCCGCCACCTCTCCGCCCTGCGCGGCTTCCTCCTCGTCAGCGAGGACAGGCAGGAGATCGGCCGCGTCCCGCTCGACGACATCGCGGCGGTGATCGTACATGCGCATGGCGTCACCTGGAGCACCAATCTCGCCGTCGCCCTGGCCGAGCGCGGCGTGCCGCTGGTGCTGTGCGGGCAAAACCATGCACCGGTCGGCGTCCTGCTTCCGCTCGACGGCCATCATGGGCAGAATGCGCGCATGCGAGCGCAATGGGCAGCCGGCCGCCCGCTCGCCAAGCAGCTCTGGAGCCGGATCATCGTGGCCAAGCTGCGCTGGCAGGCCGCCATTCTCGCGGCGCACGGCAAGGAGCGCGCCGCGCTCGACATGCTCGTCCGCAAGGTGCGCTCGGGCGATCCCGACAATATCGAGGCGCAGGCGGCGCGGCGCTACTGGCCCTTGCTGATGGAGCCGGGCTTCCGCCGCGAGCGCGATGCGCAGGACATCAACGGTCCCCTGAATTACGGCTATACCATCCTGCGCTCGCTGGTCGCCCGCGCGGTGGTCGCAGCGGGCCTGCATCCCTCGATCGGCATCCATCACGCCAATCGCGGCAATGCCTTCGCGCTCGCCGACGATCTCGTCGAGCCCTTCCGGCCCCTGGTCGACGCACTGGCGCTGCGCCTTGCCGCAAAAGGCTTCGACAAGGTCGACCCGGCCACGAAGCGGGCTTTCGCAGGACTGATCGCGGTCGATCTCCCGGGCGCGGACGGCGTCACCACGGTGACCGTGGCGGCCCAGCGCCTGGCGCAGTCGCTGGCGCGCGCCTTCGAGACGAACGACGCCTCGACACTGGTGACGCCCTTGCCACCAACGCCGATCGAGATCGCGGGCCTCGACCGGCTGGTTCCCGAGTCGGAGCCGAAGCCCTCCGCGACCATGCCCGCGGCGGAGCGTCCGCCATGACGCTCACCCAGCTCAGCGGTTACCGGCTCATGTGGATCTTCGTGATGTTCGACCTTCCCGTGACCAGCAAAGTCGAGAGCCGCGCGGCGACCAAGTTTCGCGAATATCTGCTCGACGAGGGTTTCGAGAAGAGCCAGTTCTCGGTCTATGCCCGCTTCTGCAACGGCAAGGAGCAGTTCGAGGCCTATCTGCGGCGGATCGAGGCGCATCTGCCTGCGCGCGGAGACGTGCATATCCTGACATTCACCGACCGGCAGTATGAGAATATCGTCAGATTTTCGGGCCAGCGCCGGAAACGCAGCCGGAAAAATCCGGATCAACTCGCGCTATTCTGAGCGGAACATGCAGAAAAAACATCCTGCCACAGCCCCTATCCTCTTTCTTTACAAGAGGATAGGGGCTGATCAAGATTAGCGTTTCAGAGATCGCGGTCCAGCGGCAACGACGAGCAGGTGCTTGAAATTCGAGACGAAAGATTAGCGTTTCAGAGATCGCGGTCCAGCGGCAACTTGGCGTCAGCCGGGCCGGTGAAGAAGGCGAGATTAGCGTTTCAGAGATCGCGGTCCAGCGGCAACAGAGCGCCCGCCGTAGCTGAACCAATGTTGAGATTAGCGTTTCAGAGATCGCGGTCCAGCGGCAACTGGGGCGGGGGTGGCGGCCGGCGCACTCGTAGATTAGCGTTTCAGAGATCGCGGTCCAGCGGCAACCTGCTCGCGTTCGGCGGCAGCAAAGGCTTTAGATTAGCGTTTCAGAGATCGCGGTCCAGCGGCAACGGTAGCGCGAGATCGGCGATTTCGGAGGAGAGATTAGCGCTTCAGAGATCGCGGTCCAGCGGCAACTTGAGCGCCAGCGTCCGAAGTGGCCGCGAGAGATTAGCGTTTCAGAGATCTCGGTCCAGCACCGGATCCTTAGGGCTGCCCCGATTGCAGCCAGGAGCGCAGGGCCGCATTCACCGCCGCCGGGTTCTCGATCGGCGTCATATGGCCGCTGCCGGGCACGGCGACGAGCCTGGCCTGCGGCACGAGACGCGCCATGGCCTGGTGCTCGGCGAGCGGCGTCAGCCTGTCCTCCTCGCCGCACAGGATCAGGACCGGGCAGCTCAAGCCGCTCAGGACGCCGGAGCCATCCTTCCGCAGGATATTGTTCTGGCGCAGGAAGACCTCGGCGCCGAGCCGTTGCGTCATGCCCCGGATGCGCCCGACGATCTGCTCGTCCTGAAGATGGGCCTCGCTGAGATAGGTCCTGAGCAACCGGTCGCCCAAGCCGTGGAAGGTGCCCGGCCCCCGGGCGGCCTTGTCACGAACCTTTCGCGCCGCCGCCCGCTCGGGATCGTCCGGCTGGATCGAGGTGTCGAGCAGGGCCAGCCGCTCGATGCGCTCCGCCGCGAGACGCGCCATCTCGACCGCGACATAGCCACCCAGCGAGAAGCCGGCGAGGGCAAAGCGCGGCGGCGCCTGCGCCAGCAGGCTCTGCGCCAGCGCCTCCAGACTCTCGCCCTGCGTGATGTCGGCGACCCGGCACTCGGCGATGTCCGCCAGCGCCGCGATCTGGTCGCGCCATAGCTCGGCATCGTTGAGGAGCCCGGGGATCAGGATGAGCGGGGGCAGAGCCATTCGAAACCTTCCTCAGACAAGGCATTTTCCAGGCGCAGGCTTCCACGGGTACTTGCGCCGACGCTCCTGTCGGCTCGCGATGCAGGCAGCCCGGCCTCAGGCGCCGGCCTCTGCGCTTCGCGCCAGGATGGAGCGGGCACGCAGGCGTACGGGCTCATCGACCATCGCGCCGTCGACCGCAGCCGCGCCATCGCCGCTCGCCAGCACCTTGCGGGCCCAGGCGATCTCGGCGGGATCGGGGGCAAAGCCCGCACGGATAGGCTCGATCTGCCGCGGATGGATGCAGAGCTTGCCGCTGAAGCCGAGCTCGCTTGCATGACGCGCATCCCCGACGATGAGCCCCGCATCGTCGATCGCGGTGGTCACGCCGTCGATCGGCGGCAGGAGGGACGCAAGCCGCGAGGCCAGCACCAATTCGCTGCGCGCCGCCAGCAGAGCCTCCCGGCTGTGGGCGCAGCCGAGATCGGCGCAGAAGTCGATGCTACCGAAAGCGATGCGCGCGACATTGCCGGTCGCCGCGATGAGACGGGCGTCGGCGAGGCCGCGCGCGCTCTCGATCAGCGCGATCACCGGCATCGGCAGGCGCGTGCACAGATCCGCGAAGGCCTCGCCGGCTTCGGCCTTGGGAACCATCACCGCGGCGAGCCTCAGGCCTATGACCGCCGCTATATCGGCCTCGTGCCAGGGCGTGCCGAGCCCGTTGATCCGCAGGATGATCGGCAGATCGGTGAAGTCGTCCCGCAATGCTGCCCGCGCCGCCGCCTTGTCGTCGCGGGCGACGGCATCCTCGAGATCGAGGATCACGGCGTCGCAACCGGCCGCGGCGGCCTTGCCGAAGCGTTCCGGCCGGTTGCCCGGCACGAAGAGCGGAACCAGGCAATCCAGCGCCGCGCTCATGTCCGGTACGCCTTCGCCGACATGCAGGCCGTGCCGTCCTCACGCGCCGTCCAGAGCTCCAGCCCGCCATCCGCCTCGCGGGCATGGAGCGCGAACGCGTCATGCTCGAAGAGCGGGGAAAGCCCGCGGAAGCTGAAGCGCTTCGGCGGAGTGCCCAGGAGCTCGGCGGCATAATTGCAGAGCCAGGCCGCCTGCAGCGGGCCGTGGACGACGAGGCCGGGATAGGCCTCGATCTCCTGCGCATAGCGCCGGTCGTAATGGATGCGATGCGCGTTGAAGGTCAGCGCCGAATAGCGGAAGAGCAGCGCCGGACTGGCCTGCTGCGCCCGCCGATGCCTGCCCGGTTCGCGTGGCGGTGGCGGCGCGGCTTCCGTGCCCGGCACCGCGGCCTCGCGGTAGACGATCTCCTGCCGCTCCTCCAGAACGAGGCTGCCATTCGCCTCCAGTCGATGCTCGACCGTGACGAAGCAGAGCGCGCCGCTGCGGCCCTGCTTGAGCACGACATCGGCGATCCGGGAGGTGCGCCTGGCGAGGTCGCCGACCCTGAGCTCGCCATGGAAGGTCACCTCGCCGCCCGCCCACATCCGTCGCGGCAGCGGCACCGGCGGCAGGAAGCCTCCGCGGCCCGGATGACCGTCGGCTCCGAGCCTCGCCGTCGGCACGGCCGGCTGGGCCAGGCAGAAATGGATCAGCTGCGGCAGGATCTCGCCCTGCCGGGGCGGCTCGCCCGGGAGATCCAGCGTAGCATGATATTTGCGCGCGAGATCCTCGGCGACGAGGTCGACGGCGACATCCTCACGGCCGATCCAGCTGCGCAGATGATCGATATCGGGGGCGGTGGTCTCGGCAGTCATGCGTCAGGCTCTCGCTGCTGGTCCAGGCCGTAGCGGAATGGGATGGCAGGCGGGCAGGCTCGCGCCTGCGGGGAGCGCGGCAGCGCCGGTGAGCACCGCCGCCTTGCCTCGCCGATCAGGGCTTCGGCGGGGCGAGGCCGGGAGGCGCGCTCAGGTCGAAGCCTCCTGGTCCTCCGCCCAGTCCCGGTATCTGGATTGAGTCGAACTGTTTGTTGATCTGCTGCTGGTCGAGCTGCACTGCGGAGGATTTGTAGTGCATGACCAT